>JBEKSZ010000115.1:0-24131 GCA_049516615.1 Candidatus Acidiferrum sp. | reverse complement strand
CCGGAGATCTTTTCCTGGGAGTTCTGAGAAGCCGGACCGTGGAAGATGCTGTGATTACGAAATTCGTCCTGCGCAAAGAATATGGAGATCGCAAATGGGAGGACGCGCGGAAGGATCTAGCCAGGCGCACGGACATATTTAACGACCGGAAGAACGGAATTATCACCATCACGGTTACCGATGGAAGCCCCGAACGAGCGGCGGGCATAGCCGGGGAATACGTTACGCAGCTTAATACCTTGATGACCCATCTGAACACCTCGTCCGCGCACCGGGAGCGGGTGTTTCTCGAAGAGCGTTTGGCGCAAGTGCAGAACGACCTGGAAAATTCCGAGAAGGATTTTAGCGACTTTGCCAGTAAGAATACCGCGCTGGACGTACAGTCCCAGGGCAAAGCAATGATTGAGGCGGCTGCAACGCTAGGCGGAGAATTGATCGCGTCGGAAACCGAACTGCAGGGTTTGCGGCAGATCTACAGCGATAACAACGTCCGCGTGCGTGCGCTGCAAGCCCGGGTGGACGAACTTCGCAGCCAGGAACTGAAACTGACTGGCAAGGAGCACGGCGCGGCCGATGGCGATGCGCAGGCGGGAACTTCTTCATTTCCGTCGCTGCGGAAGCTGCCGGTTCTGGGAGTACAGTTTGCCGATTTGACGCGCCGCGTGAAGGTGCAACAAGTGATTTTCGAAACGCTCACACAGGAATATGAGCTGGCCAAGGTGCAGGAAGCCAAGGAGATCCCGAGCGTTAAAATCCTGGATCAGCCGAATATCCCGGAGACGAAGTCCTTTCCGCCGCGAGCGAGGATCGCGGTGATGGGTGTGTTTTCGGGGATGTTTCTCGCGATGGGTTGGGTGCTTGGAGTGAAGAGATGGAAGGAGATCGATTCGCAATCGCCGACCAAGACGCTGGCGCAGGAAGTTCTTGCGACATTGCGCGCCGGGCTGCCCCTCAGATTGCTGAACGGCTCAGGATTGCGCGACGGCAGGCAGGCGTTGGCTGGCGAAGCAGAAATCGCCGAAGACGAGAAACGCGATCCGCGGTAACAACTGCGGAACCGAGTTCATGACCGCGCCGCCGAATAACGTAGTCTCGCTTATGGAAGAAAACCCCGCCGCTCGGCCAATTCCGCCCGTTCGCTTTTCTAGCCGGCGCGCTTACGCGCAGACGTTTGCTGCCACTGCGGCGGTGCGATGTCTCGGCGTGGTTTCAGGTATTCTGACGGCACGCTTACTCGGTCCGTCCGGCCGCGGTGAATTGGCGGTCATCGTATTCTTCCCAATGATGTTGATCGCCCTGGGCGAGTTCGAATTCTCTCGCAGTTTGATCGTCGAGAGCAGTAAATGCGAAAAGGTGACCGCGGAATTAGTTTCGACCGCATTTTGGGGCGCGCTGATTTTAGGGTGCGTGGAAATGTTGCTGCTGTCGATGGTTCTGCCTTTTTTTTTGCCGGCCGATAAGCTCGGACTGCTGGCGTCTGCAAGACTTTTCACCCTCTATCTGCCCGCCACGTATCTGACGGTGGCGCTCACCGGTATCGACCAGGGGAGGGGAAGATTTGCCCGGTTCAGCCTCTTCCAGGTGATTCCGGGTACCCTCTACCTATTGGCGATCGTGTTCTTCATTTGGCCAAATCATCATTTTTCGCCCGGAAAATTTGCCCTGGCAAGTTTGTTGGCCGTTTTATGCACAGCTTTTCTGCGCGCAAGCCAGGATTGGAGAAGCATCGCAGTGTCCCGCCCAAACTGGAGTCTAGCGCTCCGTCTTCTCCGGAGAGGCTTCGGCTTCTATATTCCGACCCTGGCTGCATTGGCGCTCCTGCGGGCGGATATGTTCCTGTTGGTGCGGTTGGCTCCTGCTGCAGCGATCGGCGGGTACGCCGTGGCCCAGGCTATCTCCATTGGGCAAGCAGGAGTGATCAATCCGTTTGTACAAGTGGGCTTCGCAGCAGTGGCGCGGCAGACGGGGCAGGACCATGCGCTCGAAACCGTGGCGCGACACTTCCGGCTAGCCCAGGTGGCCGCGGTTGGAATGGGTGTCTTCGCGGCCATCGTTACACCATGGGTCATCCGAGTTTTATTTGGTCCAGGGTTTCTTTCGGCCACGAGAGCCACATTTTTTTTGATAGCAGCCGCTGCTTTCTGGGGTATGGGCGAAGCACTCGAGCAGGGTTTACGCGCGGCGGAACACCCGAGACTTGGGATCATTTCGAATTTATTGGGCCTGGCGATGCTGCTTGCCGTCGGCGTGCCGGCCTACCGAGGATTTGGCATCAGTGGGCTGGCGGCGGCGGCGTGTTTGGGGCAGGCGGCTAGTCTTTTGGCGTTGATCGGTTTTTGCGTATTTCTTTTGCGTATGCGTCCGAGAATTTTCTGGGCTTTCGATGCAACGACGTCGCACGAGTTAATGAACTTGGTGCTACGTTCGCTCAAGCGAGTCGGTTCAACGACCTCGACGACCTAAGCCTGCAGTATCGATCGGTGTCAGCCATCGAGTCTAATTCGGGAGTTACTTAGGCGCTATGCTAAGATGCACAATCGCATGCTAGCTTTTATAAAAGCTCGCGCTGGGTTGATCGCGCTGAGCGCCATCAGCGCAGTGGCGGGACTGTCCCTGGTACTTCTCCTGGAGCTATTTGTGATCGGGTGGGATCGTAGCAGCTTAAGGAAGCTGTTGCGTCCGTCGGCGTCACTAAAACGCGACATAATTTCTTGTGTTCTCGACATGACCGGGATGTTGGCGATCGCTGGCAATCTCGCTGCTTTCGGCACAGCTTTTTATTTCGGGCATTTTGTGCGCCAGTATCTAGGGTTGAATCTCCTGCGCTCCATACCGAGCATTATCGCGCAAAACCTATTATTGATTTTCGTAATTGGTTTTTTCGATTATTGGATGCATCGCCTTATGCACAAGGTGCCCTGGATGTGGGAGATTCACAAGTTTCATCACTCGGCGACGGAGATGGGAATCGTCACCGCACGCCGTGACAGCTTCTTGGTGGTTCCTCTCGCCACTTTTTTCAGAGCCGTTCCATTCGCGGTTCTCGGTATTCCACGGATGTATCCGGTTTTTGCCGCAATTATCTCCGCGCATGCCATGCTCATTCATTCGGAGCTTGACTGGGATTTCGGCTGGTTCGGCCGCTGGCTCCTCATCTCTCCGCACGATCACCGCGTGCACCATTCGATGGAGCAGAAGCATCTCGACAAGAACTTTGCATTTCTCTTGCCGGTTTGGGATCAATTATTTGGAACCTATTATCAGAAGCGCGATGAGGTCGTCCGCATCGGCCTAGACGACGGTTATTACAATTGTCATTCCTATGCAAAAGAAATGTTGTGGAACACTCGATCGTCCGTCCGGGCGCTCTTTAGGCTCGCTCGGGAACGGTGAAAATGCTACGCATTTCCGTTTGCCGTACGGAATCGCGGTGCGTCACGACCGTGCGTCTTGGCTTCAGTTGCCCCTCAGCGCGCTAGTCCTTGCATAGATACCTGCCAATTTACTTGATAACTTTGCGCGAAGTGCCGACGATGGTTGCGGATCAAGAGAGAAGAAACGTTTTATGACAACAGCTGCCTCGAGCGCACTCTACAATACGATTCCAATGTGGGTTCGCCTCTTTCCGATCTTCTTCTTCGTCATGTACCTCACCTTTACTGTGCTTTTTTTTTCGCTGGGACCATTTGACTACCCGGTGGACAATCCCGTTTCTCTGTACACGTTTCTCGCGCTAGCGCATGTGGCTCTCTTCGCCGGATATTGGCGCGTGGCGTTTCGCGAACCGCGTGGCTATCGGGGAGATGTACAAGTCCCGCGATTGGTGCTGTCGAGTGCCGTGGCCACGCTCCTGCTGCTGTTCCCAACCAGCAAGGCCCGCACGGGGAATTTTATGCCTGACGTGGTGTATGGGATCTTTAACCCGGGGGAAGCCTACGCATCGACCTACTCTCTAACAACGGAGTCGAGTGGTCTGCCACTTATCGAGTACATACGCATCCTCTTGGGCCCTCTACTCGGCATGCTCCTTCCACTCGCCGTTTTCTATTGGGAACGTCTTGATAATAAGACTCGAATCCTTGCCACTACTGGCATTCTGTCCACGGTTGCGTTATTTCTCGCTATGGGCACAAACAAGGCAATTGCCGACACTGTATTGCTACTACCGTGGATGGTCTTTGCTGCTCATAAGGCTGGTACGATTGTTCTGGGATTTCGCCGTATCGCCGTGCTCGCAGTTTGCAGCGTCGCCGCTTTTGTTCTCTTTCTCGCATTTTTCGGGGCGGGCATGCTCGCTCGTGCTGGGTCGCCTGTCGCTTCGGGGTTTTTCCCGGCAACTGGGTCGACCGCGGATACTGACAATTTCTTGATTCGCCATCTAGGTGCGGCGCCGACCGCCGTGGTGATGGGTTTGGATATCTATCTGACGCCGGGCTACTATGCTCTTAGTCTTTCGCTCCGCGAGCCCTTCGTGCCGATGTATGGAGTCGGCAATTCGACCTTTCTTTACCGCCAAGCGGCTCGCATCACGGGAGACAAAGAAATTCTGAAGAGCCCTTACCCCGTCCGAATCGAAAAATACGGGTGGGACTCCCAACAGCTGTGGGCTACTATTTATCCGTGGATTGCTTCCGATGTTTCCTTTCCGGGCACGATCGTGGTCATCTATTTTATTGGCCGACTGTTCGCCCTGTCCTGGATCGACACGCTAGGCTGTAAAAACCCGTTTGCGGTCGTTATATTTTCGCAATTTGTGATCATGTTGTTTTACTTCCCGGCAAACAACCAGCTCCTGCAGTCCGGCGAAGGCTTTGCAGCCTTCTGGGTAACGCTCATTCTCTGGTGGCGCAGTCGGCGGGCGCCATCGCCAATCGGCGGACGAATCGCTGCTGCCAGTGCATAAATTCTTTCGACGCTCAGGCGGGGATGTTTCAAGAAAGGACAGAGATTGTTTTGTGGAGACCTTCAACAAGCCTAGCGAAGCTATTGCTTTGGCCTTCGTCGGTACCGTGGTGCCCGATGAATCTCGATTTCATAGTTCGGCATTCTCGCCGGCCGGTCAGATGTACCAGCGGGAATTACTCTTCGGCTTGAAGAAAGCGGGGCTGCCGGCTTCGACCGTGATCAGCGCGATGCCTCTCTCTTCTCGCCGGCATCCTTCCGCAGGCAGGCTATGGGTGGGCGCTCATCGCGCGTCACTCAAAGATGGCCTGCCGATAAGATTTGTACCATTTATTAACGCCACGCCGCTGAAGCAGTTGTGCATCGGGGTGGGCACAATCTTCGAGTTGCTCCGCTGGGGTTGGCAGAATCGCAAAGCACGATTTCGCGTCGTTTATTGCTATAACCTCACCGTGCCTCCCGGGCTGTTTATTCTGCTGGGTGCGTGGCTGATTCGGGCGAAAACGCTGGCTTCTTTGTGCGATATCGATATACCAGGCGAGACGGTTCCAGATACCTTTTACTATAGGCTCGACTATTGGCTACAAAGGCGACTAATCCCTCACTTTGATGGCCATATTGTGGTCTCTGATGCCATCGCGGACGATTTTCTCCACGGAAAGCCTCATCTGCGTCTCGAAGGCGGTATCCAGAAAGAAATCTTCGAGCTAACAAACCTGAACGCAGCGCCGGCCGAGGACACCCCGGAAGACCGCTTCGTGATCGCCTCCGCGGGCTGCCTCAACGAAACAAATGGTATTCCGGAACTCTTGCAAGCTTTCGCCATGTTACCCGGAGAACGCTTTCGTTTGCGAATCGCTGGCTGGGGACCTCTTGAGAGCCGTGTTCGCGAAGCCGCTTCTAAGGACGGGCGAATCGAGTTCCTCGGGTTGCTTCCTTTTCCGCGCGTACTTGAAATCTACAATTCTTCGAGCCTGCTCATCAACCTCCGGATAACGACTCTGCGAAATACGAGGTATTTCTTTCCTTCCAAAATGATGGAATATCTGGCTTCCGGTGTGCCGATTATTTCGACCTGCACCGGCCACGTCGAGGACGAGTTCGGCGACTTCCTTTATCTGTTGAAAGAAGAGACGCCAGAGGCTCTGTGCCAACTGATTCAACGCGTTGCCGCCCTCACTCCGCAGGAGCGGCGCAGAACCGGGGCAAACGCCCGGGCGTACGTGGAGACACACAAGACATGGGAAAGACAAACGATCAAGCTCGCGGCATTCATTCGCGGCACCCTTCTGAACCTGGAGTCAGGTTCCTGAACGCCCGAAGACACTCACGGTCGGAAAATAGTGTCCGTCCGAAAATGCAGCTGCGATGCGATCCGATTTGTACCAAGGAAAGCTAACGAGGACGGTGTGACTTTTCTTCGTACCGCCAAAGAGATAACTCGCGACCTCATCGCCAGGGCGGGTCTGAGCAGGCTCCATGTTTCACTTCGCAAACTTCGCGGAGAGAACGTCGATCACCTCCTCCATGCCTCCCTTTCGGAACGCTTTTCGGCGGTCTACAAAAATCGCGTATGGATCCGCGCACGTTCGGACGGTTCGCCCTCGGGATCGGGCTCGGATCTGGAAAATACCGGGAGCGTCCGGCAATACCTGGCGGAATTGCTGAAATCTCTCAGCACGCAATCGCTACTGGACGTCGGTTGTGGTGATTTTACCTGGATGAAGGAAATCCCGTTCCCTTTTCGATATACCGGGATCGATATCGTTGCCGAGGTCATCGCAGCCAATGCCAAGTTATATTGCTCGAAGCAACGATCCTTTCTGACACTGGACGCCACGCGCGATCCGCTGCCCATGTCGGACACAATCCTTTGCCGCGAGGTGCTGTTTCATTTGTCGTTTCAGGATATTCAACGCTTGCTCGAGAATTGCCGCAAGTCGGGCGCCTCCTTCCTGATCGCCACGAGTGACAGCGACTTGCAATATAATGCGGATATTCTGTCGGGCGATTTCCGCTTGTTGAACCTAGAAAAGGCCCCATTCTTCTTCCCGCCACCGGCACATTCGATTCCTGACGACGGCGTGTCGGCGGGCCGCCGACTCTCGGCCTGGAAGCTTGCCGATCTGCCGGTGCATCGTTGAAGCCGACAATTCTCGTTTTGGCAGATTGGTATTTGCCCGGTTATAAGGCCGGAGGACTGGTAACCGCGTTGTCCAACCTGGCCGATGCGATCGGAGATACATTCAGTATCTTCGTCTTCACCCGCGACCGCGATTTGACAGATGAAACTCCCTACCCTGATATTCGCGCGATGGAATGGCAGGATGTCCGAAAGGCTCGCGTTCTCTACACTTCTGATCTGTCGTTCCGTCACCTCCGGCGTCGTATTTCCGAAGTACGGCCGGACGTAATCTACCTAAACAGTTTTTTCTCGACGCTGGTGATTAAAGTACTGTTTCTCCGAAGATTCGGTCTGCTGCCCAGCTGCGCAATCGTCCTGTCGCCACGCGGAGAGTTTTCCCCCGGGGCGCTCAGGATCAAGGGATTTAAGAAAAGCATTTACGTCCACTTCGCTTTCCGTGTCGGGCTCTATGACAATTTGATTTGGCAGGCCTCCTCGGAACTAGAGCGCCAGCAGATTGCTAAAGTGCTCGGTACCGGCCGGCGAAAGCAGCCCCGTATCCACGTTGCCTGGGATCTTCCCAGTCGCGATTGGCTTGAAGCGAGCCGCCAGCCTCCTAAAATGCCAAAGGCGGCGGGTGCCCGATTTCTATTCATTTCCCGCATTTCACCAAAGAAAAACCTGGTCTTCGCCGTAAACGCCATGCGCAAGCTTAGCGGGTCGGTACAGTTCGATATCTTTGGCCCAATCGACGATCGCGAATATTGGAAGTCTTGCGAGGAGCAAATAAAAGTCCTGCCTGCGAACGTGACCGTGCGTTATCGCGGCACGGTGCGCCGCGAACTTGTTCCTGAAGTCGCTTCAAGCTATGATTTTTTCCTGCTGCCAACGCTGGGAGAGAATTTCGGCTACGTAATTCTTGAGGCGATGGCCGCGGGATGTCCGGTCATTTTAAGTAATCAGACTCCCTGGCAGGATGCGACGAGCAGCGGAGCGGGATGGAGTTTGCCCCTTGATGATGGCGAATTGTGGCGATGCATCTTGCAGCAATGCGTCGACATGGACTCGCATACTTATGCAGCGATGTCAGCGCGGGCGCGGCAATTTGTCGGAGTTTGGGCATCTTCGAACGATCACTACGACGAAACAATTGAACTGTTTCATCTAGCCCTGGCGCGCTAGACTCCCGCGCCGTTGTCAACTTCACCGGGTCCGCCGTCCGGAGAGCGGTGGCAGCAACGGGTAACAGCGACAAATTGTGCCGCATCGTTAGAATATGAAAATCCTGATCTTAGGTGGCGCCGGAATGCTGGGCCACAAGCTCTTCCAATACTTGCGCGGCCGCCATCCGGATACCATCTGCACCGTCCGGAGGGCGCTCGATGAACAGGCCCTGCGCAAAGTGGAGCTCCTGCACACGGGAGGCGTGCTTCAAAACGTCGATGTCGCGGATTTTGCCGCCCTTGAGCGTTTGCTTGTGCAAAGCAAGCCTGAAGTTGTGGTTAATTGTGTCGGAATCGTCAAGCAGCGCGAGGAAGCGAAAAGTGCCATTCCCAGCATCACAGTAAACGCTCTATTGCCCCATCAGGTGGCGGCCATCTGCAATCGCGTGGGAGCAAGGCTGATCCACTTTAGTACGGATTGTGTGTTCAGCGGCCGCCGAGGCAATTATCAAGAAGAAGATCTATCCGACGCGGAAGATCTTTACGGGCGGACCAAATTCCTTGGCGAAGTCGTGGGCGGCCGCGCGTTAACCGTTCGCACGTCCATGATTGGCAGGGAATTGCAACACCAGGAGTCTTTGCTCGAGTGGTTTCTGAAGCAGAATCACAAAACTGTCGCGGGATACACCCGGGCGATGTTTTCCGGGGTGACCACTAATTACCTGGCGAAACTGGTGCAGCTTTTAATCGAGGAACATTCGCAGCTCGCCGGCTTATATCAGGTCACCAGCCAGACGATTTCGAAGTTTGAGCTACTTTGTCTGCTTCGTGACGCCTACCGGCTGGACATCGAAATCACCGCGAATTCGGGGTTTTTCTGTGACCGCAGTATGAGAGGAGACAAGTTCGTGCAAGCTACAGGCTTAATCTGCCCGCCCTGGCCGGACCTGGTAGCGGAACTGGCAAAGGATGACACCCCTTATGGTCGATGGAAATAAGAATCAAATACTAAGCTTTGCCGGAAAAAAAATACTCATCACCGGTGGCACGGGCTCGCTCGGCAAAACCCTGGTGCGCAGGTTTCTCGACGGCAGTGACGACAATCCGGCCAAAATCGTCGTTCTCTCACGCGATGAAGCTAAGCAACACTTGATGCGCATGGAGTACCAACATAAGGTTGCGGCTACCGACGAAATTATTTACCGCAATTTTCAAGAAAAATTAGAGTTCCGCATCGGCGACGTGCGGGACTTTCATTCCGTCGCGCAAGCCTTGCGCGACGTTGATATGGTTTTTAATGCTGCCGCCCTAAAACAGGTACCCACGTGCGAATATTTTCCTTATGAGGCCGTCCGTACAAATATCGGAGGCGCGGAAAACATCGTTCGCGCGATTCAAGAGCACTCTTTACCCATAGAAACGGTCGTCGGCATCTCGACGGACAAGGCCTGCAAGCCCGTGAATGCCATGGGTATGACCAAGGCATTACAGGAACGCGTCTTTATTCAGGCCAACATCCGTTGTCCGAACACCCGCTTCGTGTGCGTGCGCTATGGCAACGTTCTGGCATCGCGCGGATCGGTCATTCCCTTGTTTCACGATCAAATCCGCAACGGCGGGCCGGTGACCATCACCACCCCGGAAATGACGCGTTTCTTGCTCAGCTTGCAAGATGCGGTGGACGTGATTCTTGCCGCCGTCCGCGAAGGCTTGGCCGGTGAAACGTTCATCCCTCGCGTACCTTCTGCGCTGGTCACGCGCATTGCTAAAACGTTGATCGCCAACCGCCCGGTCGACATCAAGATTGTCGGTATCCGGCCGGGTGAGAAAGTTCATGAAATTCTGATCAGCGAAGAAGAAGCCAATCGTACCGTCGCCTGCGGTATCTACTACGTCATACTGCCGATGTTGCCTGAATTACGCGACCCCCGGAGGGGCGCTGCTTGCCTTGCCAGGGAATACAGCTCCGCTGACAACGTAATGAGCCCGGAAGCGACCGAGCATCTCCTGCGCACCCAGGCCTTGATGCTTGAGGACGTCTCCCATAAATCCGAGGTGCTCCGTTGAAAATCATGACCATTCTCGGCACCAGGCCGGAGATCATCCGCCTCAGCCTGATCATCAAGCACCTCGATCAGGGTTGCGAGCATATCCTCGTCGATACCGGTCAAAACTACGATGACCGTTTGAGCGGACTATTTTTTCGTGAACTCCGCGTGCGTCAGCCGGACGTGTCACTGGCTGTGCACCAGTCAGGCTTTGCCGAGCAGGTGGGGCAAATTCTTTCGCGCGTAGAGGCCCTCCTCAAAGAACACAACCCGGACCGGGTGTTGATCCTGGGCGATACCAATAGTGGACTGGCTGCGATCGTTGCCCGCAGACTCGGCATTCCCGTCTATCACCTGGAGGCCGGCAATCGCTGTTACGACTTCCGGGTTCCCGAGGAAAGCAACCGCCGCATCATCGACCACCTCAGTTCGGTTCTCATGCCTTATACCAATCGCAGCCGCGAGAACCTGCTTCGTGAAGGCATCGCGGGTCAGAATATCTATGTCACCGGCAACCCGATCCACGAGGTCATGCGTCATTTTTCCCGTGAAATTGCCGCCAGTACGATCCTTGCGACTCTGAACGTGCAAGAAAAGAAGTTCTTCCTGGTCACCATGCACCGCGCCGAAAATGTCGACGTCGAGCGCCGCCTGCTCGGTGTCATGGAGTCGCTGGTCTTGTTGAATAAGCAATTCGGTTTTCCCGTTTTGTGCTCCTTGCATCCCCGTACGCGTTCAAAAGCGCAGCAGTTCGGCATCAAGCTGCTGCACCCGGGGCTCAGTTTTTTCGAGCCCTTCGGTTTCTTTGATTTTGTCCGCCTCGAGCAAAGTGCCTTCTGCGTATTGTCCGACAGCGGCACGGTGCAAGAAGAGACATGCATCCTGGGGGTGCCGAACCTGACGATTCGCGACGTGACCGAACGACCGGAAACCATCGAATGCGGATCCAATATCCTCGCCGGCTGCGACCCCCAGACCATCGTTAACGCCGTGAACCTGGTTACGCGGGAAAACCGACGCTGGCAGCCTCCCCCTGAGTATCTTGCGCCCCATGTCGCCAACACCGTTGCAGGCATCGTCTTGGGATTTCGCCCCCTGGGCCTTGAAGATCTCTCCACCCTAGGCTCCACGAGCGCACTCGCTTCCAGCCTTTAATTTGCGCGCTGCACTTAGGAAAGGTCATCCGTGCGCGTCCTGCTTCTCGTCGATTGTTACCTGCCCTCTAGCAAGTCCAGCGCCAAGCTGGTCCATGACCTGGGCGTCGAGTTTCGACGACATCGCCACGAGGTCACGGTCCTCACACCCGCGCATCACATTGCCAGGAATCTGGAGATCTCGGTGGAGGACGGACTGCGCGTGGCACGGGTAAAATCCCCGCGCATCAAAGGGGCCTCGCGGCCTCTTCGCGGCTTCCATGAATCTCGCCTGTCCGCGCTCGTCTGGCAGAAGGCCGGAAGGTTCCTCGCCGACCACCCGGCGGATCTGATCGTGTTCTATTCGCCGACCATTTTTTGGGGCGATTTGGTCAGGCGCTTGAAATTACTTTGGCGCTGCTCGGCGTATCTGGTGCTGAGGGACATTTTCCCGCAATGGGCGGTGGATGCCGGGGTGCTCCGCCGCGGTCTGCTTTACCGCTACCTCCATCGCAAGGAAATTCAGCAATACGACAACGCCGACGTGATTGCCGTGCAGTCCCCGGGTGATCTCAAGTATTTCGCGGATAATTTTGCCGATCGTAAGTATCGGATGGAAGTGCTTTACAACTGGATGGCCCTAGAGGAGAGCAATCTCCCCGAAACGGAATACCGGACCCAACTCGGCCTTCGCGGCAAAGTGGTGTTCTTCTACGGAGGCAGCCTGGGTGTCGCACAGGACGTCGACAATATCGTCCGCTTGGCATGCAGTCTCACCAGCCACTCGGGAATTCATTTCTTGCTGGTGGGCGAAGGCAGCGAAGTGCCGCGTCTTCGCAAGATTATCGCCGAGAAGAGAATGGCCAATGTTTCATTGCTGCCCGCAGTCGAACAGCGCCAATATCTTTCCATGCTCTCTGAGTTCGACGTCGGACTGATCAGCCTCGACCGCAGATTAAGCAATCACAACATCCCGGGAAAGCTGCTGGGCTACCTGTACTGGGGCGTCCCGGTTTTGGCCAGCGTCAATCCAGGAAGTGACCTCTTCGAACTCATGGGAAAATCCGGTGCTGGTCTCTGTATCAGGAACGGTAAGGATGAACAGCTGCGTGAGGCGGCGCTCCGACTTGCTTCCGACGCCGAACTGCGCCTGCGTATGGGTTCGAATGCGCGCAAGCTGCTGGTGGATACATTTTCCGTCGAATCGGCCGTGCAACAGATCGTGCTGCAGGTCAGAGCTGCGCCCGCAGAAATCAAACCGGCCTAGCCAGCAGCTGACGCTGAGGTGCGATTCGATATTTCTGCGGGGCGGTTTCTTGAAAGCTTGCCGCCAGGAGCGCCAGGAAAAGCAAAAGTGCCGCACCTCAGGAATCTAGTGCAGCCCGAAGCCGCCCGCGCCGCTCCCTGAATTTACCGGGACCCGGACTCCTGCGCTTTTACGGCCAGCGGCAGTGGCGCGACAAGGAAGCGGCCGGTTCCAGCCGTCCTGGCCGGGGCCGCATCCATACATTCTCTGCTCGCGTACTTGGAGACAGGAGGATACGATGAACAACAAACGTGGACCTTCTGGGGCCGAACATGACGCAAACCCGGCAAGCGGGATTCCCGCGAGGCGGACGCCGAATTCTGCGAGAAATGCGGAAGAGGATTTCGAAGCTTTACTCGCGGCGGCCTCCAAGGCCCTGCAACGCGCGGTAGCCGAGAAGCCCACCAGGCCGCAGGAAAAGGCTGGCGAAGAGCCCTGGTCCTAGCGCTACGGGATTCACGGGCTGCTGGTTTTCGGGAGAACGGTTTGCGCACGCGAGATCGTGGAGTCGCTGGGCTTGTCATTTTTTTATGGGCTTGGTGTTTCTGTGTGGCGTCAAGATCCTCTCCGCAAAAATGGATAAGCGTTTCTCGGGCGAATCTATGCGTCACCGAAGGAGCACTCGAGGAATCTCCGGGAGAGGGTCTCTTTGTGAACGTTGCAAAGATGCGTGCCTACGTAAATACGCTGACTCCCCAAGCCGTCGAAGCGCATTTCACCTTTCTTGGCGGCACGGAGAGCGAAGCGCGGCTCGGCTCCGGCGAACTGCGCCGCCAGTTTGGTCTCAAGCTGCGTGCGCAAGACGCCTGCAATTTGGTCTACGCCATGTGGCGCATCGAGCCCGAGTCGAAGCTGGTCGTATCCGTGAAAAGCAACCCCGGCCGGCACAGCAGCGCCGAGTGTGGCAATCGCGGCTACCGCAACATCAAGCCGGCGCGCAGCAAGCCGCTCCCCGAGCTGCGCTCGGGGGACGCGCACGCTCTTCGCGCGGAAATGAATGGCCAAGAGATGCGCGTTTTGGCTGACGGCGCCCTGGTTTGGGAAGGTTCTGTTGGGGCGGATGCCCTAGCGTTCGACGGCCCTGTGGGCATTCGCTCTGATAACGCTCGTTTGCAGATCGAACTGCACGTGGCTACGCCGCTAAAAACGCCATTCGGAAACGCGCCAGCTTGCCGCTCCGGCGCGGGCGAGTCCGAATAAGGCTTGGGAATCTGGTGCGCGAAAAAAATGCAGCAGCAACGCTGCCGGGGCGAGCCAAACGAGCTGCTCGGCGAGAAATTTCTAGGTCGCAAATCCTAGATGTGACAACTGGCGACGCCGCGCTTTTCGAGATATTTCTGGTGGTACTCCTCGGCACGATAAAATTTCCCTGCTGGCGTAATCTCTGTGGCAATAGGCCGCTTGAACTTGCCGCTGGCGTTTAGCGCCGCCACAGAAGCTTTGGCCGCCGCTTCCTGTTCCGGACTGTGAAAGAAAATTGCTGTGCGGTATTGCTTGCCGAAGTCCGGGCCTTGGCGGTTGACCTGCGTGGGGTCGTGCATCGCCCAGAACGCGTCGAGCAGCTGCGGAAACGTGACCTTCGCGGGGTCGTAAGTCACCTCGACGACCTCGGCGTGCCCGGTCTGATCGGTACACACATCCTTGTAGGTCGGGTTCTCCGTGAGACCGTTAGAATAGCCCACGGCAGTCTGGCTGACCCCGGGGATGCGGCTGAAAGCCGCTTCGACACCCCAGAAGCACCCGGCACCAAATGTGGCGATTTCGCTCATGATCATCTCCCTTGAGTCTCTGTCCTATTCTACTTCTACCGCCCGTTTGCTCCCCATTAGATAACCGCAGGCGCTGGCGAGATGCAAGTGGCTGAACCGTCCGGCGTCCCCAAGATCCTGTTGCGGCCCCGGCACGTTTTGCCTTGATGCTGGCCCGCGGTCGGCAAAGCACGCCCATCTTGCAGCGAGACAACCAAAAGCCTGCTAGACAGCCTTCGCGTTTTCAATGAGTTGGCGATCGCACGTCGGCCCGAACAATGGACCCGAGGGTGCATCGGTCTATGCGAGGGTCACACACCATGGACAGCGCATTCTATTCCGCATTCGCCGGTTTTTCGGCGCGCGTCGAAGCCTTGGACGTGGTGGCCAACAACCTGGCCAATGCCGGCACCAACGGCTTCAAGGCCCAGCACGCCTTCTACCGCTCTTTTTCCGAATGGCTGCAGCCGGCAACGGACAACCCCATGAGTCTCGCGGTAAATCAATACGGCGTGCTTGGCGGGACACGCCTCGACCTCTCGCAAGGCACAGCCATATCTACCGGGAACGACACCGACGTCGCCCTGCAAGGAACTGGATTTGTCGCGGTGCTGACCGCCGCAGGGGTGCGCTACACCCGTGACGGCAGTTTTGTGGTGGACAGAAATCGCAACCTGGTGACCCAGAAGGGCGATCAGGTTCTGAGCGAACAGCCCGATGGACGCGTTCAGCCGATCCAACTCCCCGCTGGCGCCGGGAAGATGAATATCAGCGCTGACGGTTCGATCTCCGTCAATGGCGCGCTGGTGGCCAAGTTGCGCATCGAGGATTTCCCGGCCGGCACGCCCCTGACCCAGGAGGGCGCGAGCAATCTGGCGGCTCCCGCGGGAAGCGCCAAGCCAGCAACCAACGTCTCCGTCCTGCAGGGATCTCTTGAAGCCTCCAACAGCGATGTGGTGAGCAGCACGGTGGCGGTCCTCAACCTCGAACGAAACGCGCAAACCTTTGAAAAGGCGCTCTCGATTATGCACAACGAATTCAACAAAACCGCGGCGACGGATATCGGGCGCCTTTAACGCCCATAAGCACAAAACGCCCCGCGAAAAAAGGAGACTCAAAAATGGCGCGAGCTTTGTATACGGCAGCCAGCGGCATGCAGGCCCAGGTCCTAAATCTGGATAACATTGCCAACAATCTGGCGAACGCTACAACCGCCGGATTCCGCCGCAGAAGGCTGCAGTTTCAGGATTTGATTTATCAGAATCTGATCGCTCCAGGCGCGGCTTCCACGCAGCAGACCAACTACCCGGAGGGCCTGCAGATCGGTCTTGGCGCGCGCACCGCGTCTTCGGAAATCATTCAGCAGCAAGGCGACTACAACCAGACCGGCAACCCCCTGGACTTGGTCATTGAGGGCCAGGGATTTTTTCAGATTCAACTGCCCACCGGGGAAGTGGCTTTCACGCGTTCCGGAGAATTTCACCTGGACTCCACCGGCATTATCGTGGATGCGCAAGGAAACCAGTTGCAGCCGGCCATCACCATTCCGGCCGCGGCCACCAACATTACCATTGGCTCGGACGGTACGATCAGCGTGCAGCTGCCCTCACAACTGGCGGCGCAGACAGTGGGCACCATACAGCTTGCCACCTTCGCCAATCCCGGCGGCTTGAGCAGCGTGGGCAATAACTATTTCCTTGAAACCACCGCTTCGGGTAATCCCATTGCCGGCACACCGGGTGGCACCGAGGGACTAGGCACCATCCAGCAGGGCGCGCTTGAGAATTCTAACGTCGATGTGGTCACCGAATTTATCAACATGATCATGGCTCAGCGCAGTTACGAAGCGAATTCACGCGTGGTCAAGGCTTCCGACGAAATGGCGCAAACCATTAACGGGCTGACCAGCTAGTCGATAGGAACTCTTCAAAGTTCATGGGGAAGGGAAATGCGAATGCTCAGTCGGCGATGGTCCTCGGCACGGAGAGCGGCTCAGCCCGCTCGTACGGCCGGTGGGCTAAGGCGCGTTGCCGTCTGCCTGCTGGCTGGCTCTTTGGGCGCGGCGTTCTTTGCGGGAAATTCCGAGGCCGGTGCCGTGCGCATTGCGCTGCTTGCCGAAGCGAAAATTCCGGGTGAGGCCATCGTCCTTGCAGATCTCCTGCCGGCCGGCGTTCCCGACAGAGTACGAGCCCTGGCCGATGCCATCCTGCTCGGGAGGACTCCGCAGAGCGGCTCATCGCGATACTTGAGCGGCGCAACCGTGGCCGAGGCCATCGAACGGACAGGGACATCCGCTTCAAGTTTCGCAATACCGGAACTCATCGCGGTGCAACGCCTCGATCGGGCCCTCGACGGTGAGGAAATTCTGTCCAGTATTCGCCACGCCATAGCCAAATTCTCTCTCACGCCCGGCGAAGAAGCCGCGCTCATGACTTTGCAGCAGTCGGACCTCAGCTGGGATGCGGCGCTTCGGGTACCGCTCGGAGATGCGCGGTTGCAGGTTGCGGAGATTTTCGTTGATCTTGTCAGAGGACGTGCGGACGTGCGCATGACCGCGGAGTCGCAGGCCCACACCGTGCCGTTTGTGGTAGTCGGCAAGACGGCGAGCCGTGAACTGGCGGTGCTGCGCGACGACGAAGCGAGCCCCGGGGCCCGGCTAGCTTCCTACAGCGCACCGCGCGGCCCGGCGCTTACGGCGCCTGCGGATGGTCCCGCAGCCGGGCCAGTGTTGATCGCCGCCGGACACACTGCGCAATTGCGTCTGCACTCGGAGCACTCCAACATTGTTCTGGAAGTGCAAGCCCTGGAGGCGGGACACGCGGGCGAGACCATTCGCGTGCGCCTGCCGGTGAGCGGGCGGACCTTGCGCGCGCAAGTTACGGGTTACCAGACGCTCGATGCGAGTTTCTAAGCGCGCGTGGTTCAGGCGCGTGAATTTTTTCGGCGATGCTTCTTGCCTCGCCGCTTCTCGGGAGATACATGATGCCTGGGCGACTGCCACGTAAACGGTTGACACGCGGGCGGTTTTCGTGCCGCTTCGCGGTTCTGGTCGTGCTGTTCGGAGCGGTTACTGCCATGGCCGCGCCGTGGTCGCGACTCACGAAAAAGAAGCCTGATCCGGTCACTTCCTCGTTGCAGGACTATTTGGCGAGCGTGCGCGTCGTCAATGAGCCTCCTCCGCCGACCCTCGGAAGTTTGTGGCAGGGAACCAGCTCGCTGGCCGTGCTGGCCACCGACTACCGCGCGCGCAATCCGGGGGACCTGGTAATCATCAACCTCAGCGACAACTTCATCGCCAACACCGCCGGCGAGAATTCCCAGTCGCGCGCCTTTACCGCCAATTCGGCGATCACCGGCCTGCTCGGCGCCATCGGTGCAAGGAACCGCTTGCAGAATCTCTTCAACGCCAATTCCGGCAATACCCTCGACGGAAAAGGGGCGTCAACCCTGAGCTCCAACGTGCAGTTGACCTTGTCAGCGCAGGTGGTCGAAACGCTGCCAAACGGCGTCCTGGTGGTGCAAGCGGCGCGCGATATCGGCGTGGGCAACGACCGCCAGACGGTGATTTTGCGCGGGCTGGTGCGTGGCGCCGATCTGACGTCGACGAATACCATCCCGTCGGCGTCAATTTCCAATCTGCAGGTGGAGATCAAGGGCCGGGGCGCGGTCGCGGAAGCCACCCGGCAGCCGAATATCGTGATTCGCACGTTGTTGCGGCTGTTCAGTTTCTAGTTCTTCCCAGTGTTTGTTGGTGGGACTGAGGTATTGGCGATGGCTGTAAGCGTGCCTGGCGTAAAAATGCGAACCGTAAGCTCGCGGCGGAAATCCTGCCAGGTGCTGGTCGGGTGTTTCTTGCTTCTGCAACCGCTCGTAGCCGCGCAGGCGGATGAGGCCATCAGTCCGATCGCCACGCATGTGGCGCGGATCAAGGATGTAACCACGGTAGAAGGCATTCGGGAGAACATGCTCATCGGCTACGGGCTGGTGGTCGGCCTCGCGGGTACCGGCGACAAACAACAGACCATCTTCTCGGTACAGACCCTCGGCAACATGTTGCAGCGCATGGGCGTCAACATCCAAAGCCAAATCACCACCGTGCAGGTACGCAATATCGCCTCGGTGTTCGTCACCGCCACGCTGCCGCCATTTGCGCGGCCCGGCATGCAACTGGATGTGACCGTTTCCTCTATNNNNCTGACCTCCCTGGCTGCCGCCGATGGCCAGGTCTACGCTGTAGCACAGGGCGGCCTGGTGCTCGGAGGGTACAGCTCAGGTGCCGCATCGAATTCCAAGGTCGTAAATCATCCCAATGTGGGACGCATTCCCTCCGGCGCGCTGGTCGAGCGCGACGCTTCCTTGAGTCTGGCAAATCTCAATTCCATCTCATTGCTGCTGCGCGATGAAGACTTCGACACCGCCGAGGAGGTGGCCGGGGAAATCAATGCCGAAATCGGCGGTACGGTGGCGCGCGTGGTGGACAGCCGCCGCATTGAGATCAAAGATCTGCACGCGGAGAATATCGATGTGCCCGCGCTGATGGCCCGCATCGGGAGTTTGCCGGTGCGCACCAAGCCGGCGGCCAAGCTGGTGGTCAACGAGCGCACCGGAACGGTGGTTCTCGGCGGTAACGTCACGATCAGTTCTTGCGCCATTTTGCACGGCAATCTTTCGATCCAGGTGACCACCGAACTGCAAGTTTCCCAGCCCGCTCCGTTCTCGAAAGGCACCACCGAAGTCGTGCCGCAGACGCAGTTGCGTGCACAAGAGTCGCCCTTGCAGGTGGTGCAGCTCAAGGAAGGCGCGACGGTCGAGGAGTTAGTTCGGGGGCTGCAAATGATCGGTGCCTCGGCGCGCGACGTGGTCGCGATCCTGCAAGCCATCAAGGCAGCAGGCGCCTTAAACGGCGATTTGGAGGTTTTGTGAGCACCGTTCCGGCAAGTCTTTTTTCCGAGCAGGCCGCCACCGCGCTGGCCTCCAACTCGGGATTCTCTACGCCACGCAGTTCTAAGCTGGAGCCGGGAGCGGCAACGGATACCCCGCGGGAACACAAACTGCGCCAGGCCGCGCAACAGTTTGAGTCCATGCTCATGTCCAGCCTGTGGAAATCCATGAAGTCGTCATTTGATGAGGACGACGATGATGCCAGCGACCCGGCCACCGCAACGATGCAGGACTGGGGCATGGAGGCCATGGCCAGCGCCGTGGGCAAGGCCGGTGGCTTGGGGATTGGACGGCTGATAATGAAGGACTTGCAGCCCAAGGTCGACTCGCCGCCCGGAGCAAAGGAGGTGCCGGGGCGCTAAAGTTGGGGCGTTGGTCGCCGATATTAGTGGTGTAGAAGCAAAGCCAGCTCAGAAGGCCGCTAAAGTTTTCCTATTTCCTGCCGACAGGGCTGGATAGCGCTCTAGCAGTGGGGCTTCGTGTTCCCCGAAGCGCCCGCGCATACCGGAGCGGGATAAGGAGTTTCACCCATGTATATCGACCCCAAGATTCAGTTCCCTAACGACTCCCAGTCCGACCCGGTAACGGGCACCCGGAACTCGAGCGCTCCAGCCGGGGGAGCGGCAAAGGGCGGAGCCGTTTCGCCAACCTCTAACGAAGATACCGTCAGCTTCTCGAGTACCCATGGCGAGGTGCAGACCCTGGCTGCCAATCTTGAGAATGTGCCGGAAATACGCTCGGACCGCGTGCAGAGTCTTCGCGCGCAGGTGAGCCAAGGCCAGTACCAGCCGTCGAGCCAGAGCGTCGCCGACGCGATCGTGCGGGAATACGGCCAGGTGAACCTTTAGAGGTGAATAGAGTGTTAACCGTGCCGTAGCGACGGAAGGCATTTATGGAAAATTTCAGCTCGCCGCGAATCGAACGCCTCGGGCCGGATGGCGAACGGGATTCCGAAGCGTCGCCGCGCAATTCCAAAAAAAAGCTGCGCCCCGAAGGACAAAAGCTGCTGCCACCCGTAGCTCTCGCACCGGGCGATGAGCGGGATTTCGATCAGGAGGACCAGGACCTCGATAGCGGTCCCCCGGCGCAGGAAAAGCACCAGTTGGATGAAAGAGGCTGAGAATTGGCCATGGATTTAAACAGCGACGCGCACCGCTACCTGGAACTCCTCGACCGGCGCATCGAAACGCTGGGATCTCTGGCGGAAGCTTTGCTCATGGCGCGACAGCACATGATCTGTTTGGATATCGACGGCCTCGAAGCACGCATCGCTCAGCAGGAAAATCTCTGCCGGAAAGTGCGAGCCATGGATCGCCAACTCGATCAACTGCAGGAGCAGTGCGCCAGCAAGGTAGGGCTTCTAGGAACAGAAAGCGCCGCGCACGGCGTTCAGGAGTTCGCGGGGCGTCTCGAACTGGGGCGCCAGCGTATGAAGAGCGCGCAGGAACGCGTGAAAGCATTGAATGAGAGCCATCGGGCGCTGTTACGGCGATGCCGCCGGACCACCAATGCGTTGCTGAACTCCTACGCGGTGTTCGCCGGAACGTATGCGGACCCGAGGCGCGCGGGCGGAACTCTAAACCGAAGTTAGCGCCGAAGTTTACAAGGAATTTCGCGAGGCAGAGTTTAACCGTGGGTACACTATCATCAAGTCTTGCCATCTCGCTATCCGGGCTTGAGGCTGCGCAGGATGCAATTTCCGTGGCCAGCAACAACATCGCCAACGAGAACACGCCGGGGTATTCGCGCGAGGTAGCCAACCTCGCTACCTCCCCTACGGTTGACGAGGGCCCG
The DNA here is from genome assembly GCA_049516615.1 of Candidatus Acidiferrum sp. Lineage (GTDB taxonomy): Bacteria > Acidobacteriota > Terriglobia > Acidiferrales > UBA7541 > Acidiferrum. The sequence continues at coordinate 2,971 of JBEKSZ010000115.1, read as the reverse complement.
CTTACCTTTGGAACGGGCGTAGAAGTGCAGAGCGTGATCAGCCTGCGCGACTCCGTGCTCGATCTGCGCGTGAACCAGGAAACACAGCAGCAGGGCCAACTGAATGCCTTCATCGGCGGCGGCCAGCAGATTCAGGAGCTCTTCAACCAAACGACGGGCGCCGGGCTGCAAACGCCGATCACAGCGTTTTTCAATAGCGTGTCGCAACTCTCGATAACTCCAAGCGACCCCAACGCGCGGCAAGCGGTCTTGAGTGCCGCGCAGAACCTGACGACCGCGTTCAACCAGGCTTCCGGGAGTCTGGCCACGTTGCAACAGAACACCAACCTGTCGGTATCGCAGACAGTGGCGCAGATCAATTCGCTGACCACCCAGCTGGCGACCGTAAATGGTGAGGTCACGGCCAACAGTGCCCCGGGAGAAAATGTCGGATCGCTGGTCGACCAGCGGCAGCAGTTGCTCAATCAGCTTTCCAATCTTGTGGACATTTCCGAGATCAATGCAGGAAATGGCAGCCTCACGGTGACCACAAGCAGCGGCGCACCGCTGGTGGTTGGCGAGCAAAGCTTCGCCCTGACCACGCAGCCCAATGCCACCACCGGGCTGCAAGACGTCTATTCACAAGGTACGGACATCACCCCGCAGATCAGTTCCGGCCAGCTGGCGGGGGAAATTCAGCTCCGGGACCAGGAAATTCCCGCGATTCAGAACTCCCTGGACACACTGGCTTTCGATCTGGCGACGAGCGTAAACACCGTGCAGGAGGCCGGCACGGACCTGAATGGCGCGGCGGGCGGGCCGCTGTTTGTGCCGCCTACAGCGGTGAGTGGAACTGCAGCGACGCTGGCCGTAGCCATAACCAACCCATCGAAGATCGCCGCGAGCCGCGACGGCTTGCCCGGCGACAATGCCAATGCCAACGCGCTCCTGGCGCTGCAAAATCAGAACATCGTTGCGGGACAGACGCCGCTGAACTACTACGCCGGCCTGGTATTCAAAATCGGTAACGACGTTTCCACTGCCCTGGCCAGTCAAACCACGGGAAGTGCCGCGCTAGCGCAAGCCGAGAATCTGCAAGGTGGGGTGTCCGGCGTGGATATCAACGAGGAGGCGGCCAACCTGGTGCGCTACCAGAACGCCTACCAGGCGTCTGCGGAGGTATCGGCAACCATCGATACACTCCTTCTATACACGATTACCAGCTTCACACCGTAAACGCCTATGTCCATACGCCTGAATCCCGACCTGTTGCCCAGCCTGCTGGCAGATATCCAGTTGAGCTTGCAGAACGAAACCACCGCGTCCGAACAGCTGGCCACCGGGCAAGCGGTAAATCAGTTGTCGGACAATCCGGGAGCCGCGGCATCGCTGGTCGGGAACGCCAACCAGTCTTCCGCGGACGACCAATACCAGCAGAGTGATGCGACGCTGCAGGGAAAATTCCAAGTCGCGGACGCCACCCTGGGCAGCGTGGTCACGGCGCTCAACGCTGCGATTTCGCTCGGCACGGAAGGCGCCAGCGGAACGGTCAACGCTGCGGACCGAACGGCCATTGCCGCGCAGGTCCAGGGATTGATCACCCAGACCCTCGGGCTATCGAATACCACCTATCAAGGCGCTTATCTGTTCTCCGGCACAGCGGTCAACACACAGCCTTTTGTGCAGAACGCCGCGACCGGCGCGGTCACCTACGCGGGTAACGCGGGAGCCACCACGGTGGCCATCTCGAACGGAGACAATGTCGGCGCCAACCTGCCCGGGAGCCAGCTATTTCAGAATGCGGCGGGCAGTGTGTTCGGTGCCTTGCAGGATTTGAATACCTCGCTGCTTTCCGGAACGGGTATCGGCGCGGCGGTCACCGAGTTGCAAACCGCGTTGACCCAGGTGTCCACCAATCGGGTCTTTTATGACAATGGTTTGAGTCAACTGACATCCGCGGGAAATTACCTGAATCAAGACAAACTGGACTTGAGCACCCAAGTCAACTCTCTGGTGGGCGCCGATCCTGTGGCGGCAGCGTCGAATTTCTCGGAATCCCAGATTGAGGAGCAGTCTCTCCTCGCCGCAACATCGAAAGTCCTGAGCCTGCCGACGCTGTTCACGTATTTGCCCGCGTGAGCGGTCTGACCCCGGGGAATGGCCTGCCAGGCAGGACTCCCGTGTCCGCCATCCACCAGAGTTGTCACTGCGTTTTGCACCATCAAAGGGCGGGTTGCTGCCTTTGCTGCCAGGTAAGTTGTGCTTTAGAGATGGCGTGCAGCATGGCGAGGCGAAAAGTGGCCGGGGCGAACTGCGTCGCGACACCGATTTGGGCGGCGCGACCCATACTGGCGGCGAGGTCGCGGTCGCCAAGGAGCGTTTGCGCGTGCGCGCGCAGCTCTGCAGGGTCGTCGGAGAGAAAGCCACTGACGCCGTGCTCGACGGGGGAACTCGGATTGAGGTTGCCGAGGATCGGTAGCCCGGCGGCCATCGCTTCTAGGGTGGCCATATTGTAGCCGTCTTCAAGGTCGGGCTGTGCGGTGTGGATGAAGAAGCGGTGGCGTCGCAGGATTTCCCTTAGCTCCCGCCAGTTCTGGGAAGCACGAACGCCAAGCAGTTCTGGGTTGTGGCCGATCAGGGTAACCGGCAGGCCCGCGAACGCGCATTGGTGGAAATCCCACATGAGCGTGCGCGCCCTGCGAAGCAGGAAGTTGGAGACCCGCAGACCTTGCGCGAGATCCCCCTGCCAGGGAGGATAGTCTGCGGGGTCCGCGCTGAGGGGCACGATATCTTGTGCGAAACCCCAGGAACGGCCCTTCAGCGCCGAAACCGCCACGACGTGGGCGCCGATGCGCCGGACATATTCTTTCACCGCGATCTGAAATTCCCCGGGTGACGTTTTGGCTCGTTGCTCGAGCATCATGCCGTTGAGTGTCAGATGAATCACGAGCAAGCGTGGACCCGGGATGCTCTTTGCATCGAGCAAGTCGGA
>JBEKSZ010000114.1:0-18856 GCA_049516615.1 Candidatus Acidiferrum sp. | reverse complement strand
CTACAAGGTCGGTGGGCGATGAATGACGCTCGGGAGATGCGGATTCGACTGGCCGAGGAACAGGATATTCCCGCGCTGCGCGAGGTGATTGACGCCTCGGTGCGCACTTTGCAGGCGGGTGATTATTCCGCATCGCAAATCGACAGCGCGCTGAAGACCGTCTTCGGACTGGACAGCCAGTTGATCGCCGACCGGACTTATTTTGTCGTCGAGGCGCCCACAATTGCCGCAGGGCGCAGGCTGAAGGCGATGGCCGCCAATGAAGAACGGAACAACCAGGAAGGGTCAGCGCCGGGGCCGCCTCAAGCGCCGCATGCCGGGACCCTCAGAGGGATAGGCAGTGGTGCCGCGGCCGGGGGCGAGCTGGTGATTGCCGGCTGTGGCGGGTGGAGCCGGCGGAAGAAACTCCATGGCGGGGACGCCTGGACCGAGCAGCGTCGCGAGTTTTGCGATCCGGCCGTCGATGCCGCGAAGATCCGGGCGTTTTTTATTGCGCCAGCATTCGCGCGCCGGGGAGTTGCCACCATGATCCTGCAGGCCTGCGAGACGGCCGCGCTTGCCGAGGGGTTTCGCAGCTTCGAGATGAGCGCCACTTTGACGGGAGTGAAACTGTTTTCCGCACGCGGGTACGTGGAGCGGGAGCGGCTCACGCTGGATATCGGAGGGGGAGAGCGCTTGCCAGTGGTATGGATGGAGAAGCGCGCTTAGGGGATCAGGTTGCCAGGCCGCCGAGGGGCGCAGGAACCGCTGGGGAGCGGTCAGCAGCGGTCGCCAGCCCTTTTTTCTTCGCGGCGAAAGCGCCGCGTCACACCGCCTGAACTCAAGTACGCATCAGAGGTGTTCGAGGCGCCAGGTCAGGCGAGTGGTCCAGGATTTGGCGTCCGCGAGGTTCAGCCACCAGACGGGGAGAATTTGCGAACCTTGATAGACGCGCTCGAAGCCTTCTTCGGATTCCGAGACGGTTTCGATGGGGGCGATCCAGAAAGATTGGACGTTGGGGGCGGTTAGCGTGACGCGCACTTTTTGCCAGCCATCCTCGATCCGGAGCGTTGGAGCGGGGAGTTCACCGCTGAAGCGCAGAAATTCCTTGCGGGCCGCCACGACGAGCGCGGAGGGCTCGAGCACGCGCACTTCGCCGGTATTTGAGCGATGGGCGCGAGATTCATACCCGAGTGCTTCGTGCGAATTGGACTTCGGGAGCGGCGACTCAAAGAAGCGGTCGTCGGCATCGGGGGCCAGGAAATTGATCACCGATTCGATGCCGAGGGCCAGGGATGGCCGGTGGGCGAAATTTGCCTGGGAGTCCGGAGTTTCGCCCGCGTGCCCAGGGTGGGCCAGCTTTAGGGTGACTTCACAGGAAATTTCGCACCCGTGCGGAGCCGGCCCGAGGGAGAAACGCTTGGTCAGTATGAAGTTGGGGGATGCGGCGCCGTCTTTTCGCAGCAGGGCCAGGGGGGCCTCGCGGACAAATTCCGCGTCGTGAGGAGACGAGGATTTTACGGTGAATGTGCCGGCGGCAAACCCCGCGTCTTCGTGAAGTTCCAGCGCTTCGTAGTTGGCGTGCGTCTTCGCGGCATCGAAAAGCAGGACGCGGAAGGAATGGCGCGGCCAACGGTCGTAGCGGAGAAAGCGGTCGAGGCCGGCTTCTTTTACGCGGGTCTGGTCGTGAATGCTGGCCACGTGACCGGCCGGTAGGGTGGCCGCCTGCCGGACGCGGGCGTGGTAGGCTTCCGGACGGCGGGTGACGGAATTGATGAGCGTGGCGGCGGCGAGGCGAAAATCGAAAAAGGCCACCGTGGCGCCATCGGATGGCTTGAGCAGGGTTTGCGATTCTGGCGAGGTAAAGAGCAGCTCGGGCGCGCCGTCAGCGTCGTAATCAAATGTTTCCACGCGGGCCATGCTGGCCCCCGGAGTGTGGCGGTCGGCGACGGCCTCGGCGCGGATCAGATTGCGCCACAGTTCGGTGCGTAGATGCGGAGCGTAAAGGCCGCCGAAAACGCCGTGCCAGTATGCATCGTTGCACTGCGCGCGCAACAAGCAATCGCGGGCCTCGAGGAGTTCGTGCGCGGCAACGGAGCTCGCGCGGCGCTGCGGGGCGCCGGCAAGACGCGCAGAGACGCGAAGCATTTTTTTATTGAGCAGATTGGATTCGGAATACTTGCGAAAGAAAGCGCGCCACGGACCGCCGCGAAGAAAAGTGATTACCTCGGGCCGGTGGGAAAATTCCTTCAGCAGATTCTGGTAGCGCAAGCGCACGTCGGTGGGCAAAACCCATTCCATCATTTCGGTGTAGGAAGCGGTGGGCAGATCGGCGCGACCGTGCGAATGGTGCTCGGCCAGATACTCGGAAGGCGTCGAAAGCTGCAGCCAATCGGAATTTTTCGCGATGGCGGTGAAAAAATTGTCCAGCCAGCCTTCGCTGTAGCAATGTTGGTAGGTTTCCGGCCAGACTCCGAATTTTTCCATGTCGTCGCCCATGGCCGCGACCCCGCCGGGATGGGCAGTGGCGGCTTCGCGGAGCCAGGCGATCGATTCGTCTACGCCGCCGAAGGGCAGAAGATATCGCAGTTTTTTTTGCCCGGGGAAGATGGCCACGGTCTTACCCGCATCTTCCGCCAAGTACGTGGTGAAGAGTTCCCCGGGCTCGAAGCCGGCGGAGTGGAAATGGATGTCGTCAAGCAGGGTATAGCCCACGCCGGCGTTAGAGAGGGCGCTCGGGAGCTGCGGCTCCCAGACCCGTTCTGCGAGCCATGCGCCTTTGGGGCGCTGGGCGAAATGGTGTTCGAGGTAATCGGCAAGGCGGGTGATTTGGTCCTTCTGGTCTTGGGCCGGGATGCTGACGAGTATGGGTTCGTAGAAACCGCCGCCTACCATTTCAATTTGCCCGCGCTCGACAAGGGAGCGCAGCTTTTCGAAATATTCGGGGCGGTTGTGTTCGAGCCATTGCAGCAAGGGGCCGGAATAGTGCAGGGCGGCGTGGATGTGCGGGTGTTTTTCGAGCAGCTCGACGAACGGTTGATAGGATTTTTCGTAGCAGCTGGCGAAGACATGGTCGAAATTGCCGCAGGGTTGGTGGGCGTGGATGAGGAGGGTGAGATGGAACTTTGGCGGCATGGGAGGGGGCATCTCTCTTTAAGATATTACCCTGCCGGCCGAGGTTACTGCGGGAGGCACGTGGGGGCGTGTGTGCGAAAAGCGCACAGCTGTTGGATGCGCTGAGGTGAAGATTGGGCGCAGGCCGGCGAGCGAGGCAGCAAGCGCCGGGCGGGACGAAAACCCGGCGCCCGGCGCCGGCCAGAACTCTAGTGGGCGGCGATCCAGGTAAGGATCTTGTTCAGGGCCTCGGGGGAGAAGGTCTCCTGGATCACGCCGTATTCGCTGGGGGACCCGCTTTCGCTGGCCTGGAACAGATGGTTGAGGCCGGGCATTTCCGCGACCTCGAAATCCTTGTTTTCGGCGCCTTCGAGCGCGGATTGGATGAGCGGGAGATTTTCCGCCGCCGGGACTTGTAAATCCTTTTCGCCGTCGAGGGCCAGAACCGGGCAGGCGACCTTTTTTAGGGTGGGCACGGGATCGTAATCAAGGGCGAAGCGGAACCAGGGAGAGCTGATCATTTTGATTTGGGATTCGACGGCCGGAGGAGGCAGAGAGGCGGCCATGCCGCTGGATTTTACGAGCTCGCCCAGTTTTTTTCGCAGTGCGAGGGGGTCGTGTTCTTCGCGAACGAGCGAGTAGGCCTTCCTGTCGAAGGCCAGACTGGCGTTGATTTGCTCCTCGGTGAGGCCGCCAGCCTGGGCGATCAATTTCGATTGCAGCAGCAACGCATCTTCGCCCTTGAGGGCCGGCGTTGCTAACAAAACGATCCAGGAAATTTCCCCCGGGGTGCGAACGGCGATCATGGGGGCGATCAAACCGCCTTCGCTGTGGCCGATGACGCCGAGTTTTTTCATGTTCAGGTCGTGACGCGTTCTTAGAAACGTGATGGCCGCTTCGGCATCGCTGGCGAAGTCTTCGGTGGTGGCGCTATTGTAGTCGCCGGTCGAGCCGGCAACGCCGCGCTTGTCGTAGCGGAAGACGGCGTAGCCGCTGCGCGTGAGGGCATCGGCCAGAACCAGGAAGGGTTTGTGGCCGGCCAGGGTTTCGTCGCGGTCGTGGGGGCCGGAGCCGGCAATCAGCAGAACAAGCGGGTAGGGGCCGGAGGCGCGCGGGGTGGTGAGCGTGCCTGCCAGGGTGATGCTGGCTTTGCTGTTCGGAAAGGTTACCTCTTCTTCGCCGTAGGGATAGGGTTTGGCGGGATTTTGCGGCCGGCTGATTTCAAGGGGCTGATCCTGACGGACAAAATTCAGACTTTGCGGGACCTCGGATTGTGTCCAGGTCCCCGTGATGCCGTCTTTTGCGGGATTTATCGTGCCTTCATACGTTCCGCCGACGCCCGGAATTTCGAAACTTATGGTCGCGCCGGTTTGCGAGACTTTGCTGGCGGGCAGGCCGCTGACCCCCTGGTCGAGACTGTCGAGCGCGGCGACCATCTGTTTTTTGTCGTCGTGGGAGATGTGAAGTTGCAGGCGGAGGCGCAGGCCAGGAGTTTCAAGAGCGCCTTGCCAGGTACCTTCAGAGGTGAACAGGGCGTCGGACTTGCGGCCGGCAACACCGGGGGCTTCGCGATGGAAGGTGATGGGGATGGCTACGCCCGACTGGCTCCAGGTGCCTTCCAGGGCTTGGTGCGTGGGGGAGAGTTTGCCTTCAAAGGATGCGCCGGCGCTCGGGATTTCAAAGGTGATGGTGGACTCGTTGCGGGTGACATTGGTGGCTTCGATGTTGTAGACCGCCTGGTCGAGGCTGTCGAGTTTGGCGTGGAATTGCCCGTCGGAGGATTTGCTGAGATGCAGGAGGAGGTGGAGGGCGGCGTCGCCGGCTTTGAGCGTGCCGGCCCAGTGGCCTTCAAGGGTTCCCGCAGGCTTGGGGGCCACGGGCGAAGGGGCCGGGAGAGTTTGTGCGATGGTGTGAATTGGCGCGAGAAACAGCATCAGCGCCAGCGGAAAAAAACTCCTGCATGACACCCGCAAAAGGAGCGCTTTCCCGGCCGCAATCATGAAATGGGGCGCAGCATGCTGCGCCCCGAGAAACGCTGGTCCAGAGATTTCCTGCTTGGGGCCTGGGTACGAGACTTCGTTCACTTAGTGCTCCGAATGGGATACGGGCAGACGCTCGGTGTAGCTCTATTGTAGATGATTGCGTGCGGGAAAGAGTTGGACCAAGCGAGAACGCGGGCTTCTTTGCGTGGCAGCCAAAGCGCATAACGGGAGCAATTCTAGAGCTGTAAATCCGCCCGGGACCTCGAGTTCGTCCGGACCGCCAGCGTTGCTTAGCAAGCTGAAAAAGCCAATCGAGGAGCAAACACCCTGGCGCCGACCAACATCTTTTGGAATAGAAATATCAGAAAAACGCCCCTGCACAAGATCAGGGCGAGACGGACGGGGAACGGAGGAAACCGTCCCTCGCGTCGATCGAAGGGGCGGCGATCGTGGCGGGATGTCACTTGAGGGGTCGCAGGCTTTCCTCGTAGGCGGCCAGGGCAATCCGTGCGATGACCGTGTCGCGAGTGTCCTCGTCGGCGGTAGAATCAGTGATGAAGACGGCAATGGCCAAGCGCCTTCCGGTCGGCAGGGTGACGAGGCCGATATCGTTGGTCGCGTATGTCATACCGTGTCCGGTATCTGAGGTACCGGATTTGTGCATGACGACGGCGTCTCGCGGCAGCCGGCCTTTGATGCGATGGGGCGCGCTCGGAGAATCCCTCATCCATTCCAGAATGAGCTCGGTATCGCCGGGCGTAAGCGGGGAGTTGTCGCTCACGCGGCGAAGCAACTCTACCGCGCCGGCAGGTTCAAACCAGTTGCGATATTGCGCGGCAACGTCGCGATGCAGCGCCATCTCGTTGTCCTCGACGTGAAATCCGCTGACACCGATGGACCGGATGTAAGTATTGAGGAACGAAGGCCCGCCGATGGTGCGCAGAACGACGTCCGCGGCGACATTATCGCTGAGCGAGACGGCCAAACGGAGGAGTTCGCGCACGGGAACGTCAACGTCCGCGCGAGGATATTTGTCCTGCAGCGGGCTGTAGGCGTGAGGGATGCGGTCGCTCGCGAGGAAGCGGACCGGCTGGTCGAGCGAGAGGCGTCCCTCTTCGACCAGGTGCAGGGCGGCAAGCGCGAGGGGAAATTTGAATACCGACTGCATCGGGGGATGTGCGTGGGGATGGAGATCGCAGTTCAATCCCGGTTCGGGCAATGAGCAGGCCACGGAAACCTTGCCGTGCGCGGCGGCGGCAATCGCGCGAATCTCTAGGGCGAGGGCCGTTTGGGCCACGGCTCCGGGCGGCCAGAAAACAAAAACCAGCGCCGGCAGGCAGAGCGTAAATCGCCAGATGTGCAAGGAGCGTCGGAGAGCTGAGAGGGTGCGGAGCGGGGGCGCAGCAGGTTGCGTCCTAGTAGGTGTTCGGCTTGGCATCGGGTGGTGGGTCTACTCAGGTTTAAGAAGCAGCACAACGATGACCGCCGCAACGAGGCCAGCTACTCCAAACAAGATCCGAGGACCGTTCGTTCTTGGGGGAGGTTCATAACTCGGCTTTCCGCGATCGGCCAAAAGTAGCGCGAAGATTATTACGATAAAGACCAGAAAGCCAAGAGCGCAGGCTTTCCAGTTTCGGGTCATGGCCAGGGCCAGCCCCAACTTCAGTGCCACGAAACCAGCACCCGCCAAAAGAACAACCACTCGTTCCTTGGCGAGTAGAACCCCAATGATCGCGCAACCGGCCAGTTCGAATCCGTAGGCGCGGTGCGCGGGAGATTCCGGAGCCACGATATTGACGATGCCAAGCATCGAAAACAGAATCACGGGCCCCAACAGAAATGTGTCGCGATGATAGTCTATGGACGCTCGATTCCAATTGAGCATTTGACTTTTAGTCTACCAAAAACGGGCAAGGTCCCGAGAGCGCGGGGCAACCGGAAACTGACCCATGACCGGGTGGCTAGCGGACGTTTTGCGGATTTTTGCAGAGGATGACCGCGCCAATCCCGCAGAAAAAAAAACGCCGCCCGGATTGGCTGAAACCCGCCTCGGATGATTGACAGAGGCGAGGGCCTGTGGAAGGCTGGGGAAAAGTGGGAGCGAATTTATGCGCGTGACGGCTAAGGGCGAATATGCTTCGCAGGCGGTGCTGCATCTGGCGCTGCAGTATCCGGAGGTGGTGACCATTCAGGAGATTGCCAGCCGGCATCATATTCCTTTGAAATATCTGGAGCAGATTTTGCTGGAGCTAAAGCGCGGCGGGGTGCTCGAGAGCCGCCGCGGGGTGAAGGGTGGGTACTTGCTGGCCCGGGCCCCGGCGAAGATTTCCGTTGGAGAGGTGTTGCGAATTGTCGATGGCGCGTTTGCGGAATCGAGTTGTACGCATTCTGAGGAGCGGCTGGGGGCGGTTTGCGTGGAAGGCGAGAGTTGCGGGCTAAAGGCCATGTGGGGGGATGTGCAGGTGGCGGTGGAGAAGATATTGTTTGCGACGTCGCTTGAGGATGTGCGCAGGAGGACGCTCTCGGGGCGGTCCGCGAACCGGGATATGGCGAGATTTGGGGAGTTAAAAAGCGAGGTGGTGAAATAAGGAACTCCAGGGAGGAGGCAAGACGCGGCCGGGAAGGGCCGCGCCACGCGCCCCTCCGGCGATGACTGCCGGGCTGATACCTCAACCGCGAAAGCGGCCTCCGGCCGCCGCACCTCAAGTTATTTCTTGGTGTAGTAGTCGGCGTTTACTGGCGTGTAGCTGGTCCATTTTTCGGGGAGATCTTCGAGCGCGAAGATGGCCGTGACGGGGCAGACGGGCACGCAGGCGCCGCAGTCGATGCATTCAACGGGATTGATGTACAGCTGCTTTTCCGTGTCGTGGCCAGCTTCATCCTTGCGGGGGTGGATGCAGTCGACGGGGCAAACGTCCACGCAGGCGGAATCTTTTGTGCCGATGCAGGGCTCGGCGATTACATAAGCCATGTACTTCTCCTTGTGTTTGGCGCGCTTGTTGTGCGCGGTCTAAAGTGCTTTTTTGCCTGCCGGAGGATTTTTTTTTGCAGCGCGGTTCCCTGCCGGCGAAACTTTTTTGGTGGCTGCGGGTCAAACGTTCTGAGCAGCTTGCTTCGATTGTACGGGACGAGGGTAGGATTCTCAACTGGGGCGCGAGGAGAGACCCGTTGCCACCGCTTGCGCCTGAAGCCGGGCCTCCAGCACAGCAACGAGCGCAGCGCGATACACTATGGGCGAGAGGGATATATGCGGATGATACGGGGCGTGGTGGCGGCGGTGGTGCTGGCGGCGGTTGGCGCGGTGGCTGCGCCAGAAACCGCCAAGGCTGTGCGTGATCCGGAGTTGATTGATGCCGGGGGATATGCGCGGATTCTGGCGGAGAATCGCGGGGCCCCGCTGCTCGTGACCTTCTGGGCCACCTGGTGCGAGCCTTGCCGGGACGAGTATCCCATGCTCAATGAACTGGCCAAGCAGTACGCGCCGCAAGGATTAAAGGTCGTGGGCGTAAACCTCGATGATGATGGCGATATTATTCTGACGCGGAGATTTTTGGCGCGCTATAAACCGGTGTTTCCGAATTACCGCAAGAAGGCCGGGGGCGAGGCCGCGTTTGTGAGTGCGGTGTTGCCGGGTTGGAGCGGGTCGATCCCGGCGACGTTTTTCTATGCCCGGGACGGGCAGCAGGTAGGCCAACAGCTTGGCGAGGCCGGCCGCGACAGGTATGAAAGCGAGATCAAGGCTTTGTTGAGCGCGGGGCATTAACGGCGCTGCCACGACTCGGCGCGGCAACTTTGCCGTGCCGAACCGAGTCAAACGGGCGGGAGCGATAAACCAGGGCCTCGGCCACTTAAGGAGAACCCATGCTGGATACCAAGGGAAACAAGATTACTTATTTTGGGCACGCTACGTTTTCGCTGACGACCCGAGCGGGGAGTGTGGCGATGATCGATCCGTTCATCACCAACAATCCGAAATGTCCGAAGGAACTAAAGAAGGTGGAAAAACTGGATGTGATCTTGCTCTCCCACGGGCATGGGGATCACATCGGGGATGTCGTGGAGCTCGCCCAGGAGCACAAGGCCAAGGTGGTCGGCATGCCGGAGCTTTGCGGGTGGCTGGCGACCAAGGGCCTCGCGAAGCAAGGCGCGGAAATGAATAAAGGAGGGACGCAGCAGGTGGGGGAGTTTTCCGTGACCATGACGCATGCGTTTCATTCAAGCGGGATCGCGGATGGCGACAAGACCGTGTATGGCGGCGAGGCTGCGGGCTTGCTGATTCGCCTGCCGGGGGGATTTACCGTTTATCACGCGGGGGATACCTGCGTGTTTGGCGACATGAAACTGATCGGGGAATTGTATGCTCCGGACGTGGCGCTGCTGCCCATTGGGGATCATTACACGATGGGGCCGCGCGAGGCGGCTTATGCGGTGAAGCTGCTGGGGGTGAAGGATGTCATTCCTATGCACTATGCCACGTTTCCCGTGCTGACCGGAACGCCGGAAGAGTTGCGCAAGGAGTGCGCTTCGATTGCGGGGTTGACCATTCATGCGCTAAAGCCGGGCGAGAGTTTAGGCGGCGCAAAGTCTGCGAGCGGCCGCGCTGATTGACCCGCGGGGGACAGCCGAAGAGCAAGCGCGGCGTCAGCGGAAGAGATTGCGCAGCAGGAAAGCCACGTTGGCGGGGCGTTCGGCCAGTCGGCGCATGAAATAGGGGAACCAGTCGCGGCCAAAAGGGATGTAAATACGCACGCGGTAGCCGTCGCGGATCAATTGTTTCTGCAAATCGGTGCGAACACCGTAGAGCATCTGGAACTCGAAGTCGTCTTTGGTGATTTGCTTGGCGGCGGCGAAGCGGATGGTGGCTCCGATCATGCGCGGGTCGTGGGTGGCGATGGCGTGGTAAAAGCCGCTCGGCAACAGCGCTTGCATCAGGCGGATGTAGTTGGCGTCCACGTCGGACTTTTTCGGATAGGCGACTTCCGCGGATTCCTTGTAGGCTCCCTTGCACAACCGGATGCGACAGCCGTAGGCGAGCAGATCGCGCACGTCATCGGCGGTGCGGTAGAGGCTGGATTGCACGACCGTGCCGATAGCCGGATTGCGGGCCCGCACGCGTTTGACCAATTCCACGGTGCGCTGGGTGTAAACGCTGCCTTCCATGTCCACGCGGAGGAAGCTGTCCTGGGCGGCGGCGCGTTCGGCCACGGAGAGAACCAGGCCTTCGCAGAATTCGACGCTCAGGTCGAGGCCGAGCTGGGTGAGTTTGCAGGAGACGTTGGCGTGCAGCTGCTCCTTGGCGATGCGGTCGAAAACCTCGAGATAAGCGTCGCGGGCGCGCTGCGCGTCGGTGGTGGTGGTCACATTCTCCCCGAGGTAGTCGAGGCTGGCAAGCATGCCGGCGTTGTTGCACTCGCGGGCGACGGCGATGGCTTGATCGAGGGTTTCGCCGGCCACGAAACGATGCGCCGTGCGGCTGGCGGAAGGATTGGAAACCACCCAGTTGGCCAAGCCTTTGCTTTCGGAGAGTTTTAGGAGCGTCGTTCGGAGCATGGGAAGTTCATTATGCCGCGTGTCCTGTGTCGGCAGTTATTTTTGTGCAACGGCACTGCGAAGGTGTCAACGGGCCGCTCCCGCCGGTTAGCGGGCGGGAGACAACGCGAGCGAGAATTGCCTTTGCAAAAACGGGATTACGCTGTGGGAGCGGCATTGGCGGCTGCCGGCTGGGTCAGGGACTCGAACGCACGGTCTTGGCTGGCGTGCTCTTCAAGGAACTTCTCGGCGTCCAGCGCGGCCATGCAACCGGAGCCCGCGGCGGTGATGGCCTGGCGGTAGCGGTGGTCTTGCACGTCGCCGGCAACGAAGACGCCGGGGATAGTGGTTTTGCTGCCGCTGCTGGCGATGAGGTAACCGTTGGCATCGGTCTCGATCTTGCCGCGGAAGGCTGTGGTGTTTGGATCGTGTCCGATGGCCACAAACACACCGTCGAGCTTGATTTCGCGGACCGCGCCGGTCTCCGCATGACGAACGCGGATGCCGTCTACGGCGCCATTGCCGTGTCCGAGAATCTCTTCGACAATGACAGGTGTGACGAACTCAATTTTTTCGTTGCCCCGCGCGCGGTCGATCATGATTTTGCTGGCGCGAAATTCGTTGCGGCGGTGGATTAGATACACCCTGCTCGCGTAGCGCGTGAGAAAGTTGGCTTCTTCCATGGCGGAATCGCCCCCGCCAACCACGGCGATGGGTTTGCCGCGAAAGAAAAATCCGTCGCAGGTGGCGCAAGTGCTGACTCCGTAGCCCAGCAGTTTGCGCTCGGAAGGCAGACCCAGCATACGCGCGGAAGCTCCCGCGGCAACGATTAGCGTCTTGGCCTGGTAGACGTCTTTGCCGGCGGTGATCTTGAAGGGGCGGTTCGTCAGGTCGACCTCGTTGACCACTCCGGCTTTGAACTCGGCGCCAAATTTCTTGGCTTGCTTACGCATGTTTTCGATCAGTTCGGGCCCCAGGATGCCTTCCGGGAAGCCGGGGAAATTCTCCACCATGGTGGTGAGACTGAGCTGCCCGCCCGGTTCGTGGCCGTCGATGACCAGCGGCTTCAGATTGGCCCGGGCGGCGTAGATGGCGGCGGTTAGGCCGGCGCAACCACTTCCGATGATGACCACATCATGCATTGTGCAACTCCCAAGCCTATTAGATTCGGAAGGCGTCTGGCGGATGCATTCTCTCTCCGCGCGGGTTATTGTAGCATTGCGGGGACGCTATTGAAGGATATGGAACTCCGCGCGCGGCGTACCGGGTAAACGCGCAGCGGGCGCACGGCCAGATGCCCACAAACGGGCTCGAGGAGGAAGGCATGCAGGCAACCACGGCAGATCCACGGTTTCCCATCGGGAACTATCGTCCGGAAAAAGAGGTAACCCCCGCCAAGCGAGCGCACGCGATCGAAGAAATCGCCGCTGCGCCCGGGAAAATGCGCGAGGCGCTGGCGGGTCTGAGCGACACGCAACTCGACACTCCTTATCGCGAAGGCGGCTGGACCCTGCGCCAGCTGGCGCACCATGTGCCGGACAGTCATATGAACGCCTATGTGCGCTGGAAACTGGCGCTGACGGAAAGCGCGCCGACCATCAAGCCCTACGACGAGGCGGCCTGGGCGAATCTGGTGGACTCCAAGATGCCGGTTGCGGTGTCTTTGGATTTGCTCGAGGCCGTGCACCAGCGCTGGGTGACCCTGATTCGCGGAATGAAAGACGAGGATTTCGCGCGAACCTTCAAGCACCCGGATCATCCCGGAGTGCAGACTGTCGACTGGATGCTGTTTTTGTATGCCTGGCATGGCCGCCATCACGTGGCGCACATAACCGAGCTACGGAAACAGAAGGGGTGGTAAGGATTCTTAGATGCCCCTGGGAATAAAGGATCTGTTTTTATAGAGGTTTGCGGGCGACGATGATGGCGAGCGGCCTTGCATGGCCGTGCGCAGAGGACGAATTCCCGAACTGCCCGACGCGAAATATCACTCCCCGGCGATCGGCGCAGCCCGGGCATTTCTCGGCCATGACCAGCATCGTGCAGCCCGGACTCGGAATAAGCATCGTGCCGCGCTGAAGAGGTTCGACACAAGCTTGACCCATTCCATCTCCTGGTTGGCGAGTACCCGCCCGCCCGGACCCCGTCATTGCGCCAGGGGGATAACTGGCGCGGGCGATGTGGGGTCGTGTACGATAAATTGTGTGCGCGTTGTTGCGCACAAATCGAACCGCACAATCAATTGTGGATTGGGAGATGGAATGAGCAGAGCGGCAGGAACGTACGCGATTTTTGAGACCACCCAGGGCGACATTGTGATTCGCTTGCTCGAAAAAGAGGCGCCCAAGACCGTGGCGAATTTTATTGCGCTGGCGACCGGGACCAAAGAACTGGGGGAAAAACAAAAGAAAGGGCCGTTTTACGATGGCTTGGGGTTTCACCGCGTGATTCCGGATTTCATGATTCAAGGCGGATGCCCGCAGGGGGACGGCCGCGGCGGACCAGGTTACACCTTCGCGGATGAGTTTCATCCTACGCTGAAGCACAGTAAGCCCGGGAAACTGTCCATGGCGAATTCCGGACCGAATACCAATGGCAGCCAGTTTTTTATCACCGTGGCGGCTACCCCTTGGCTCGACAACAAGCACACTATTTTTGGCGAGATCGTAGAAGGCCAGGAGATAGCCGACAAAATCTCCAAGGTTCCCCGCGATGCGGGAGACCGTCCGCGGACAGCGGTGAAGATCAACAAGGTGCGGATTGAGAAGCTCGGAGAGGGAGAAGCGAAGTAACCAAGCACAGGACATAAAGTGAAGCGGGGAAACGCTTGCGGGCGCAGCTTTGGGCTTTTTTTGGCTTGGGTTGCGCCTTTTTTTTTAATCTCTGAGTGTCTCGGGCTGGAGGCGATTTGCTTTCCACGGATCGGTTCTTGCGGGTAATCGTTGAGCTGCTGTTCGTGCTTTTGGGCGGGCTGGTGGTGTGGCTGGGGGTTACGGGACATATTTTTTTCTCCCGGCGGTCGCTCGGCTGGCTGGGGGTCAGCGTGATCCTGATTCTGTGGGGTGCGCGGGGCTTATACAAACCATCGCGATTGCTGACGCGCCGGGAGAATTGGGTGCGCGGAGTGTCGCTGGTCTTGCTGGGCCTGCTGATGGTGGTGATTTCGCGCGTGGCGTTCCCCCATGTGGGCCCGCTGCTGGCCGCGGCGGGCGTGGTCTTGGTGTTGCGCGGAGTTTTGGGCGCGGTGCTGGTAATTCGCGCGAACGCTCCGGTCGTTTGACCGCCGGCCTCGGGCCGTCTGCCTGCACCGCAAGCGGCGACTTCAAGACAAGTTGTATATAATGCGCGGCGCGGGCGGTTCATCCCTCATCGCCAGCCCTGCTTGGGCCACCGCGGTAGAAAGCACGAAATGTGGGGAAAATCTGGCGTGGGATTTCAAGGAGCAAGCGATGCTGAAGGAATTCAAGGAATTCGCGATGCGCGGAAGCGTGATCGATCTGGCGGTTGGCGTGGTCATCGGCGCGGCTTTCGGGAAGATCGTAACTTCGCTGGTCGACGACGTTATCATGCCACCCATCGGTCAATTGGTGGGACATGTGGATTTTTCAAACCTGTTCATCGCGCTCGGCAGAGGGCATTACGAGTCGTTGGCCGATGCCAAGGCCGCGCACGTAGCCACCCTGAACTATGGCATGTTCGTAAATAACATCGTCAACTTCCTCATCGTGGCGTTTACGATTTTCATCGTGGTCTATCAAGTGAATCGCTGGACCAAGAAGCCGGCTCCGCCGGCAGCCCCGACCACCAAGGACTGTCCGCAGTGCACCATGGCGATACCCATCGCCGCGAAGCGCTGCCCGCAGTGCACCTCGCAATTAGCATAAAAAGCGCGTTGCATTGTTCGCTGTGCGCCTGCGGAGCGCAGGACGGGGGAACTCCTGGCCAGCGCCCGGCCAGCCGGGGGGCGCAAGGTGCGAGTAACCAGAATCCCACCAAGAACGAACGCCAGAGTGCGCTCAGCTCGGTTTTTTCTGCTGGTTGGCGGCCAAATGCGCGCGCAGTCGCGTGATTACGGCTTCTTCCTGGCCGTCCTCGAGTTCTTTTTGCACTTCTTCGAGCGCAAAGTGCACCACATCGTGGTGGTGCAGCTCCTGGGGACCCAGGGAGTCGCTGAAGCGCAGCCACAAACGATGCAATAAATTGACTTCGTTTGCGGAAAGATTTGGCGCGTGCGGCCCGAGGACTTTGTAGGACTTGTCCCCGTTAGACATGTGAATCTCGAGATTGAACTGGCGTTTCTGATCGCCAAGCGTTTCCCAGGCCGCGCCGATCTGGCGGGCTTGCTCCTCGGTGTTTTCCTTCGCGGAATGGCCCACCACGATGGTGCTCGATTCAAGCGAGGTGGCCGCGCGCAGGATGCCTTCCCAGAGATCGTTGGCGCTCACGACGGCCAGGCGGATGGACTTGCCGCGCTTCTCGGCCAAAGACAGCGCCTGGGAAAACAGCTGCTGCTCGATGCCTCCGAAAAGTTGCGAGGCGTCCAGATCGTATTCGCCGGAAGACGCGCGGCGCAGCAAGCGCACGTGGAGCACGACAACGTCGCGGCGGCCAGGCTTCACGCGCTCGAGCACATTGCCCAGGTGGTAGAGGGCGTGAACATTACTCACCGGCACAAGAATATTTCCCGGACGCGCGCCCACCGCTTGCGGGGTCAGCTCGCCTTCCATCTCGAGGTGGAACTGATCCATTTCGACGTGCGCGGTGTTGCCGCGGCGGTGCAGCATGTATTTTTCCGAGATGGTAAAGACGATGAACAGAGCGATGGAGAAGGTGACGCCGGCGATAGTGGCTTCCTTCTTGGTAAAAAGATTGATGATGGCGATGCCCAGAAGAACCAGGGTGATCAAACCCAGCCCCAGCGGGATTTCTACGCCGAAGATCGTGAAGTTCAGCGGCACGCGATATTCGCGGTCGCCGGGATGGGTGTAGCGCAGCACCAGTACCGCCAGACCCTTCATCGCAAAACTCCAAATGACCCCGAAGGCATAGAGGTTCGCGAGAAAGGTCACGTCCCCGCGGCTGATGATAATGGTGATGACCTGCAGCAGGCACACGATGTTGATGATGCGATAGGAGGTACCGAAACGGCGATGCGGCTGGCGAAACCAGTCGGCCAGCACGCCGTCTTCGCTGACCCTGTTGAGCACCCCGTTGGAACCGACAATGGCGGTGTTGACCGCTCCGGCGAGGATCAGCGTACCCACCACCACCACAAAACCGTGGAAGATCAAACGCATGAGGAAGGGGCCCTCAAGGCTCATGGCCAGGCCGCCGATGAGGTTTTCGAGGTAGCCCTGGCGCACGTCGTCGGGAATGAGCATCACCGCGAAAAAAGAAACCAGCGAGGTGAATACCAGGCTGTAAACAAAAATGACCAGACCGGCCTTTTTGAGATTGGGGAGCTTGGGGTGTTCGATTTCGCGATAGACCTGCGCCAGCGATTCTTCGCCACTCATGGCCAGCACGGAGTGCCCGAGGCCGATAAAAATGGCGATGATTCCGGCCAGGTGCGCGAAGTGCATGATGCCCGAGCCATAGAGCCAGCCCATGGCGTTGGGCTCCAGCTTTAGATTGCGCGGGTGCGGGAAAGGCGGCAAAGCCGGATGGCGCAGCACCACGGTGTAGATGCACCAAGTGATGAGGATCACCACCATCACGGTGGTGGCCTGCATGATGAGCATGGCCTTGTGACTGGATTCCGCGACGCCCTTGATGTTGTACCACCAAAAATAGACCGTAACGATGATGGCGAAGATGGCCGCGCCCAATCCCGGGGAAACTTGGACGGTGATGTGCACGTACGCAAAGGTTTCGTTGATGAGCCCGACAAGATACTGTCCCGCGGAGACCCCGCTGATGGGGCCGGTAAGGATGTAGTCGAACATCAGCGCGGAAACGCTGAACTTGGCCAGGGTGCTGCCCATCGCGGCCTTTACCACGCGATAGACGCCACCGCGCACAAACATGCTGCAACTCTCGACGTAAATGGCACGCACGGAGTAGGAAAACAGCATTATGCCCAGGATGAACCAGGGCGCGGCTTTGCCGATGTAGCCTTCGGCTTCGCCGCCCGCGTAATAAGCCGAGGAGGCCAGATCGTTGAGCACGATGGCCGCGGCGCGCCAGAAAGAAATAAAGCTTAGGAGTGCGGTGGTCGCGACTAAAACGCGCGGTAAAGCGTTGCCCTTGCTGCCTGCGGCAGCAGGGCTATTGGGAATGCTGCTCATGTACGGGTTATTCGTGACCTGTAGACAAGAATGCTCGCATTTTTCCGGCGGGAAGTCTAGTTGCGGGGAAAAATGGTTGCGGGGAAAAATAGCGACCGTTCCTGGCCGAGGCGCGCGGCCTTAGTCGGCGCTGGCCGGCGTGGCGCGGACGATGTAGCGCTGCGGGGAATGCGGGCTGTGGCTGAACGGGTAGCAGGTGATGAGGGTTAACGCATCGTCGGATGTGGGCATAAGCAAACTCACATCTTCGGGCTGGACGACCCTGACGCTTTTCACGATGTAGCTGCGCTGGCGTAGGTGCTGCGTGCTGGTATCGAACCACGCGAATTCGACGGTGTCACCGATCGCGATGCCCGCCAGAGGTTTAAACCAACTGGTGCGATGACCAGCGACCACCAGATTGCCGGGCTCTCCCGGTGCGGCTCCGCTGAGGAGGCGCGCAGGACCAAAAGCGAGCGAACGCGGCGTAGCGCCCTCGAGGACAATTTCGTCGTAGCCCAAACGTGGAATTTCTAAACGCGCGATCGGGTACGTGTCCGCCGAGGGCCAGGGCCGCCGGGACTCTCCCCGGAGGGCACGGGCATCCCAGGCACGGTGAATCAGCACGCTGGCCAGCTCGGCTTTTGCGTGCAAGTAAGCCGCGCGGGTCGTCAAGCTGAGACCGGCCAGCAGCACCATCCCCACAACAAGTCGCAGCGCCCTCACGAGCAGGCTCGGGCGCCGCGCGCCAGTCGCAGTCCCCAAATCACGGCGAGACTGATGCCCATGAGCGCGAGGCCGAGCGCTTCGAGAAAAGCGTCGGCAGTGCCAGTCGCGGGTGCCCCGAATACCTTGTCCATCTGCATGCCTTCGGGCAATTCGCTGCGAACCGCTGTGGTGCTTGACTGCCCGCCGGCGTTGCTAACGAGTTGCTCGACGGCCACCAGCGAAGTGAAGCGCGTGACGAGGTGGTGGTGGATGGCGTGGGCGATGATCGCAGCGCGAATCGCGTCGCGTGCGCCCTCTTCCGATTGCCGCCACTGGTCCATCAGATTTTCTACGCGCTGCCGCGCCCACAGCACGGTGATGCCGGGATGGAACGTCGCGGTGGCGGCGTCAACGGCGAAGGTGGCTTGATACGGTTGGTTGCCGGCGTGGGCGCTCAAAACTGCGCGTCCCTTCTGCCCTTGCGCGATCCGCCCGTAAATCAGCAGCGGTTGCTGCAAAAAAAGGTCGGGTGGGCGCTCGGGGTAAACATCCGCGACCTCGAGGCCTTCAAACGACAGGCTCACGTCAGTCAACACCGGACTCTCGATCGAATTCAGCAGATGTCCCATCTGCTCGCTGATCTCTGCCACGTTGCCAATGTGCGTGAACGTGCCACGACCGAACTGCGCCATTTTGGTCGCCAGAAAAAAGTTAGGAGCGCTACCGATGGCAACCGTATAAAGCCGCGCGCCACCCAAATTGCTATTCAGGGCCGTAAAAATCTGCTCTTCGTTGCCGAGGTCGCCGTCGGTCAGCAAGATAATGTGTCGCAAATAGCCTGGAATCTGCGGCTTCTGCATTACATGCTGCAACGCGGGGAGCATTTCCGTTCCCCCGCCGGCTTGCAGACTTTCCACAAATTGTCGCGCGGATGCGACATTGTCGGCGGACGCTAGGAGAGGTGTAGGCGAAAATTCATGATAGCGGTGATTGAACGCGAGAATGCCGAAGCGGTCGTTGGGGCGGAGGCGATCGAGCGCCTGCAGCAGCGCCGCGCGCGCCTGAGTGATCGAAGTTCCTTCCATAGATCCCGAAACATCAATCAGGTAGAGCATTTCGACGGGTCCCCGCTCGGTGGGTGCCACGGTTGGCGGAAACGCCACGAGCAGGAAATTGGTTTCGCCGGATTCGGTGTCGGGCGAAAGAAACAGCGCGGTTTTCGCCTGCGTGCTGGCGGCTGCTTGCACTTCGAGAATGAAATCCTTGTTTGGAATGGTG
>JBEKSZ010000113.1:0-19008 GCA_049516615.1 Candidatus Acidiferrum sp. | reverse complement strand
TTTGGTGAGCGTTTCGCCGGTTTTCAATTTATACGACCAGGATTGGCCGCTGCGCACCTGGCAGCAGCAATGGCCGCCGGCAAAATTCGTCTTCGCCGACCCGGAACGCATGGGCGTTGCCACCGACTCCATCGTTTCCGGCGGCTGCGTGCTTTCCGGCGGACGCGTGCACCGCTCCGTGCTGGGCTACAACGTGCGCGTCAACAGCTATTGCCAGGTGTCGGATTCCATTATTTTCAATCACGTGAATATCGGCCGGCACTCGCGCATCCGCCGCGCCATCATCGACCGCCACGTCAGCCTGCCCGAGCACACCGAGATCGGCTACGACACGGAAGCCGACAAAAAGCGCTTCCATGTGACGGACTCCGGCATCGTGGTGGTGATCCGCCAGGAATCGCTCATTGAAGAACCCGAGTCCGCCTGATTCCTGGCGGCCTCCTCGGCGTGGCGGCAGAGTGCATTCTGCGATTTGTAAAGCCCGGTCCGAGCTGCGCTCGTTGTTTTCTTTCGCCATACGATTTCATCGCCGCGGCGAAAAACCTCGCCTCCCGGCCCTTTCACGCGGAACTTCCTGGGCCGCCTCAGAGCCCGGCTGTTTCCCCTGCTTGCATGGGCGACCTGCATTGGCAGGTAGAATGGGTCTGTTACAATCGTTGGTCGACTACCCCACAGGAGCGCATTCAGAAATGTCCACCAAGATCAGCAGCGTGCACGCCCGGCAGATCCTTGATTCGCGAGGGAATCCGACCGTCGAAGCCGACGTGATTCTCGAGGGGGGCGCGCTCGGCCGTGGCGCCGTGCCGTCGGGGGCCTCAACCGGGGAGCACGAGGCGCTCGAATTGCGGGACGGCGATAAGGCGAAGTATCTCGGCAAAGGGACGCTGAAAGCCGTGGCCAATGCGAGTGGGGAGATCGCCAAGGCTGTCGTCGGGCTGGACGCCGCGGATCAGCGGGCGCTCGACCACAAAATGATTGCCCTCGATGGCACGCCCACCAAGTCGCGGCTGGGTGCCAACGCGATCCTGGCGGTCTCCATGGCCGCGGCGCGGGCGGCGGCCGTGGCGCTCAAGCAGCCGCTTTATAAATATCTGTCGCAGTACTCGACGGACAAAAGCGCCAGCCTCCTTCCCTGTCCCATGATGAACATTCTCAACGGCGGAGCGCATGCCGATAGTTCCGTGGACTTCCAGGAATTCATGGTGATGCCCGTAGGCGCGCCGAATTTTGCCGAAGCCTTGCGCTGGGGCGTCGAGGTGTTTCACGCGCTGAAGGCCGCTTTAAAAAAGCGCGGGTACTCGACGGCGGTCGGCGATGAAGGCGGCTTTGCGCCGAGTTGCAAGTCCAATGAAGAAGCCATCCAAATCGTGCTCGAAGCGATCGGCGCGGCAGGCTACCAGGCCGGCGAACAGGTGAGCATTGCGCTCGATCCCGCGGCCAGTGAATTCTACGACCGGGCCAGCGGCAAATACGTCTTCAAGAAGTCGGACAAAAGCGCCCACTCCCCGGAAGAGATGACCCGCTACTGGACCGCCTGGGTTGAGAAATATCCCATCGTGTCGCTCGAAGATGGCATGGCCGAGGACGACTGGGCGGGCTGGAAGTCGCTGACCGAGAGCGTCGGAGGGCAAACCTCGAAAAAGAAAATCCAGCTGGTCGGCGATGACATTTTTGTTACCAATACGGAGATTTTTGCGCGCGGTATCAAGGAGGGCATTGGCAACGCGATTCTCATCAAGCTGAATCAGATTGGCAGCGTGACGGAAACGATCGACGCCATTGAGATGGCCCGCAAAGCGGGCTACCACTCGATCATTTCGCACCGCTCCGGTGAAACCGAAGATACCTTCATCGCCGACTTGGCGGTGGCCACGGCTGCCGGACAGATCAAGACCGGCTCGGCAAGCCGCACCGACCGCATCGCAAAATACAATCAGCTGCTGCGTATCGAGGAACAGCTGGGCGCCGCGGCGAAATTCAATGGCCGCGCCGCGCTTGGCAGGAATTAGGAATCTACCCCGGGGGCTGCGGGCGGCCGGAAATCATTCTTCATGGCGAAATTTGAAAAACACATTTTTGTCTGCATGAACACCCGCGAAGCGGGCCACCCGCGCGGCTCTTGTGACCCGACCGGGCAGGGCGAGTTGCAGCGGCTGTTCAAAATCAAGCTGGTAGAGCGGGGCATCGCCAATGCGCAGGTTCGCGCGAATAAATGCGGCTGCCTCGACCAGTGCGAACTTGGGCCGACGGTGGTCGTTTATCCCGAAGCCGTGTGGTACGGGCACGTGCGGCCCGAGGATGTGGAGGAAATTATCGCCTCGCATATCGCTGGCGGCCAGCCGGTCGAACGGCTGAGGATTCCGGACGCGGTGCTGAATACCACGCACAAGAAATCGTAAGCCGGCCCGCCGCAGGCCGTGAGTGCTGGAGACGGGAATGACCGGCCAACCCTCTATCGATGGCAACGAGGAGCTTCTCGTTCGCGCCGCGGGCCCCGAGGACGTCGCCGCGATCACCGGCCTAATCAATAAGGCGTTTCAGGTGGAACGGTTCTTCCTCGGCAGCGACCGGATCCGTGCCGATGAGGTTCGCGCGCGCATTGCGCAGGGCACGTTTTTGCTGCTCTTAAGCGGCGGCACCCTGCTAGGTTGTGTTTATGCCGAGTTGCGCGGCACGAGCGGGTTTATCGGATTGCTCTCCGTTGAGCCGCAGCGTCAGAAAGCCGGATTCAGCCGCGTGCTCATGACCGCGGCGGAAGACTATTTTCGCAGGAACGGTTGCCGCCAGGCGGAACTGCGGGTCGTAAATCTACGCATCGAACTGCCACCCTACTACCGGCATCTTGGCTACCGCGAAATAGCAACCGAAGAACTTCCCGCGGAGATTGCCAGGATCCTGCCGTGTCATTTGATTGTGATGACCAAGGCTCTCGTTTGACTCCGTTGTGCGCTTTGCCGGGGTGCCGGGAAACTCCCGAATGTGTCGCTGAGGCTTGTTCTACGGAGTGGTCAAGGCGGCGTTCTTCAGGCAGAATACGGACTCACTTTCTGGGGGAAAAAATGAAACGCAGCATCTTTCTGGCGTCCATCTTCTGCGCCTCGCTATCGCTCGCTCCCGTTTCACGCGTCATCATCGCCGAGGAAACGCCCATCTATGGATTTTCCGCGGAATCCTCGCGCGCCGAGCGTCAGTGGGAAGACAAGCTGCGCCTCATCCCCAAGGCGGAAAATTTGCGCGCCTACATGGAGCGCTTGACCAAGCGGCCGCACAACGTCGGTTCCCCGTACGACAAGGACAACGCCGAGTGGATCCTCGCGAAGTTCAAGGAGTTTGGTCTTGACGCGCACATAGAACGATTCGATGTGCTGTACCCCACGCCCAAAGAGCGATTGATCGAACTGGTCGACGGCGGCCCGCATTTTGTGGCCAAGATGCAGGAGCCCGCGATTCCCCAGGATCCTACCTCGAACCAGCAGAGCGAGCAGCTGCCGACCTACAACGCATATTCCGCAGACGGCGACGTGACCGGGCCGCTGGTGTACGTGAACTACGGAATTCAAGAGGATTATGAAATTTTGGAGCGGCATGGCGTTTCCGTGAAGGGCGCCATCGTGATCGCCCGCTATGGGCACGCCTGGCGGGGCATCAAACCGAAGGTGGCCGGCGAACATGGCGCGATCGGCTGCATCATCTATTCCGATCCGCGCGACGACGGCTATTCTCCGGGCGAAACCTTTCCGAATGGCCCGTATCGCCCGAAAGATGGCGTGCAGCGTGGCAGCGTGCAGGACAGCGGTGAATTCATGGGCGATCCCCTGACGCCAGGTGTGGGGGCCACGCCCGACGCCAAGCGGCTGCCGATCAAAGACGCCCCGACGATCACGAAAATTCCCGTGCTGCCGATTTCCTACGCCGATGCGCAGCCATTGCTGGCCGCCATCAGCGGGCCGGTCGCACCGCGCGAATGGCGCGGAGGTTTGCCCCTGACCTACCACATCGGTCCCGGCCCCGCGAAAGTGCACCTCAAGGTTTATTCCAACTGGGATCTGAAGCCGCTGTATGACGTGATCGCGAAAATCCCCGGCGCGGTATACCCCGAAGAATGGGTCATCCGCGGCAATCACCATGACGCCTGGGTCAACGGCGCGGAAGACCCGATCTCCGGGCAAGTGGCGCTGCTAGAACAGGCGCGGGCAACGGGGGAGCTCGTCAAAGCGGGATGGAAGCCCAAGCGCACGATCATTTTTTGCGCCTGGGATGGCGAAGAACCAGGCCTGCTGGGCTCTACGGAATGGGTCGAGACGCACGCCGACGAGTTGCGTCAGCACACCGTGGCCTACGTCAATTCCGACTCTACGGGGCGCGGATTTTTTTGGGCCGAGGGTTCACACTCGCTGGAAAAATTTATCAACGACGTTGCCCGCGACGTGCAGGATCCCGAGACCAAGCTGACGCTGTGGAAGCGCATGCAGCTCGAGCAGATCGCCCAGGCGGACAACAAAAACGATCACGACGAAGCTCGCACGCGCACCGATTTGCGCATCGGCGCGCTCGGCGGCGGCTCGGACTACGGTCCGTTTCTGAATATCCTCGGCATCGCTTCCTTGGACATCGGGTTTGGCGGGGAAACCGGCGGCGGAATCTACCATTCCATTTACGACGATTTTTACTGGTACACGCACTTTGCGGACACGGATTTTTCTTATGGCCGGGCTTTTGCCGAGGCCGGGGGCATCGCCACCATGCGCCTCGCGGATGCGGATTTACTGCCGTTTGATTTTTCCGATTTCGCCGATACTTTGCAGATGTACGTGCGCGAGCTGAAAAAGTTCGCGGGCGAGCAGCGTGACGAAATCAAAGAGCGCAATCTGAAAATCCTGGAAGGCGCCTTCACCGCGGCGGCCGATCCAAAGGAGACCTACGTGGCGCCCAAGAAGGAGGAAGTGCCGCCCTTTATTAATTTTGCGCCGCTTGAAAATTCCGTCGAGAGCATCACGCGTAGCGCCGAAGAGTACAAAAAGGCCCTGGCGCACGCCAATGAAAATGGCGGCACGGCGCTCGCTGCGGCTGCGAGCGCGGAAATCAACCGCATGCTCATCGACAGCGAGCGCAAACTCACCACGCCGGGAGGCATACCGGGTCGTCCGGGGTACAAGCACGAACTGTATGCGCCCGGCGAATACACCGGTTATGAAGCCAAAGCCATTCCCGCGGTGCGCGAAGCCATGGAGCAAAAACACTGGAAGTTGGCCGAAGACGGCATCGTGCGCGTGTCGAAATTGCTCAGCGATGAGGCCGCGCTGATTTCCGCAGCAGCGGCAAAACTGTCGGCCGCGAAATAGTCTTCTGCAGGCCGTCGAATAGCTTCCGGGGAGCGCGTCATGCCGTCCTATAACCTTGCCATCGTGGGATTCGGCAACGTGGGGCGCGCTTTTCTGCGTCTGCTGATCGCCAAGGAAACGGAGCTGCGGCGCCGTTACGATATTCGCTGGCGATTGGCCGGGGTGGCGACGCGGCGCAACGGCTGGGTGTCGAATCCCGACGGCCTCAATCCCATCGCCATATTGAACGGCCATTTTCCGCCCGCGCCTTCACCGCAAAATCCCGCGCATACCCCGCTGCCGCAGAATTTTCGCGAGTGGCTCGAGCGTTGTCGCGCCGATGTCCTGTTTGAGTCGAGTACACTGGTGGCGCAGACCGGCCAGCCCGCGATCGACCATCTGCGAACCGCACTGGAGCTGGGCGTGCACGCTATTACCGCCAACAAAGGGCCGATCGTGCATGCCTTCGGCGAGCTGACGGCGCTGGCGCAGGAAAAAAAGAAACAATTTCTCTACGAATCCACGGTCATGGATGGCGTGCCGATCTTTTCCATGTTCCCCATGGGACTGCCGGCTACGGATCTGCGCGGCTTTGTCGGCGTGCTGAATTCGACGACCAACGTGGTGCTCACGGAGGTGGAAAGGGGCCGGTCGTTTGATGAGGCGGTGCGCCGGGCGCAGGCCCTCGGCGTGGCCGAGACGGATCCGAGCGCGGATCTCGACGGTTGGGACGCGGCGGTGAAGGTGGCCGCGCTGGCGATTGTGCTGATGGGCGTGCCTGTCCGCCTCGAACAGATTCAGCGCACGGGGATTCGCGATTTAAGCGAGGAGAAGATTCGTTCCGTGCGCGCTGCAGGGATGCGTTACAAATTAGTGTGCCGGGCGGAACGTCGCGGGGATGGCGTGGATTGCAGCGTGAAGCCGGAATTGCTGCTGGCCTCGGACCCGCTGGCCAATCTGGAGGGCACGAGTTCGGCGATTCGTTTTGAGCTGGATGTTTTCGGGTTATCCATCGTGGAGCACAATCCCGGGATCGATGCCACGGGGTATGGGATGCTCGCGGATTTCGTGCGGGCGGTGCAGGCTTAAAATATCGCTGCCCGGCGCGCAGCTTGCCGTTGCGACAGGGGCGGCGCCACCCCCCCGAGATCGCCCCGGGAAAACCGGGCTCCCGCCCGGAAATCGCCAATCCGTCTAGCCGCGCCCTGCGAGGTAATCCGTCGCATAGGCTGGCAGCGGGATTTCCGCGCTGCAACGTTCATCGCGCTCGGGCGTGCCGGCGGTGAGACGCAGCGGGATGATACCCGCCCAGACGGGCAGCTGGTAGTCGGGGGCGTCGTCTTCGACAGGTCCGAGGCGCATTTTCGCGGAGACTTCCGTGAGCGGCAGGCGCAGGATGCTGGTGGCCTTCAGTTCTTTTTCATTAGGCTGGCGCGCGTCGTTCCAGCGGCCGGGAAGAATTTTTTCCGTAAAGGCGCGCAGGGCCTGCAGTTTCTCTTCCTGCTGCTCGATCAGCGTCGCGTGGCCGAGCGCCACGACCGAACGGTAGTTCATCGAGTGATTGAAAACCGAGCGCGCCAGGACCAGCCCGTCCGCCAGCGTGACGGTCACGCAAACCGCGAGGCCGCCCCCGAGATTGCGCAGCATGCGGCTGGCTGCCGAACCGTGGAAATAGATATGCTCGCCGACACGCGCGAACATGGTGGGGATCACATAGGGCTGGCCCTCCAGGCTGAATCCCACGTGACAGACAAAGGCTTCGTCGAGAATTTTGTAAACGGTGTCGCGGTCGTGCGAGGCGCGATGCGGCTCGCGCACCACGCGCGTGCGCTCAGTGGGCGGAATCAGTTCGGGCACGAACATACCTCGTCGAGAAACGTGACGCAAAGTTGATAGCCGGCGCCAATGCGGCATGAGTGGGGAACAACCGCAGTTATGCTAGCACGACGCGGGCCGGCGCTTGTTTTTTCCTGGCCTGCGTGAAGACTGACGGCCGCAGCCAATTTGGTTTTCCCGACTCGCGAGCGCTGTTCGCGCCAGCGCGCCTGTGAGAAACTATCGTGTCCGGGGCGGAGTCAGCGAATTCGCAAGCGCCTTTCCCACCCCGTGCTGCAGGTTAGGCGGAGAACAAACACTCAATGACCAGCACTCCGATTCTTCAGCAGAACGCAGACGGCGCGATCAGCAGCGCCTGGGTGCGGGCGCAATTTCCCTCGTTGCAATTGCGCGTCAATGGTCAACCGGCGGTGTTTCTGGACGGCCCGGCTGGCAGCCAGGTGCCGCAGCAGGTCACGCGCGCCATTCAGGATTATCTCTTGCACAACAATTCCAACACCTGCGGGGCCTTCCTCACCAGCCGCAAGTCCGATGAAGCCATCGCCGCGGCGCGCGCGGCGCTGGCGGATTTTTTCCATTGCGACGCAAGCGAGGTGGTTTTCGGGCAAAACATGACCACCATCACGTTCGCCCTGGCGCGCGCCATCGGGCGGGACTTGCGCGCCGGTGATGAAATTGTGGTCACCACGCTCGACCATGACGCCAACGTGGCCCCCTGGCGCGCGCTTGAAGAAAAAGGCGTCGTGGTGCGCCAAGCGGACATCCGCGCGGCAGATTGCACCCTGGACCTTGAGGATCTTGGAAAAAAAATCACCGCGAAAACCAGATTGGTGGCCGTGGGTTACGCGTCAAATGCCGTGGGCACCATCAATCCCGTGGCGGAAATTACCAAGGTGGCGCACGCCGCGGGCGCGCTGACGTTTATCGATGCGGTGCACTACGCCCCGCACGGCCCCATCGACGTCCGGGCGCTCGATTGCGATTTTCTGATCTGTTCGCCGTACAAATTTTTCGGGCCGCACATGGGTACGCTGTACGGGAAGCGCGAACATCTTGAAAGGCTGCGTCCTTATAAGGTGCGACCGGCGTCGGATCAAATCCCCGACCGCTGGGAGACCGGCACGCAGGTGCACGAGTTGATCGCCGGGATCAGCGCGGCCGTCGACTACCTTGCAAGTCTCGGGCGTTCCTGCCTTCCCGGCGTCGTTGCGCGGCGTGAGGCGCTGCTCGCCGCTTACGCCGCTACCGTGCCGTACGAGCGGGCGCTGGTGACCCGGCTGATCGCCGGCCTGCTCGAAATTCCCGGGCTCAAATTCTTCGGTATCAGCGATCCCGCGCGCTTTCATGAACGCTGCTCCACGGTTTCCGTCCGCATCGGGGAGCATAATCCCACGGCCATCGCCACCTTCCTCGGCGATCGCGGCATTTTTACCTGGGACGGCTGCTTCTACGCGCTCAATTTAACCGAGCGCCTCGGCGTTCAGGAGAGCGGCGGGCTGCTGCGCATGGGACTGCTGCACTACAACACCATGGACGAAGTGGAGCGCGTGCTGGCCGCGCTTGGCGAATTTGCCGGAAAGTGAACGTGCCGCGACGCGCCGCAACGCGCCAAATATTCCAATCACAAGGCAGCCGAATCCTTCATGAACAAAAAAAAGCGACCGATCATACTCACCGTGCTGGATGGCTGGGGCTATCGCGCCGAAACGGCGGGCAACGCCATTGCGCGGGCGCGCAAACCGGCTTACGACCAACTGGTCAAAAACTTTCCGAATACCCTGATTCACACCTCGGGTCCCTACGTCGGATTGCCCCCGGGGCAGATGGGCAACAGCGAAGTCGGCCACATGAATATGGGAGCGGGGCGCATCGTGCACATGGACATCACGCGCATCGACCTGCTCATCGCCAACAAACAGCTGGATAGCGTTCCGCTGTTTCAGCAAGCCATGGAACGCGCCAAAACGAATCAGCTCCACCTCATGGGTCTGCTGAGCGATGGCGGCGTGCATTCGCACATGCAGCACCTCTTCGCGCTTCTGGAGATGGCCAGACAATCTGGCGTAAAAAACGTTTTCGTGCATTGCTTCATGGACGGCCGCGACACTCCTCCGCACAGCGGCAAGGATTTCGTGGCGCAACTCGAGAAGAAAATACGCGAGCTGGGAGTTGGACAGATAGCCTCGCTCACCGGCCGCTATTACGCCATGGACCGTGACAATCGCTGGGAACGCATGGAACTCGCCTATCGCGCGGTGGTCCACGGTGAAGGCGAAATACGCTCGAGCGATCCCATCGCCGCGCTCGAACGGAGCTACGCGCAGGACATCACCGACGAATTTGTTAAGCCCATCGTGGTCACCGCCGGAGAAGGTTCCGCGGCCAAGCCCGTTGCGCAAATTCGCAACGACGACGCGGTGATCTTTTTCAACTATCGCGCGGATCGTGCCCGGCAGATGACCTACGCGCTGGGCGCGCCGGACTTTGCCAAATTCGTCGATCCTGCGCGTCCGACGAACCTGTTCTACGTGGCCATGACCCAGTACGACAAAAACTGGCCGTGGCTGAAATTTGTCATCGCCCCGGAAAAACTGGAGCAAATCCTCGCGCAGGTATTCGCCGGGCTCCAATACAAGAATCTGCGCACCGCGGAAACCGAAAAGTACGCGCACGTTACCTATTTTTTCAACGGGGGCATCGAAAAACCGTTCCCGGGCGAGGAGCGCATCCTGGTGCCTTCGCCGAAAGTGGCTACCTACGACCTCAAGCCGGAAATGTCCGCGCAAGGCATCACCGATACGGTGGTGAAAGCCATCGCGGGCCAGGAATTTGATGCCATCATCATGAATTACGCCAACGCCGATATGGTCGGACATTCCGGCAAGCTTGAGGCCGCCATCAAGGCGGTAGAAGCCGTCGACGCCGGCCTCGCGCAAATCTATCAAGCCCTCAAAGCGCGCTTTGATGATGCCGCCTGGATCATCACCGCCGACCACGGCAACGCGGAAATGATGATCGATCCCCACACCGGCGGCGCGCACACGTACCACACCACGAATCCAGTGCCACTGATTCTGGTCAGCAACGAGAAGGATTTGCGGCTTAATCCTGGCGGTTCGCTGCGCGACATTGCCCCGACCATGCTCAGCGCGCTTGGCCAGTTGGCCCCTGCTGAAATGACCGGGCAGGACCTTTGCGTCCGTCCCTGAGGGCAGATTTTTCTGATTTTAAAAGCGCGCAGGGTTCCCGCCTGTGCCACTCGATCATGAATCGAACCAGGCCGTTTGAAACCAAAGTGGTGATCTGCGCATGGCAGCCGTTTACGGAATGGCAGGCCAAGCCGCTGGTTGCGGAAACGCTGCGCCACCGCTGGCCGGAGATGCGCGTTGCCCACGCCTTCTCATTCAAGGAGCTGCCGCCCGAGCTTTCAGATGCCGACATTTTCGTCGGCGCATTTTTGCTCCCCGAGCATTTCGAAGCCGCCAAGAAGCTGAAGTGGATCCACTCGACCTCTGCCGGAGTCGGGCAACTCGCGTATCCACAGTTGGTGTCCTCTGAAGTTGTAGTGACGAACGCCAGCGGAGTTTTCTCCGTGCCAATGGCCGAACACACCATGGGATTGATGCTGGCGCTCGCGCGTAATCTTCCCGACACCGTGCGCCAGCAGGATCACCATTCCTGGTCGCAGCAATTCTTGTGGGACAAGCCGCAGCACCTCGCGGAACTGAACAGCGCCACGCTCCTGATTGTGGGCTTCGGCTCCATCGGGCGCGAGATTGCCAGACGCGCCAACGCTTTTGAAATGAAGATTATCGGCGTAACGCGCTCGGGGAGAGGTGATCTGGGCGATGCGCAAACCATTATCTCGATCGAGAAGCTCGACGAAGCGCTGCCCCAGGCGGACTACGTGGTGCTGGCGCTGCCCGAAACCAGCGCCACAAAGCAGCTCTTTGACGCGCAGCGCCTGGCGCGCATGAAACCGGGCGCACGACTGATCAATCTCGGCCGCGGCTCGGCAATCAACGAACCGGCGCTCGTGCGCGCTCTTGAAACCGGCCAGCTCGGTGGCGCGGCCCTCGATGTGACGGAAACCGAGCCGCTCCCCCCGGACAGCCCGCTTTGGAGCGCGCCCAATCTACTGATTACGCCGCATACCAGTGCCATCAGCGCCCGCTTGTGGCACCGCGAAGCGGAGCTGCTCGTGCGGCTCCTGGCCCGCTGGTTCGACGGCCGCGAACTTTTCAACGTTGTCGATCTAAGCAAAGGCTATTAGTCCGATTCTGACCCCATGGAGGAAGCCGGGGAATGCCGCGAGACCGCGTCGACGAGTACGAATTCGCCATCGCTTTTGAAGTTGTCGCACCCGGCGAGATCGCGAGACTGCTTGGCGAGCTCGAGGCAACCGCACTACCACGACGCCGGGCCGGGATCCGCCATGCCATGCGGCATCCTGGTATCGCGAATATCGCGCGGAGTGAGGCGCTACTCGAGCTTGCCGAGGAAAGCCTCGGTCGCGGGGCGTTACCTTTCCGCGCGACGCTGTTTGAGAAATCGCCCGCTGCCAATTGGCTGGTCGCGTGGCATCAAGACACGGCTTTGCCGCTCGGCGAGCGCCGCGACACTCCGGGCTGGGGGCCATGGTCCGTCAAAGAGGGCCTGACCTATGCCCATGCTCCCGCCGAGGCGTTGTCCAAAGTGCTCGCACTGCGCTTACACCTTGACGATTCCACAGCGGAAAACGCTCCGCTGCGTGTCCTCCCCGGGACTCACCGCCAGGGTGTTTTAAGCGACGCTGAAATGCACGCCCTCGCCAGCCGCGTCGCTGCGGTCGAATGTGCGGTACCGCGCGGAGGTGTTCTTGCCATGCGTCCGCTGCTTGTTCATGCATCGTCAAAATCGACGGGGGCGCTGCCGCGCCGGGTGCTTCACATCGAATACGCCGCCAAGATGCGCGTGGGCGACGGCCTCGCAATGGCCTGAGAGTCCTGTCTGCGAATTCGCTGGGTCAGGCGAGAGCGCGGCAGCGGGCTGCTTAAAGACGCGCGCGGGGAACGTGACCAGATCGCTAGCAGGCCAGGCGGGCGCGGTCCAGGGTGAAACCGTTAAGCGGGCCGAGCACGGTGACGGCGATTTGCTCGGGTTTGAAGAAATCCTGCGCGATGGTTTGCAGTTCCTCGCGGGTCACGGCTTCGATGCCGGCGAGAATTTCATCCAGGGAATAAAAGCGTCCAAAATACAGTTCCTGGCGGGCGAGATTGGACATGCGCGAGCTGGTGGACTCGAGCGAGAGCATGAGCGAGCCCTTCAGGTGATTTTTCGAGCGCAGCAACTCTTCTTCCGTGACCAGCGAT
The DNA here is from genome assembly GCA_049516615.1 of Candidatus Acidiferrum sp. Classification (GTDB taxonomy): domain Bacteria; phylum Acidobacteriota; class Terriglobia; order Acidiferrales; family UBA7541; genus Acidiferrum. Next base: position 6,500 of record JBEKSZ010000113.1, on the reverse strand, counting down.
TCCTTCATAGAGCGAAACTCTTTAATCGTCAGGTCGATGACCTGGCCCACGGTTTCCTTGGCGGTTCCCGCGTAAACGGTGAGCATGCCCGCGTCAGAATAGGGTGTCAGCTCGCTGAAGACCGCGTAGGCCAGGCCCTGCTTTTCCCGGATGTTCTGGAAGAGGCGAGAAGACATGCCGCCGCCCAGCAGATTATTCAGGACCGCAGCGGCAAAGCGGCGCTCGTGGCCGAGCGGAAGCGAGGGCACGCCGATGCACAGATGGACCTGCTCCAAATCTTTCTTGGGCTCAAGGTGAATGGGCGCACGCGTGTCCGGCGCGGTGTGAAGGTCATGCGTGCCGGAAGCGGGCAGCTGGCCAAATTCGCGCTTTACGAGCTCGAGCACCTTTTCATGCTGGACGTTGCCGGCGGCGCTGATCACCAGATGATCCGGCGCAAACCAATTCTCGAAACGTGTTCGCAAACCTTCGCGACTAAATTTCTTCACCGTGTCGGGGGTGCCCAGAATGGGGCGACCGAGCGCATGCCCGGGCCAGAAGTTGCGCGTGAAAATTTCGTGCAGCATGGACTCGGGATTGTCGAGGTCCATCTTGATCTCTTCAAGGACCACCTGACGCTCTTTTTTCACGTCTTCGGAGTCGAACTTGGGGCGCAGCACCAGGTCGGCGATGACGTCAAAAGCGATGGGCAGGTGCTCGTCGAGCACCTTGGCGTTGAAGCAGATCTGTTCCTTGGAGGTAAAGGCATCCAGCATGCCGCCGACGGAATCCATTTCGCGCGCAATGGCCTCGGCGGAGCGCCGCTCCGTACCCTTAAAGACCATGTGCTCCATGAAATGCGCGAGACCGTTTTCTTCAGGGATTTCGCGCCGGGAGCCGTTGCGGATCCACACCCCTACGGAAACGGAGCGGACGTGGGACATGGTCTCGGTGATGACTACCAGTCCGTTGGGCAGAACGTGCTTTTGAATATCGCGAAGTTCTGTCGTCATGAAATGATTGTGACACACGAGGGCGGCAATTGCCACGCGCCTGCGCGGGAGGGTAAAACGGTTTAGTTACAGCAGTTTAGCGTCGGGGTGCAACTTGCCGTATTCGCTGGTATAGAACAGCGGGGCGTCCGCGTAGGTGCCTTTTTCCCGCTGATAAATCTCACACGAATCGAAGGGCTTTGAGTACACGTGGACGCTTACGGCGCGTTCGGCGTATTCCGCGCAGTTGCTGACCTCGTGCACGGGTTCGCGGGGATTGACGCAAGCGGGGTGGCTGGCGTCCATGTCGATAACCTCCGTCGCCACTAGATCGCAGGTTGAACGCGAAGCGTCGCGACGGGCGACGCGATAATTTTGCACCCGCAAGCGGCCGACGGGCACGGCCATCCAGCAATTCTGGTCGCGATGGTTGTGGATGCGGCTGGCCTGGCCGACTTCCCAGCAGACCGCCATGCACTCAAACAGCGCGTTTCTAAAAATCAGATTGCGCGTGTAATTGCCTTTGGAAAAATAGCAATATTTCCCAAGCGTTTCGGCTTGGATGTGGTGGTTGAGAAAATAGCTGCGGATGTTGTCGAGGGTGAATTCGCTTTTGGGGATGGCCGCGAGATTTTCGACCCAGTCGGCTATGACCAAGGGGGCGACGGCGAGTTGGTTGGGCATCAGTGGCTCCAGACAAGTACGACCCAGTATATCGTGTAACGGGCCAGTGAACCACGCGCGAACACGCAAAAAAGCCGCTAAATCCCTATGTTTTTGGTGGTGTTTCGCTTCTCCGCGGCAATCAGGCGTATTCTGTAAGGGTCGTGATCGGGAAACGAAATTGACGGAACTGCTCGGGCAATCTCTTGAAAAACTGCAGGCGCTCTGCGCTGCGCTGGGGGAACCGCGTTTTCGCGCGGCGCAGATTTACAGCGCGCTGTACGCGGAGCGGAAGCTGACGCTCGAGGACATGACCACCCTGCCCAAAGCGCTGCGCGAGCGGCTGGCGGCGGAAACGCGCATTACTTTGCCGCGCGTGAAGCAGCGTTTTGTTTCCAGTGACGGTTCGGTGCGCTACCTGATGGACCTGCCGGTCAGCGAAGAAAAGGGTACGGCGCGGCTGGCCTCGGTCGAAACCGTGTTCATGCCCAGCGAAGGGCGGCAGACGATCTGCGTTTCAACGCAGGCGGGCTGCGCGGTGGATTGCCAGTTCTGTCTGACGGCCCAGCTCGGACTGATCCGCAATTTAACCGCAGGCGAAATCCTCGGGCAGATCCTGCTGCCCTTAAATGATATGGCGGGCCCGGAAAATGGCGGGCTGGCGGCGCGTACCAATGTGGTGCTCATGGGACAGGGCGAGCCGCTGCTCAATTTTGATGCGGTGATGGGCGCCCTGCGCATCGCGCTCGACCCGCGGGGCATGAAGATTTCGCCGCGCCATGTGACCCTTTCAACCAGCGGAATCGTGCCGGGAATCGATCGGTTGGCGGGGGAAGCGGTGCGACCGAAGCTCGCGGTCTCCTTGAATGCCTCAAGCGACGAGCAGCGCGACGTGCTGATGCCCATCAACCGTAAATATCCGTTGCGCGTGCTGCTCGAGGCTTGCCGGAGATTTCCGCGCGGTTCGCGCGAGTACGTCACCTTTGAATACGTGCTGCTCGGCGGGGTGAATGATTCGCCGGACGATGCGCGGCGCGTGGCCAAACTTATGTCGGACCTGGGGCGCGTGAAAGTAAACTTGATTCCCTGGAATCCCGGGGCGCTGCCTTATGCGGAACCTGCAGCCGAGAGAGTGAGCGAATTCCACCACATTTTGCTTGAGAAAGGCATTCCGGCGTTCACCAGATATTCGCGCGGCCGCGATGTGATGGCGGCTTGCGGACAGCTGGCGTTGACCGAAGGGCGTGCCACACCTCTCGTCGCTCTCGGCCCCGGCTAAGGCGCGGGAACGCGCTTCTTCTGACGCCGGTAACCGTTCTCCTTCACCCAGGAATCCCGAGACCCTTTAAGGCCGCGCAGGCGGGATTCGCGCAGCCGCCCCGCGAGAGGCACCTCGAATCGGACGGGCGGGAGGCTGCCGCACAACCCCCCCGAGACGTTTCTAAGGCCGCACAGTCAGGCCGAGTCCGCACTCATGCGCGGATGCCCACTGCGGCCATCATGCGGCCGGATTTTATGCCTTGTCGGCGGTAGCTGAAGAGCAGATCGGGGCGGCAGGCGGTGCAGAGATTGCTTACGAAAATATTTTCATCGTTTAGGCCGGCTTCGCGGAGTTGCGAGGCGTTGCCTTTGTGCAAATCGAGCAGGACATTTTTCGGAGGGGGCTGGTGGCCGGGAGGCATCTGATTGAGCCATTGAATGGGATTGGGTTCGTCGCCGGTACGGAATTCGTCGAAAAAGTCCGCCGCGTCGGCGAATTGCGAAAGGAAATTGGCGGCAATTTCCGTGCCGACCTCGTAGCAGCAGCCTCCGATCCCGGGACCCACCGCGGCCAGGATATCGCCGGGCCTGCTGCCGAAATGCATGCGCATGTGGCCCACGGTTTTTGCGGCAATGCGGCGCAGCGTGCCGCGCCATCCCGCGTGAATGGCCGCCACGGCGCGTTTCTGCGGATCGACGAGCAGGATGGGCACGCAGTCGGCGGTTTGCACCGCAAGCACGAGGCCCGGGCGATCTGTGACCGCGGCATCGGCGTGTTCGGGTTCCCCCGGGGCCGCGTCAAAGAGGCGCACCAGGTCGGAATGAAATTGCCTGAGCGCTACCAGCGCGAAATCCCCGGCGCCGAGCGCCGCCTGGAAGCGCCGGCGATTTTCGAGAACACTCTTGCGCTTGTCCCAGGCCGTGAAACCCAGATTTAGAACCTTGCCGCCGCCGAGCGCGCTGGCGCCTCCCGGCCGCGTGCTGAAGCCGTGAATCAGCCACGGGAATCTGCGAAACGCGGGCACCTGCAAGATGCGCAGGTTCTTGCCGCTGTGCTCGGCCCAATTGTGCGCGGCAGCTTTCTCCTGGCGGGGGATTCTTTGCGCCCGTTTCTGGGCCACAGCATCTTGTAGAGTGGTTGGCGGCATGCGGCTACTATTGTAAACGCACGGGCATCGCGGACATACCCGGGGGTTGTTTTTCAGAGCCGAGGAGATCGCTTGATTATTGGCATGGGCGTGGATTTGGCCGAAGTGCAGCGCGTGCGTGCGGCCATCGAGCGGCGCGGCGAACGCATCTTGCGGCGGCTCTTCACCGCGAAGGAGCGCGCCTACTGCGAGCGCTCGCGAAACAAGTATGAGCGCTTCGCCGGGCGATTCGCTGCGAAGGAAGCGGCCATGAAGGCGCTGGGCACGGGCTGGCGCCGCGGCATTCGCTGGGTGGACCTTGAGGTGGTGCGCGAGCCGGGCGGCCGGCCAAGCCTGGCCCTGCATGGCCAGGCTAAAAAAACCGGCGAAAAACTGGGTGTGGGGCATATCGCCCTGAGCATCACGCATACCGCTAGCTTGGCCTTCGCCCAGGTGATCTTTGAATCCTGAAGCGTCCGCCGGATTTTTTGTGCCACTGCGCGGCCGGCGCTTTACTCGACGGCGCGCGGGCCGATACAATCGCACCTTCACTTTTGTTCGCGAATCATGAGCAAACCTAAACGGCGGAATCCCGCGGCGCTGAACGACCCGAAAGTATCGGTGGTTATCCCGGTTTTCAACGAGAAAGGCACGATCGACGAAATCCTGCGGCGGGTGCTTGAAACCGACATACGCAAGGAAGTGATTGTGGTTGACGATTGCTCAACCGACGGCACGCGCCAGATCCTCGAGTCCATGGCGGCGTTGCGCGAGCGGGGGCAAGGCTCGGCGCCCGCGCAGGACGGCGAGGACGCCATTCCGCTGGCGGATTTGCGTTTCTTTTTTCAGGCCGTGAACCAGGGAAAGGGCGCGGCCCTGCGGCGGGGATTTGCGCAGGTGACCGGCGAGATCGTACTGGTGCAGGACGCCGATCTCGAGTACGACCCGAAGGATTATGGCAAGCTCCTTGAGCCCATCCTCGACGGCCGCGCCGATGTGGTCTACGGTTCGCGCTTTCTCGGCGGGCCGCAGCGCGTGCACTATTTCTGGCACTACGTGGCCAACAAAGCTCTCACGCTGCTTTCCGACATTTTCACCAATCTCAAGCTCACGGACATGGAGACCTGCTACAAGGTCATGCTCACGCCGGTCGTCCGCGGTCTCCACTTGAAATCCGACCGCTTCGGATTTGAGCCGGAGATCACCGCCAAAATCGCCAAAGGCGATTGGCGCGTTTATGAAGTGCCCATCAGCTACGCCGGGCGCACCTACGAAGAAGGAAAGAAAATCACCTGGAAAGACGGCGTGATGGCTCTCTGGTACATCGTGCGCTACACCCTAGCCGATTGAATAACCGTCCGGATGCCGCCGTTTCCAGGCCCAGGCGGAGGCGACAATCTCTTCGAGCGAAGAATGCGCGGCTTCCCAACCCAAGACGTTTTTCAGTTTGTCCTTGCTGGCTACCAGCACGGCGGGGTCGCCCACGCGCCGCGGCCCGAGTTTGCGCGGAATTTTGTTTCCGGTGACCCTTTCCGCGATGTCGATGACCTCGAGGATCGAATAGCCGCGGCCGGTACCGACGTTGAACGCTTCTCCGCTGACCCGTTCGATATTTTCCAGGGCGCGCAAGTGCGAGTCGGCGATGTCGTAGACGTGAACATAGTCCCGGACGCAGGTGCCGTCGGGCGTTGGATAATCCGTACCCAGCACGTCGACGGCGGGAATCGCGCCGCCCGCGGCATCCAAAACACGGGGAATCAAGTGCGTCTCCGTGCGATGCGCCTCGCCGCGCTCGGTGGAGGCTCCCGCGGCGTTGAAATAGCGCAGGGTGGCGTAATCGAGTCCGGTATAAGCGCGATAGTCGGCCAGCACTTGCTCGAACAGGAGCTTGCTTTTGCCATAGGGGTTGATCGGGGCCTTGGGATGATCCTCGGGAATCGGCACGGTTTTCGGCTCGCCGTACGTCGCGGCCGTCGAGGAAAAGATGAATTTCTTCACCCCGTGGCGGGTGACGGCATCGAGTAGATTAATGCCGCAAGCCACGTTGGCGGCGTAGAAGGTGCTCGGCTCGCGCATGGATTTGGCCACCAGGGCTTCGGCCGCGAAATGCATCACCGCGTCGATTTTGTTCTTGTTGAAAACCTCTTCAAGGTGTGGGCGTACGGACAAGTCCACATGGCAGAAAACCGCGGCTGGAGGCACGGCGGCCTGATGGCCTTCAATCAGACTGTCGAGAGCCACTACGCCATACCCGCGAGCCAGCAAAACCTCTGAAACGATGCTGCCGATGTAGCCTGCTGCTCCGGTAACCAGAATGTTCAAGACGCGGATCTCCTCGGCAAGATTCGACTGCTGCGCCAATAAACGCTAGCAGGACCGTGCACAGTTGTCGCGGGAAATTTGCGGGTCGTCAAAGCAATCGGCTCGAGGGCCAATCCGCCGAACCCGTCAGGCTTGGGCCATGCGGCGCTGAAAGGTA
>JBEKSZ010000112.1:0-19159 GCA_049516615.1 Candidatus Acidiferrum sp. | reverse complement strand
CAATATTCATCGTAGTTCGCATGCGTCACCTGATCGTCCCAATAGGATTCACCAGGCAGATATTTTTTGCCGTTGGCCAGCCCGCCCATTTCCAAATAGAAGTCATAGCCATCGTTGGTGCCGTAATCGAATTCCCGCCATTTCGGCGGCGGAAATTCCAAGCCGCTACGCGGTTTAAAAAAAGTGTAGAAGCCGAAGTTGGCCTCCAGCATGAACGCGCCGTTGTGGTAGGCATCATCGCCCATGTACAAGTCGGTGACCGGCGCCTGGGGCGAAGCGGCCTTGAGTGCGGGATGCGAATCGGCCATGGCCGCGGCCGCGAAGAATCCCGGATAGGAAATGCCGTAGATGCCCGCTTTGCCGTTGTTGTGGGGAATATTTTTCAGCAGCCACTCGATGGTGTCGTAGGTATCGCTGCTTTCGTCGACGTCTTGCGGTGAGGCTTTCTTATCCTTGTGCGGCGTCATTTCCTGAAAAGTGCCATCGCTTTGATACCTGCCGCGCACATCCTGGTAAACGAAAATAAAACCGTCTTGGGTAAAGCTCGGAGCTGGTCCGAGACGGCGCGGATAGTTGTCTTCGCCGTAGGGAGCGACGCTGTACGGCGTGCGCTCGATTAGAAATGGATAGCTCTTTGCGGACCCGGCGTCCTTCGGCACGTAGACCGCGGTGAATAGCTTGGCGCCATCGCGCATGGGGATGCGAAATTCATATTTCGTGTATTGTGCCCGAATCAGAGCGCGCGCTTTTTGTTGTTCGCCCTCCTCGTGGTCTTGCGCCCGAGCGGCGCTGGCGGCCAGACACAGCAAAACAGCGAAAGCCGCCGGGCGGGCGAATCTTCCCGCGGCACTACAGAAAACAAACATGTGGGCTCCAGGGCAAAGAATTTTATTTTCCGGCATTGCGACGATACTGTCGGTCCTGCGTGCTGTCAACGCGACGCGCGGCGGCGGCAGGATGCGGAAGCATCCGCATGGCGGGTGCATGGGGGTGCGATGCGGCCGGCTCGGCGAAACCCGGCACTCAGGAAAGACCGGATGGCCCGCTGGTCGCATGGCGAGGGGTCGACTTGGATTTTTGTCACGCTGGCACCCCTAAACAGCAGTTCCGCGGAAAGCCCGGACCACTTCTGTGCCGATACCCTCCTGGCTGCGCAGCTTCGCCCGCGAAGCGATCGATGCCCGGAAGTCCTCAAGGGCGCTGCCCTGCCCCGCCAGCCATCACCACTTTCGCCGGCAAGGCGCGATTGAGCGCAGTCGTCTTGAACGATCGCCCGCGCAAGCGGGACGAGCGTCGCGCCGTTCAGCGAAACGCGTGCGATGCCGCTCGCGAAGAGCCGCAAGCATGGTGGCGCCCCGCCCTTTTTTGGACCTGTGCGCGGTTCCGCCAGTGCGTGTCCGGAGCTCTTTTTCAGCAGTCCAGGCGCAGTCGATGCGCATCTGTCTAAGTGCGGGTGCCGGACAAGTTCAGGAGGCACGCCCGTAGCTCCCCCCCGCGTAGCGGTGAAACGCGTGGCAGCAGTTCCTCGTCCTATAGGCGTTAGCGACAGCACCTGTTGGCGAGTGGCGCAGGCAACCTTGGCCTTCAGGATATCGCCAGATTTGCAAGACGTCGCTGGTAATGGCCTAGCTTAAAGGGTTGCGACTGCGACCTCCTGCGAGCGCGAGCCGGGATTTGGCAATGAGAATGCTCTGATTGGAAGCCATGAGTCTGCTGCGCACGGTTGAACAGGTTCGGCGAGTGTTTCGGATCGTTGCGGGGTTTACGCTGCTGGCCGCAGGCGTGGTGATGATCGTGACGCCGGGGCCGGGATGGTTGGTGATCCTGCTGGGGTTGAGCTTGCTGGCGGCCGAGTTCATTTGGGCGCGGCGTTTGATGGAGCGCATGAAGCGTGAAGGCGGGCGCGTGCGCGATGCGGTATCCCGCTACATGCCTTCGCGGAACGCCCCCGTTGGCGCCGTCGAAGAGCAACCTGCCGAGGTTGCGGCGGTTGAAGAGCCTGCGGGTCGCTAGTGCGTCTTGCGGGGTACGGGTTGCTGCTCCCATCTCTTTCATCTGCAAAATTCTGGATAATTCGACCGAATTTAGTAGGCTGAGCTTTGCTCTGCCCGGATCGCGACTAGGGCCGTTGCTGGCCTGCATCCTGCGTGGCGATCTCGGGTGCCGCCGGCACCCGGGCCGATTCGCGAACCAATTTGGCCCGGCGGACCGCGGGCAGAGAGATAGGATGGGCAAATGACCAGCCAGTGGCGGGGAAAATGGGCACTTGTGACCGGTGCCAGCGCGGGAATCGGGCAGGCCTTGGCGCGAGAATTGGCCGCGGGCGGGACAAATTTGATCCTTACGGCGCGCCGGCTCGAGCGCCTCGAAAAGCTTGCCGCGGAACTGCGCGGCAAGTTCGGGGCGATGACCGAGGTGTTCGCCGCGGATCTGACCGAGAGGGAAGCTCCGGAAAAAATCTTGGCCTTTACCCGGGGACGCGGCCTGGTGGTCGAGTTAGTCGTGAACAATGCGGGATTTGGACAGTATGGCGAACTGCCGCAAGTTGAAACGCAACGCTGGCTGGATATGGTGCAAGTAAATTGCAGCGCGGTTGTGCATCTGACGCGGTTATATTTGCCGGAAATGGTGGCCCGGCGCAGCGGCGACGTCTTGATTCTGGCTTCGACGGCTTCCTTTCAGGCGGTGCCTTACATTTCGGTTTACGCGGCCACCAAGGCCTTCGATTTGCTGTTCGCCGAAGGGCTCGCCGCGGAGATGCGACCGCACGGCGTTCGCGTCTGCGCCTTATGCCCGGGATCGACGGAGTCGGAGTTTCATCGGGTCGCGCGACAGGAGCATTTGAAGTTTGCAGGGAGGCATCGCGAGACGGCGGAGAAGGTGGCTCGGGTCGGGCTGGCGGCCCTAGCAAGCGGTAAGAGCAGCGTCATTTCCGGAGCGGGCAACACATTTGGCGTGGTTGCCCAGCGGCTCGTACCACGGAGCCTGGTGACGCGGATGGCCGCGGGGATGTTCAAGCCGAAGAACAAGAACTAACCGCCGACTCCCGCAAGTCTAGTGCAGTAGCCGGGCGTGAACCTCCAAATATTCTGCGCGAATCTGGGTGTGGGTGGCCTCGCCAATGTTGTGTTCGGTCCACAACGCGATCATGTCTTCCCGCATGCGGCCTTGCCGAACGGGGTCGAGACTCGCCAAGGCCATCTGCGTTGGGCCGAAATACTGGCAAAAGAAATCTACGGCGTTCTCGGGGCTGCTGCCCGGCAGGTCGAACAGCACAATGCGCTTTTGCATTTCTAAATCGACCCGCGAGCCGAAGCGCTCCCTGACGATCTCTTCCCTGCCCCATAAAACCGGGGCCGGAATTCCCGGCGGGGGCGCTACGTGCCGGCCATTGATCTGGAAGGATTTGCCGACGAAGCTGTCCGGCGTCCAATTGGCCATGGCGATCAAACCTCCGGGACGGCAGACGCGCTGGAGTTCGCTGGCCACCAGTTCCGGGCGCGGGCCGAACATGGCGCCGAACATCGAAAGCACCACGTCGAACTGCGCGTCAGGATAGGGCAGCTGTTCGGCATCGCCTTCGTCAAACTGGATGCTTAAGTTTTCCTGCGTGGCGCGTTGTCGGGCCTGTGCGAGAAGGTTGGTGGCGATGTCCACGCCCGTGACCGCGGCCCCGCTTCGCGCAGCGGGCAGTGCTTGATTGCCGGTTCCGCATGCCACATCAAGGACTTTCATGCCTGGTCCGAGGTCCAGGCGGGCGATGAATTCGTCGGCACCATTAGAAAGTTTTCGGGCGATCTGCCCAAAGTCGCCGGCCATCCAAGCGGCTTTGATGCGCTGTTTCAGCTGCGCGGAATCATCGGGCGATTTGACCGTTTCGGGCATACTATGGGCTCCTTAACGGGCCGTGCCAATAGTATAGACACGAATGACCGCGTCCGGACAGCCGACGGTCTCGAACCGTCTCCTCGAAGGCCTTCGCCGCTGGGAACTTTTGACCCAGGGTTGGGGAATATACCCATTGAAGGCACCCGCGGCGTCAGATTCAGAGAGATGACCAACCTCAAGGAAGTTACCGACGACGTATTGGTGCGACGGGCCGCGAAGGGTGACGAAGAGGCCTTCACGGCGGTGTATCGGCGGCACCAGGCAGCGATTTACCGCTTCGCGCTGCGCATGACCGGCAGTCCGTTCGCCGCCGAAGAGATCGTGCAGGACGTGTTCATGACCCTGGTGCGCGATCCGCAGAAGTACGATGCGAAATTGGGAACGGTCTCGGCGTTTTTGTATGGCGTGGCGCGCAATCGCATTTTGAAGCATCGCGAACGCTTGCCCCGGGAAGTTGCACTCGAAGAAAAGGACGACGATGGCAGCGGTCCAGGCCTCGTGCTGAAGGATACGCTGACCCCGGCGGTCTGGGCGGAAAAGCGGGAACGCGCCGCGCAGATTCGCGCGGCGGTTTTGGAGCTGCCCGAAGAGTTTCGCGAGGCGGTGGTGCTCTGCGAGTTGCAGGAGATGAGTTACGAGGAAGCAGCGGCGGCGGCAGGCTGCCCCATCGGGACGATTCGCTCGCGGCTGCATCGCGGGAGAGCGCTGTTGCTGGCCAAGCTGGAGATCTTTCGCGAAACGCCGCGGCGCGTAAGCGCGATTGGCTGACCCGGGATCGGGTGCACGACAATCGCCGGCCGGTGGCTGCAGGGACCGCGTCAGATGGGGTTGAAGGCTAGAGTAGTGCGAGGATTGCAGATATGAATTGCGAAGAATTTGCTTCCGCGGGATTGGGCGCCGAACACGAAGACAGGTTTTCGACGGCGCAGCGGACAGCGGCCCGGGAACATCTGGCGGTGTGTGGAGAATGCGCCGCGCTGGCGGAATCGTGGGACGCTGCGCGTGGGGAGCTGCTACTCCTGGCCGACGTTACCTGCGTTGAGGGCGCTCCGGCACGCGTCGAGATGCGGTTGCGGCAGGAGTTTCGCACTCGTCATCGCACCATACGGACGCATCGCGCAGCAGTGATTGCAGCGTGGGGTTTGGCGGCGGCGGCGGTGCTGGTGGGCGCGGTCAGCTGGACCAATTGGCACAAGCGCAGCGTGCCTGTGAGGCCTGGTTCGGTGGTGACCCTGGCAAACGCGCAAAGTATTGCGGACGATGACGCGAATTTGCTTGCTGACAACGAAGAAAATGGTTTTACGGCCGTGCCGGGTGCGATTTATGCCGGAAACGATGACGCCGCGGTTGTGCGCGTACGCATGCAGCGAAGTTCGCTGAGTGAGTTGGGATTTCCTGTCAATGAGGACAGTGCGGGGGAGTGGATTCAAGTGGACTTGCTGGTGGGCAACGACGGCTTGCCGCAAGCCGTGCGCGTGGCGGAGTGAAGATCGCCTGCTTCGCAGAGCGAACGCGCCAAAACGAATTTACTAGAACGATCAGGAGAAGAAGAGGAGAAACCCGAATGAATCGTAACCTTTTGCTGAGTTTGGCGGCTGGCGGAGCACTGCTGTTGACCGCGGGAGCGGCGAACGCGCAAGGCCCGCACCGTGGCGGTCCGGGCTTTGGCGGGCCGATGGAATTGCTGGGATTTGAAGGCGGTCACGGCGGACAGGTGGTAAAGGGTGCGCCATTTTCCGCAAGCGCCACGTCCGAAACGACCGGTACGCTCTCTGACGGCACGGTGATTCATCGCACCGCGCAGTTGTCTCTCTATCGCGATAGCCAGGGTCGTTCGCGCAAGGAATTGACGGCCTCGGGCTTCGGCCCGCTGGCGGCTTCGGGAGCGCCGAAGACGCTCGTAGAGATCTCCGATCCCGTAGCGGGCGTGCATTACGGCTTGGACACCACGGCTAAAGTGGCCTACAAGTCAGCGATTCATGCCCGGCCCGCGGCATCGAGCGACGCGGAAGCTTTCCATCAAAGAATGGAAGCGCAACAGGCGTCCGAGGAAGCTGCCGGATTGCTCAAGAAGGAATCTCTCGGCACGCAGGTGATTAACGGAATCAGCGCCGAAGGCACGCGCATCACCAAGACGGTTCCTGCGGGAAAAATCGGGAATGATAAAGCGTTTCAGATCGTGTCGGAACGCTGGTACTCCCCGGATTTGCAGATCGTAGTAAAGAGCACACGCACCGATCCGCAAACGGGAACCACGACCTATCAGGTTACGAACATTCAAAAGACAGAGCCAGCCGCCACACTGTTTGCCGTGCCGTCGGACTTCACCGTGACCGCCGGCCGGGGTGGTCGCGGACCCGGTGGGCCTGTTGCGGGAGCTCCTGCGCCGCCACCGTCGGACGAATAGATCCCCCGATTGCTGTAACGAGCTTCTCTCCTGAAGACGGGTTGCGCCCTTTTTGCAGCACAAGACCGCTGCGGGAAGGGCGTTTCCGTTTTTAGACACAACCAGCCGCGACACAAGAATCCATCCGCTGCAGCTCTTATTGCCCCGTTATGGCGCGATCGAGCAGTTCGACCACGTGCAGGACTTGCTGGTGGGTGTGATGTAAAGCGGCGCCGGCGCGGAGCTGCAGCAGGCAGCCAGGGTTGGCAGTGACGATCAGCTCCGCATGGGTCGATTTGGCGTGGCGCATTTTCCCGTCGAGCAGGTCCAGAGAAGTTTGCGTCTGCGTGATGTTATAGCTGCCTGCGGAGCCGCAGCAGAGTTCCGAGTACGGCAGCTCCACGAATTCAAGGTTGGGAACGGCACGCAGGAGCTGGCGCGGCGCTTCGCGAACTTTTTGTCCATGCAGCAGGTGGCAGGAGTCCTGATAGGTGACGCGGACCTTGTGCGTCGATAGCGGCGGCGACGACCTCGCGCGGGCGCGGGAGTTCCGTCCGCTTTCAGGAGCACCATCGAGGTCCACCGCATGGAGCGGCGCAGAGAGGCCGAGAGCGGCAAGGAACTCGGTAACATCGCGGACTTTTGCGCTGAAGGCTTGTGCCGCGGCGTATTCAGGTTCATCGGGCGTGAAAAGATGGTGATATTCCTTCAATGTCGAACCGCAGCCTGCGGCGTTGGTGATGATGGCGTCGAAGTCGGCGAGCTCGAAGGCGTCGAGATTTTTGCGAGCTACCTCGCGAGCCGCTTCCCGCGCCCCGGCGTGAGCGGCCAGGGCCCCGCAACAGTGCTGGCATTCGGGAACCATGACCTCGCAGCCGTTGGCCGCGAGCACGCGAATGGTGGCTTCGTTGAGCGCCGTGAAGGTGACCTGCGCGACGCACCCGGCGAAAAACGCCACGCGCGCGCGGCGCGGCCCGATCGCGGGAAATAGGGAACCTAGCTGTTCAAAGAAAAACTTGTTGTCGATGGGCGGAAGGAGTGCTTCGCGACCAGCCAGCCCGAAGAGTTTTAGAGCGCCGGTCCCACGAGCCAGCCACTGCAATCCACAGCGCTGGTAGACACGGAGCACTCGCGCGGCCGCTGCGATGCGCTTCGGATACGGCAGCAAATGCCGGAAGAGCAAGGTGCGCGTCAAACGCGAGAAAAATGGCCGCCGATAATCACGTTCGATGCGCGCGCGGGCGTACTCGACCAGGACACCATAGTGCACGCCGGAGGGGCAGGCCGTTTCGCAGGCCCGGCAATCGAGGCATTTATCGATGTGGTCGACAAAACTCGCGCTGAGCGGAACGGCCTTCTGCGCGGGATCGGCGATGGCCACCTGTTCGACGCTGACCATCTGCCGGATGCGTCCGCGCGGCGAATCGGCTTCGAGGTTCCACAGCCGGTAGGTGGGGCAAGAGTTCAAACACAAGCCGCAATGCACGCAGCGCGCGTAGTCCTCGTAGTTGGGCACGAGGCCGGGGATAGGGGCGGCAACGGTGAGAGGGGTGCTCAAGTCAGTCGCGTCGCATTCAGGCCGTGGTTCTGGCCGCGGTCCCGCAGCCGGGCACCGCAGAGTTTGTGCCCATCGATGATACGGCGGCGCCCGGTGCAATTTCTCGAATTTTGCATCGTTCTCATTATAAAGGAGATACGTTCTGCTTTTGGCGACCGTTCGGATCCGACTCGAGTTACAGTGTCGCGCCTTCGGCCGGGGGATAGCAGAAACCTTTGACCGGTTTTTAGAGCCGTGCCGCCCTTCGCTTGGCCGGGCAGCGTAACGCGAGGCGCCATGCAGAACTGTAGCAATTTGCTTTCCGGATTTTCAATACGATTTCGGTATCTTTTGCCGGATGCCTCTCTGCGGGCCTCGCTACAAAGGCCGTCAGGGAGCTACAGGGGCTCGCGGCCGGGGCTGAAGATGTTTTGCGGGTCAAAGGCCGATTTGAGGCGGCGCATGGCTGCGGCGTCGGGACGCTCCGGGGCCGGCAGGCTGATTCGGCGCTTGAGAGCGGCGGGCGCGAACAGGATGGTGGCCGTCGCGGATTGCGCGGCGCAGGCCGAAAAAATGGCATGGCACGCAGTGCTGACTTGCGTGATGGTTGGCTCGTGCGCGGAGGCCAGATGATCCGGCGGATCTTTGGGCAACAACGCGAAGTAGGTAATGCCCAAGCCTCGGGCCAAGAGCGCGTGGGGAATCTGCGCTTGCCCGGCGGCCGTGGCCAGGGCGTCGAAGAGGGCGGGCAGTTTCGCGGGAAGCTGGGCAATTTTGAAGATGGTGGCGGCGGGCGTGACGTTGCGCAAGCGCTGGACGGCGCTGGCCACGCACACGGCCAGGGTGCGCCACTCGGTGGCGAATTCAGAGGCGCCATCCCGCGGTCCCGTCGGCGAACTGCGTGCGAGCAGCGCGTTCGCGTCGTGCGCGAAGGCCGTGAAAGCGGCGACGTATCGCTGGCACAAATCGGGCGTGCCCTGGAACATGGCCACCAGGTGCCAGCGGGAAGTGGAAAACCAATCGCCCAGCGGTTCAGCCGGCGGCTCCCAGTTGCGGGGATTGCTGGCGGCAAATATCCTGGCCAGACCGGGACTGAGAATTTCGACAGTATGCGGGGTGAAGGGCGAGGCGGCGATCTGCTGGCGGAAGGCCACCGCCGATTGCGCGTCGGCGAAGGAGGCGATGAACGTTCCTCCAGCCTCGCCAGCGCCAAGTGCCGGGAAGGTTCGGAAGTTCAGGCGAGTGATAATGCCCAGCGTGCCGAGCGAGCCGATCAGAAGCTTGTGCAGGTCGTAGCCGGTGACATTTTTTACGACGCGGCCGCCGCTCTTGCATTGCGCGCCTGCGCCGTCGATAAATTCCGCTCCGACCAAAAAGTCGCGCGCCGTGCCGTATTGCTGGCGAAGATGGGAATCGACGCCCGAGGCGATGGTGCCGGCGACGGTGGCGTGCGCGCCGAAGGCCACGGTCAGGGGCAGGAATTGCTTTTGCGGAGCGAGGGCGGTGGCGATGCTGAGAAGGGTGCAGCCGGCGTCCACGCTGAGGGTTAAATCGTCGGGATCGTAGTGGGCGATTTGCTTGAGCGCGCTCATGTCGAGAGCGATGTCGTAGCGGGTGGGCGGCCTGCCGATGGCGAGTTTGCTGCGATGGCCGCTCGGAATGATGGCCAGACCTTGCGCTGCGGCAAAGCGCACGATTTCGGCGGTTTCTTCGGCGCTTCCGGGTTTTGCCACCGCCGCCGGAAGGATTTCGTCGATGGCATAGCGCGCGAGTTCTCCCGCCTCGCCTGACACGCGGTCCGGAGTCAGGATGGCGGCGAGACGAGCTTCGAGATTGGCGGCAGGCAGCGGCATTTAGTGTTTCGCGGCGAGGGGTTCCGCTTTCGCCGAGCCCTGCGTGGCCGGGGAAGCAGGTTCGCCTCGATGGGGTTGCCCGTGGGTCCCCGCGGCTGCATGCGTGCCGCTATGGCGCACGCGGATTTCGCCGCAGCCTTTGCCCATGGGAAAAATCTTGCCGGGGTTCAGCGAAGCGGTGGGATTGAAGGCGTCATGAACGCGGCGCATCAGTGCAAAGTCGGCGTCGGAAAAAATCAGCGGCATCAGCTCGGATTTCTCCATGCCCACGCCGTGCTCGCCGGTGAGCGAACCGCCGAGTTCGACGCAATAGCGGATGATTTCGTTGGCGGCAGCCAGCGCAGCTTCTAATTTGCCGGGAGTGCGCGGGTCGTAAAGCACCAGGGGGTGCAAGTTGCCATCGCCGGCGTGAAAGATATTTCCGATTTGCAGGTCGTAGGATTTGCCGATGGCGTAGATGCGGCGGAGCGTTTGCGGAAGCTTCGATCGGGGGATGACACCGTCAAGAACGTAGTTACACGGGGCGATACGTCCCAGAGCGCCGAAAGCGTTCTTGCGGCCTTTCCAAAAAAGATCACGTTGCTGCGCGTCGCGAGCCAAACGTACCTCTCGGGCGTGATGCGCCAGGCACACCTCTTCGATGGCAGCGGCTTGCGCAGCGACGGATTCCTGCAATCCTTCGATTTCCAGTAGAATTACCGCCGCGCTGTCCATCGGAAATCCGGCGTGCACGTAATCTTCGATCACCCGTAGCGTCCAGCCGTCCATCATTTCGCAAGCGGCCGGGGTGATGGCGCGCGCGGTGATGTCGACCACGGTTTCGCTGGCGTCGTCGATGGTATCGAAAATGGCCAGGAGCGTCCTTACCGCCTCCGGCTTTCGGCAGAGTCGGACGGTGACTTCGGTAACCAGCGCCAGCGTTCCTTCCGAGCCCACAAATAATCCGCAAAGATCGTAGCCGAGGGGCTCGCCCTGGGCATTGCCAACGCGGAGAATTTCTCCGTCGGGCAGAACCAGCTCCAGCGCGGTGACGTGATTGGTGGTCACCCCATAAGCCAAGGTGTGGGGGCCGCCGGAGTTTTCCGAGACGTTGCCGCCGATGGTGCAGGATTTCTGACTGGAAGGATCGGGAGCGAAGTACAATCCGGCGTGTTCGACGGCGCGCGTGAGTTCGGCGTTGACCAGCCCGGGCTGCACTACCGCGCGGAGATTATCGTAGTCCACGCTGAGAATGCGGTTCATGCGCGCGAAGACGATCATCACACCGCCGGCACGGGGAATCGCACCGCCGGAAAGCCCGGTGCCCGCGCCGCGGCCGACAATCGGCACGTCGTGCTTGTTGGCAATTCTAACGATCGAAGAAACCTGCTGCGTGGTGGTCGGAAAGACCACGGCGTCGGGAAGCGACTTTTCAATCGAGCCGTCGTACTCGTACATCAGCATTTCTTCAGGAAGCGAGAGAACGTTCCTCGGGCCGAGGAGAGCTTGCAGTTCGCAAATGAAGTCGCGGTTCATGGGCCATTTCCAGGCGGAGACCGCGGCGTGCCTAGCGCCACGACAAATCCGATCGCCTACAGCAAATCCCGCACGCCACGGATTGCCTATTGCCACTATAGTGAGAGCGCTCGGCCAGCGCAACGCCTTCGCAAACGAAAGCGCGACGCGATATGTTAGTGTAAATTTCAGGACCAAAACCGGATATGCCAAAACCGAAAGTGCTGGCGACGCGACCGCTCTTCCCCGCCGCTCGAGCCATTCTAGACGCCACTTGCGACGTAGAGTATTTCCCGCCGGGCCGCGCCGTGCCACGCGCGGAATTGTTACAGCGCGTCAAGGATAAAGAAGGCTTGGTGTGTCTGCTGACCGATGCCGTGAATGAAGAGTTGCTGCGCAACGCTCCGAAATTGCGCATGGTCTCCAATGTCGCGGTGGGCTTCGACAATATCGATGTTCGGGCGTGCACCAAGCGTGGCGTGGTGGCCACCAACACGCCCGGCGTGCTGGATGAGACTACCGCGGACTTTGCCTGGACCTTGATGATGGCCGTGGCGCGCCGCGTGGGCGAGGGCGAAGCGCTGGCACGCTCGGGAAAATGGACGGGCTGGGACTTGGATCAGCTCGTAGGCGGCGATGTGTGGGGCAAAACGCTGGGTATCGTGGGCTTCGGTCGTATTGGCCGGGCCATGGCCCGGCGGGCGGGCGGGTTTCGCATGAAGGTGATCTACAGCGACGCCCAGCGCGCCGCCGAAGACATCGAAAAAGAGCTCGCTGCCGAGTACCGCCCTTTTGATACTCTGCTGGCAGAGGCCGATTTCGTCAGCGTGCATGTGCCGCTCACGCCGGAAACTCGCGGAATGTTCAGCGCCCCGAAATTCTATCGCATGAAGCCCAGCGCGTTTCTGATCAACACGTCGCGCGGGCCGGTGGTGGATGAAAACGGGCTGGTGGCCGCCCTGGAGGCCGGGAAAATCGCTGGCGCGGCGCTGGACGTCTACGAAAACGAACCATTTATTTTGCCCGGACTGAAGCGTGCCAACGTGGTGCTGGCGCCACACATCGCTTCGGCGACAGTCGAGACGCGCACGAAGATGGCATGCATCGCTGCCGAGAACATGACAGCGCTGTTTCGCGGGCAGCGGCCTCCGAACATGCTGAATGCGGAAGTTTTGCATGCCAAGTGAGTTGTCCGGTCTGCGCCGGTTTTATGAATGACCTGAAGCAGATAGCCCTCCGGATTTTCCGGCAAACGATTGCGGCGATTGATATTTCTGAGACCATGCGGCGGAAGCTCTCCATGCGGGGCAACATACTGTGTTGCGGCAACGCGGAATTTCGCTTGAACGGGTTTACGCGCGTGCGCGTCGTAGCGCTCGGAAAAGCTGCGCGGCCCATGGCGGACAGCTTGCTCCGAGCCTTGCCAGATGGTTTGCCGCTCGAGGGAATCGTGGTCTCCCCGTCTGGCGGTGGGGCCGGAGGAAAGGACGCCCCCGCGGAGCAGGTCGCCGGCTGGCGATTTTTTCTCGCGGGACATCCTGTGCCGGACCAGGAGAGCTGGAAGGCGGGCCAGGCAATTCTGGAATTTCTGAAACCTTCTGATGCGCGCACGCTGGTTTTCTTTTTGTTGTCGGGCGGCGGCTCGGCGCTGGTCGAACTGCCGCTGAATCCCGAGCAGACCCTGGGCGATGTGCAGCAGGTGCACCGCGCCCTGGTTACCTGCGGCGCGCCGATAGATGCCATGAATACGGTGCGCAAACATTTGTCAGCAGTGAAAGGCGGACGGCTGGCGGTCGCCGCGGGCGATGCCGCAAAAATCACTTTGGCGGTGAGCGATGTTCCAGTGGGAAAGGAATCGGCGCTGGCGTCGGGCCCGACCATCGCCGATCCGACGACCGTCGAGGATTTCCAGCGCGTGGTCCGCGAGTTTGCGCTGGAAAGGAAATTACCTGCGACGGTACGGAACTGGCTCGCAGCCGGCAACATGCCCGAGACTCCGAAGCAAGGACACGCCGCGTTTAGGAATGCGCATTTCTCCTTGATGCTCGGCATGGATGATCTCTTCCACCCGGCCCATCACGCCGCCGAAGCGCTAGGCTGCCTGGCGTGCTGCGACAACGCCACGGATGACTGGCCGGTAGAGAAGGCGGCGGACTATTTACTGCGCCAACTGAGCGAGTTGCAAACGGCCTATCCGGGCAGGCGCGTGGCCGTCATCGCCGACGGTGAAGTGAGTTCGCCGGTCACCGGCGACGGCCGGGGCGGCCGGAACTCGGCTTTTGTCTTGGCTTGCGTCCCGAAAATTGCCGGGCGGCGCGTCGCGGTGCTAAGCGCAGGAACCGATGGGATCGACGGAAACAGTCCCGCTGCAGGCGCGGTTGCGGATGGCCAGACCCTGTCGCGCGGGGAAATTGCAGACATGGACTCCGCCGACTATTTCCGGCGCAGTGATGCGCACACGTATTTTGCGCGGCTCGCAGATGCCATCGTAACTGGCCCGACGGGGAATAATCTGCGCGATTTGCGTATTTTGCTTGCCGAGCCCTGACCAGCCATTGGCCAGCGGCCCAGCACCCTATCTAGCAGTTTTGGTATTTCCAGTTGCGCTGCTTGCCCTCGGAGATCCACTGCGTCGCGGCAGCGATCCGTTTGGCCCGCGTCTCCGGGCGCTTGGCGTCGGCAATCCATTCAAGATACTCGCGCTTGGCGCTGGGGCTGAACGCGGCAAACACCGCGGCGGCTTTCTTATTTTGCCGCAAAGCCTTCGCCAACTCGGCAGGCATCTTGAGCGGCGTTCTCGG
Source organism: Candidatus Acidiferrum sp. (assembly GCA_049516615.1). Lineage (GTDB taxonomy): Bacteria > Acidobacteriota > Terriglobia > Acidiferrales > UBA7541 > Acidiferrum. The sequence goes on along the minus strand of JBEKSZ010000112.1, from coordinate 5,200 downwards.
AGGTTTGGCCCCCGTGCGGCGCGCGGCGATCGGGCTGGTGTATTCGCCGCGGTCCACAAACCCCGCCGCTTGCCGGATCCAGTCAAGCATCAGCTGGTCAGACGGCAAATCCCTTACGGTTTTAATGCGAGCGAGCAAACCCGGGCCAGCGCCGCGCAAGGCCTTGGCCTCCCGCAGCACGGCACTGATCTCCTGACCCCAGAACCCGAAGCTGCAATGCTCTTTGAACGCCGACATGTTGCAGAGGATTGCCCCGCGATACACGAAAAAAGGCCGGCTCCATTTGATGGTTTCGACGGCCAGAGGACAGCCATCGTGCACCAGCTTGCGCAGATGGTGCATGATCGGTCGCGCGAAGGGCCGCACCTTCGCAAGGTACGCGTCCACTTTAGGGCTAATGCTCCCGGTCGCCATTGCGTTTACTCCCGCAGCCTAAAGATGCAGAGCCTTGAGGCTCGGTATAGCGTGTTCCCGGCCGCTCCGCCAGCCTTATGGGTTCTTGGTGGCCGCCGGAAGACGAGACTCGATGGCTTTCAGGCGATCGTTCATTTCCTGGGTCAGGCGTTCGATGCGCTCCAGTCGTTCGGTGTTGTCGGTCGCGGACTGGGCCGGAGTTGGACTGGCTGGGGCGTCCTCGTCGGCCTCGTGCATATTTTTTGTGGACTTATTTTGCAGGTGAGAGATTTGCGTTTTGATGAGGGGGACCATTTCGATACTTAGATCCTTGTTCGACAGCAGCGCTTCGAGCGCGGGAACGGCGCTGGCATCGCCGCGGTTGCCAAGGGCGCTGATGGTGGCGATGCGGATCGAGAAATGCGGCTCGGATAGATAGCTGGTCAGCAGCTGCGTGATGGCCGGGTTGTCTTTGTCGAGATGGCCGAGACTGCTGATCGCGGCGGAGCGCGACGGAACCGGTTTGCCGATGGCCGACCATTCACGGAGCGCGGGGACGGCGTTGTTGTCGCCGAGCGAGCCAAAGGCGCGCAGCGCAGCGTTGCGCAGGAAATCGTCCGGAGAGTCCGCAGCTACAGCGGCGCTTAAGGTGGCAAAAGCATTGGGCGATTTCAGGTGGCCGAGGGCTTCAAGAGCGGCGCCGCGGGCACGATAGGATTTGTCTTCACGCGCGAGCATCTCGAGCCTGGCGGCCACCGCGGGATCCTTAAAAGTGCCGAGCGCGGCGACGATGCGGTAACGCGCGAGCAGCGCGGCATCCGGCGCGGAGGATTCGGATTTGTCGAGAGCCTCGAGCAGCAGCTTGCTGGCGGCGGCCGTATCCACATGGCCGAGCGCCTCAATGGCGATGGAGCGCAGTCCCCAGGTTTTGTCCTCGAGCATGGCCTCGCCAACCGCAGCAATGGCCTGGTCGTCCTTGCTCAGTTTGGCGAGCGCCACGACGGCGTCGGCGCGATCGCCAAGTTCCGGCGAGTTTTTGAGCTGGTAGAGCCATTCCTTTTTTTCTTTGTGGAAGTCAGCGGATTTCAGTACATGGCCGCCTTTGTCAAACAGCACCAGGAGCGGCGCGGAATCCGACGGCAGATCGAAGATATCCGCGTCCTTTTCCGGGTCTTTGCCAATCACCAGGGGATAGAGCTTAGTGCCCGTAGCGCTGGTGATCTCGATTTCCACCGGGACCCGAAAAGTGCCGATACTGCCCTTCTGTTTCTGCGTTTGCTTCACGGTCAGCGCGACCTGGTGCTTAGCCTCGTCGTAGGTGTAGCTGATATCCAGCCGAGGCGCCCCGGGCCCGTAAATCCATTGCCCGAGAAACTGATCGATATTGACGTGCGTGGCTTCTTCAATGGCCTTGGCGAAATCGGAAGTCAGAACGTTCTTGCCGCGATTGGCCTCGAGATAATGCTTCAAGCCGGCGTAAAAAGCGTCTTCGCCGAGCTGGTAGCGAAGCATGTCGAGGACCCAGGCGCCCTTGCCGTAAGCGTTGCCGTCGAACTCATCGGAGTCCTCGGAAAAATCGTGGCGCACGATGGGTTTGCTGAAGAGATTGGTCTGGTGAAACCATTCGCGTGCTGCTTGCCAGCGGTTATAATCCGCAAGGTCCTTCCCGTAGTGCGCTTCATTCCACAGCGTTTCGCCGAACGTGGCGAAGCCTTCGTTGAGCCAGACATCCGACCATGCTTTGCAGGTGACCAGATCGCCGAACCATTGGTGCGTGAGTTCGTGAGAAATGAGGTCATCCTGATTGGTGATGTATTCGGGAACGAGTTGGGGATTGGTAAGGGACTCGGCGGTGTTGGTGGTGGCGCTGGAATTTTCCATGCCGCCGGCCACGAAATCGTCGACCATGGCTTGATCGTATTTTTCCCAAGGATAGTCCACGCCAAATCTCTTGCTGAGCAACTCCAGCATGGCGGGTGTGCGGCCATAGTTGACCGACAGGCGATCGCCACGGCCTCGCGGAGCGAAATAGTTCACCGGAATGCCGTGCCAGGAGTCTTTGACCTCGTCGAATTCGCCGGCTACTACGGTAATCAGGTAGGTGGAGCTAGGCAAAGCCTCCTTCCAGGTCCAGGTTTTCAGACCCTTTCCAGCGTCGGTGACACTGACGAGTTTCCCGTTGGCCACGGTCTGCCAGGAAGCCGGAACGGTGAGAATCGTTTCCGTCGTCAGGCGGTCGTTGGGATAGTCGTAGGTGGGCAGATAAAAGCGCGTGTCCTCCGATTCGCCTTGTGTCCAGACTTGAATGGGACGCTTCGGATAGGCCGCGTCTGGGAGGATGAAATAGAGGCCTTTGGATGGTTTTCCGTCGTACTTGATCTCGATTTCAAATCTCTGGCCGGCTTTGGCGGCATCCGGCAAAAAGACCACCAACTTGGCGTCCGTGGTTTCAAATCTGGCTGCAACACGGTCGACGGTCACGCTGCGGATGGCGAGGCCGACGGAGTCGAAAGAAACCTTGGCGGTGTTGTCGCGAAGAATGGAAACGGTGTGGATAACGTCGCCCATGACTTCTTTTTCCGGGACGGAAAAGCGCAGCGCGATTTTGGAATGTTGCAGGTCATAGTCGCGGCTGCGCGCGTAAGGCTCGTCAGCCAAGAGCGAAGCGCTGCCGCACGCGGCCGCAAAAACCAATGCCACGGCGAATAGCGCGCGGCGAAAATACCGGCAAAGGGCGTTGCCTCCCTGAGAGTATCGGCAATCATCAAGCCTGCGACGAACTACAGTCATCAATTAATGCTCCTGTGAATTTTGTGACCGACGCTTTCAAGGGCAGTGATGGCCCGCTCGATTTCGCGATCGGCGATCAAGATGTAGTCGGTATCGAACGACGAAACCGCAAAGATGCTGATGGCCGCCTCGGCAAGAGGTACAGCGATCGAGGAAAGCACACCGGTAAGCTCAAAGGCGAGTACGCTGTCGACGCGCAGGACGCGGCGGTCACGTTCGGCGCGAACGTCCCCGGGCAGCTCGGACTGTAAACAGACGACGCAGAGTTCCGCGCCCGTTTTGATCAAGGCAAAAAAATCGCTCTGCGCATAGTCCATGGCGAGCTGTTCGTGGGGCGCGAAGCGCGCGATGGCGTAGAGTCCGGGAAAAAGCGTGAGCAGGAGCTGGTGCGAAATGGTCATCGGGCTACAGCAGGCTCCTGACAATTCCGCCATCGATGGCCAGGGAAACACCGTTGACGTAGCTGGCCCGCTCACTGGCCAGGAAAGTGACCACGGCGGCGAACTCTTCCGGCGTGCCCAGCCGGCCGGCAGGAATCTGGCGTTCCCAGCCGGCGAAGACTTGCTCGGAAGTCGCGCCGGTACGGGCGGAGATGGCGTCAACGAGTTCGCTGAGACGGTCGGTGCGGGTGTACCCAGGGCAGACATTGTTGACGGTGATGCCATCGCCCGCGTACTCGTTGGCCAGGGTGCGCGCCAGTCCGGTAACTGCCGAGCGCACCGAGCTCGACAGCAGCAGGCCGTCGACGGGCTGTTTGACGGTGTAGGAAGTTATGGTGATGAAACGCCCCCAGTGATTTTTCTGCATGCGCGGCAACGCCGCTTTGGCAAAAGACACCGTGCTCATCAGCAGTAAATCCACGGCTGATTTCCAGTCGGCGGGTTCGATGTCCTTAAACATCTTAGACGGAGGCCCCCCGGAATTCGTTACGCAGATATCGAGGCGGCCGAAGCGATTTTCGACGGCCTCGACAAAACCAGCTACCGCGGCGGGATCACTGACGTCCACGGATTGCCCAAACACTTCGCGGCCGGTTTCGGCCGTGATTTCCTGAGCGGTTTGCGCGAGGTGGGCGGCGTTGCGGGCGCAGATGGCCACGCGAGCGCCTTCGCGGGAAAGTTCCGTGGCCACGGCGCGGCCGAGCCCGGAACTGGCCGCGGCGACGACTGCGACGCGCTCGGAGAGTCCTAGATTCATTTCGTGGTCGGTTCCAAAACTTCCATGATCTCGCGAAAAGGCGACGCGGTCAAACGGGCCAGTTGGTTGGTAGAGCCCCGTCACATCGTATCCCCCTGCGGGTCCTGAAGTGTGTGAGTTCGAAGCGCCGACACGAGCTGGGGGGTCCCTGATCTTGTGCAGGCTAGGAGCGGACGCGCGCAAACTCGGCCATGCGGGAATACCCCGTCGGGGGACACCCTTCGCCACGCGATGGAGCTTGTAGAACGGGAGTCGCGGCGAGAACTAATCTGCGACGGCTCGCCGTTTTAGAGAGTCGCGCCGTTCAGCGCACAGGTGCGAGAGGACCAGCTCAGGCTAGGCGCCGTCCGCGGCCGCGACCGTCATGCCAAGCTGCACGAGAGGAAGCAGGTGTAGGTATTCGGTCTGGAGCATTTCCATTACCGCGTGGCGTTCGGACTCGACCAGTTCGGGGAGACATTTTTCAAGGAATGGCAGGACCACCTGGGGCGTTGAAGGCGACGAGTTGGAGCCCTCGAGTTCCCGGAACTCGGCAGCGGAGTGCCCTGAAAGGTGTGTGCCGAGCGAATGCGGGGCCGGGGGCGCGACACCGATCGCGTGCGCGTGATTTGCGCGAGATTCCGCCGGGAGCGCTTCAAAAGAGTGGGCCTCGAGGGGGGATGATTCTGCCGAGCTGGCCTGGGCCATCAGGAACTGGTCGGCAACAGCGACGATACCGACAAGATAGGGATCGTGCTGTGCTTTCTCCGGCGCGTGGTGAAACTCGAACACATCGATGAAGGACGGCATGTAGTTCCAAGAGACGCCCATCCAGCGGCCG
>JBEKSZ010000111.1:0-19267 GCA_049516615.1 Candidatus Acidiferrum sp. | reverse complement strand
CTGAAACTGGTGAACTGAGTGTGCTCGCTGATGACCTTGAGAAGTGGGCCAGCCGTCTTTTAGTGGAGTATAGGGTTCTCACGGGCTACCCCCTGTTACATGAATGGCAGGAGAGAAATGGCGCTTTGCCCGTGGGTAGGAGACTTATGCCTAAGGTTCCTTTTGTTCTCGGGGGCGACTACTCTCTGGCCAACCTCTATTCGCTGACAGCTGTTAGCGCTATGAGAAGTCGAGGCAATCTCGCTCGTCAACTCAAGGGCGTACCCGATGGAGCGCAAGTAGAATTTCGCGTAATCGACTGACATCTTCCAGCGACATCTGGTTACCGTGGAGCGCCGCAGAGCGCTTTTCGGAGCGGTGCTTCGCACCGGGAGGGGGTAGGACACGTCACCCCAAGTTGGGTGCTGCAGAGCGCCGTCCGGCGCTATATAGGAACCATAGAGGAATCAGCGGCTTAGAAAAACTGCGGCGCTGGGGAGCGCCGGAAGTTCCTATAGGGGAACTTGTTGAAAACAAAGAGCGGCAAAAACCGTAGCAGCTAAAGAAAAAAACTCTCCTCGGGAAAGACTCCTCACGCAATCCCCGCAGTTCAGGCAGCGGCACGTGGTTCCTTCGAGCTTACGAGCGAATTAATCAGGCGGATGACGGCGCGCTGGTCTCTATCGGCCAAAGCGGTCATCTGCTGAAATCTTCGCCAGAGGCGGCGGGTCTCCGCGCCATCGTTCAGGTGTTCGACTTTCGGGAGCTTGACGCCCAGGAGTTCATCGGTGCTGACGCGGAGGGCGCGAGCGAGCTGGAGGACGGCGGGGACGGGAGGAAACCCGGCTTCGTTCTCATAGTAGGAGATGGCGCGCTGTGTAGTGTTCGCGGCGCGAGCCAACTGCACCTGGGTGAATCCTCGGGCCTTCCTGAGCGAAGCAAGCCGCTCGCCGAAAGGCGTCTCTCCGTATTTTTTCCGTGGCATAGCGAAGGTGATTTTAAGGGGCATGTTCGGTTCCTTGTGCCTCTTCAGGGGGAGAGGCGTTGACAGACTAACGTATTACGTATACTCTCACGACGGGTTCTGAAGGGCAAGAAACTTCCCTGTAACGAATAAAAGTTCTTGACAGGTTTTTCGCAAAAGCCCGGAAGCGGCAGGATTTGCGCGACCTCGTCCGACGCGACGCAAATATCAACCGTGAGAAGGTCTGCGCCGATTGCATCCGAGGGTTTGGCTTTTTGGCGAATCTGACAGCCGAGGAGCGGAGACTCGCGGCCGACCGCCATCAGCGGGAACATTCGCTCGCTCGAAAATTACGTGCGGAGATGCCGTAAGCCGGTCACTTCAGTATCCGCCAGAAGGGCCGTTTCGCCTGCGCCCGCTTGCGAGCAGTGGCACGGTTGCCAGAATACGTTACGTTCGCCGTCCGGCCCGGTCCGCCCCTCTGCGAGAGCCTTCGCGATTCTGTCGGGGTCCATTCCGTTAGGTGATCGTGAACAAGACGTTCGACCCGGTCAGCGGATTGTCGAGGGCAAGGGCAACAGGTGTAGGCCCGGTCGTTCGAACCTATTCGATTCTTGCGGGTGCGAGCTGGGGCGCCAGAAGGTGAACGACTCCCAAAGCCACGAGGTAAGCGGAACTCGCAAGCAGGAAAAGTGGCACATAACTGTCCGTCCACGCCACGATGTAACCGGTCGCCACCTGCAAGAGGAAGCCGCCCAACGCGCCCATCATGCCGCCGATTCCCACTACCGACGCTACCGCCCCTTTCGGGAACATGTCGGATGGCAGAGTAAATAGATTCGCGGACCAGCCTTGATGAGCTGCCGCCGCCAAACCGATCAGCCCCACGACGAGCCAGAGGGTGTGAGCGTAGGGCGCATACACGACCGGCACTACGGCGAGCGCACAGGTGAGCAAAGCCGTCTTTCGCGCAAAGTTCGCGCTCTTGCCATGCCGCAACAAGACCGACGAAATCCAGCCGCCGCCCACGCTTCCAGCAATCGATAGCGCGTAAACCACGATGACGGGTTTCTGGCTCTGTCGCAGGTTCAGATGGAATGTTCCCTGCAAATAGCGCGGCAGCCAAAAAATATAAAACCACCAAATCGCGTCGGTAAGGAATTTGCCGATGGCGAACGCCCAGGTCTGTTTTTGCCCGAGAAGCCTGACCCACGGCACGCTCTCCGTGTGCTCAGGCCGATCGCCTTGGATCAGCGCCAGTTCGCGGGAAGAGACTCGCGGATGTTCGTGCGGTTTGGCGTAGAGCACTAACCAAAAGGTGAGCCAGACAAGACCGAGCGCTCCCGTGCCGATAAACGCCCCGCGCCATCCGAGCGTGAGGGTGAGAAAGGGCACCACCAGAGGCACAACGATATTGCCGATATTCGCGCCGGAGTTGAAAATCCCCGTGGCCAGCGCGCGCTCTTTGCTGGGGAACCACTCGGCGACGGTCTTGATACAGGCCGGGAAGTTGGCGGCCTCGCCGAGGCCCAGGATAAACATGGCGATGCCGAAAGTTAAGGCGGAGTAGGCTGCGCCCGGCAGCATTGCCGCCACGCTCCAGATCGAGATGGCCACGGCGAAACCCTTGCGCGTGCCGAGATAATCCGTGAGGCGCCCGGCACAAAGAAAGCCGATGCCATAAGCCGCCTGGAAGGCGGCGGTTATGTATCCGTATTGAATGCTGTTCCAACCGATGGCGGTTTCGAGAAATTTTTCGAGATAGCCGATGACCCCCCGGTCCATATATGCGATCACCGTGGCGAAAAAGAGCAGCGCGCAGATGACCCAGCGGAAATTGCTGCGCCGCGAGGTGCCGCCTGTGATTTTCATTTTTGGCAAGTCGCTTCCGGAAGCCGCGGTCGTCTGCGGTATCACTAGGCTGGCCCCGTTTGGGGCGGAGATGGCTTGCGGGCCTCGCGAGCGGGAGACGCAGCCGTGGTGGATTCCGTTTTGAGGCGGAAGAGCATCTCGCCCGCGCGAGGAACGACGAGAACACTTTGCTCCTCCCGATCGCGCCACGCAGCGACGTCAACCGTGGCCGGATTAAGATAGCCGAGATTGATGCGCCGGCACTGTTCTTCCGGGATCTTGGTGGCTAGCGTTACGCGGATCCGCGAGGTCTCGATGCCCGTTTCGGCGTCGTACTGGCCGAGGCCCTTCACGTGCGTTGAATGCGCCAGGATTCCGCCAGGGTAATGCCCGAAACGGCCCCACTGCTTCACGAAGTAATCGCGACAGTGATAGCCGATCTCCTCGATGAGTCTGCCGTGGGTATAACTGACCTCGCTGAGCGCGGGGCTATATATCACGACCTCGCCGCCGTCAGCGACGACAGGCTCGATCTTGTACATGCCCTTTCCCGCGGTCCACAGATCGTGGTACATCTCCGGCATGACCGACAGGACGCGCTGGAAAGGCCGGTCAACGTAAGTGATGTGCTTTTTCGCGGAGAGGCGAGAAGCTGCGGTCCAGGCCTCTTCGGGCGTGCCGAAGTACATGCCCGCGACGGCGTCATGGGTAACAACCAGGGCCAAACATGAGGTTGGCCGGGGGACCAGGGTTGCGGCCCGATCGATCACGGCGCGGACGGGCGTGTAGCCGGCTCCGATCACGTCGTAGTTGGTGATCAGTGCGCCGAGCCAGTGGGTGAAATTAATGATTTCCGGACTGGCGATTCCCGGAAACAGATACTTGTTGCCGCCCGAGAAACCCACGACCTCATGGGGAAACACCGGGCCGCAGATCAGGATGTGGTCGTAGTCGAGGATCAGCTTGTTTAAGCCCACGCTTACATCCTCGGCGAGGCGACCTCCCGTGATTTCGCTTATTTCCGCCGCGGGGATGGTGCCCACTCGGACGAAGGACAGAGGGTCCTCCCAATGGTGATTGAAGATACGCGCGGCACCTGCCTTGCCATCGGCGACGGGAGTCCCGACGAGCTTCGATAGCTGCGCGTCGCTCATGAGCGGATGGGTTCCGAGAGCCACCAGGTAATCGAGCGCTTGGGCTCGCGGACGAAAGATTTTCTCGAACAAAGCGAACATGGCAGGCATCGGCATGGTCCGTGTGCCGTCGGGGATAAGTATCAGTATCCGTTTGGCCGTAACCTCTATGGCTGTTGCGGCTTGTTCGAAGATCTCAGCGATCTGTTCCAGGTTGAGATCGCCTTCGCTTGAACCTCGTCCGATTACCATTTATTTCCAGCCTGAAAGGAAGGTCGCGCCACAGAACCTGGCAAGAACCAGTTTATGCGAGAAATCGTTCATGCGCCGTCCGATCCGTGCCTCTCCCCTGCTACGGCATCGCGCTTCCCGCGAACCTCTAAATACCGCTGAAAGCGGAAAACCCGTCATCAATGGGTACAATGGCGCCGCGACGTGCGCGTGAATGGCCGCCTGTTCGAAGACAAAAATACCTTATCGCGAACAGGGTTACCATGAAGAACGAACGCACCGGCGCAAGGAGGCTATGGCCATGATCAACGAAAATTTTCTGCTCCAGAGCGTCGCTGCACGGCGTCTTTATCACGGCTATGCCGCGGACCTGCCCATCCTCGATTTTCACGGCCACCTTTCCGCCAAAGTGATCGCCGAGAACCCCCGCTTCCGCGATCTCGCAGAAATCTGTCTCGAGGGCGATCACTACAAGTGGCGCGTCATGCGCGCCAATGGCGTGCCCGAGCGGTATTGCACCGGCGACGCGCCGCCCTTTGAAAAATTCATGGCCTGGGCGAAAACCGTGCCCTACACCCTCCGCAATCCCCTTTATCACTGGACGCATCTTGAACTGGCACGGTATTTCGACATCCACGAATTGCTGAACGAAAAGAGCGCTCCCGCGATCTGGCAGCGCGCCAACGAGCGCCTGAAGAGCGAGGCCTTGACTCCCCGGGGAATTCTCACCCGCTTCCGCGTTTCCGCGCTGTGTACCACGGAAGATCCGCTGGCCTCGCTCGAGTTTCACGAGCAGATTGCGCGCTCCGGTTTGCCCACGCGGGTTTTTCCCGCCTTCCGTCCGGACCACGCGCTGCGCACGCACGACCCCCGGGCCTTTAACAAATGGGCGGATGAACTGGGCGCGTGCACGGCCTTGCCGATCACCGATCTTTCTGACTTTCTGGCGGCCTTGCGTCTGCGCCACGATGAATTCCACCGTCACGGCTGCCGCCTCTCAGACCATGGGCTAAATCATTGTTATGCCGAGCCCTGCACGCCCAGAGAAGCGCAAACCCTTTTCGCTGCTCTCCGCGCCGGCGGACAGCTCTCGAGCACGGAGTCCAGAAAACTCAACAGTCATCTCATGATTTTCTTTGGCCGCTTGGACGCGGAGAAAGGCTGGACGAAACAGCTGCACCTTGGCGCGCAGCGTAATTTAAACTCGCGAATGCTCGGACTCCTCGGGCCGGACACGGGGTTCGACGCCATGGGGGACTGGCCGCAGGCATCTTCCCTGGCGGCTTACCTCGACGCCTTGGCCCGCGAGGAGGCCTTGCCCAGAATGATCCTTTTCAACGTCAATCCCGCCGATAACTATCTCTTTGCCACCATCGCCGGCTGTTTCGAGGACGGCGCCACGGCCGGCAAGATCCAGTTTGGCAGCGGCTGGTGGTTCCTCGACCACAAGGAAGGTATCGAACTGCAACTGAATGCCTTGTCGAGTTGTGGCCTGCTCTCCCGCTTCGTCGGCATGGTCACGGATTCCCGCTCCTTCCTGTCCTTTCCGCGCCACGAATATTTTCGCCGCGTGCTCTGCAACCTCATTGGCGACGAAATCGAAAAGGGCTTGCTGCCGGATGACGACGAACTGATCGGCACCATGATCAGGAAAATCTGCTTTGACAACTCCGCTGCCTATTTGGCATTGCCAACCGCAGTGGATGCAACGTCACTATCCCCAGGCGAACACCGCTCCTAGGTTCGCAGAACCAAGGGTGGCGAAACCGCGTAGCACGCGTCCCGGAGAATATCTAATCTTCAGCAACCAGACCGGACACGAGATCTCTCTCATTGTTCCGCAACAAGATAAGTAGAGGCGTTCAGCAATCATCGAAGTCGGCGGAATCCTTCTGCCGGTGTTGATATTCGGCTGTGCAGGGATCGAATTCGCGAGAAATCTGTCGCGAGTAATTTCAAACGCCGGCACGGTATGCAAAACAGCAGAGCTTTCAGTTTCTACCGCGCTCGGCCCTGTGGTTTCTTCCTGCAACGCGATTTCCTTTGGACCATTGAAGCAAATCGGAACGCCATCAAGTTTGGCTCTTTAATGCCGGAATATAGCGTCGAGGGTCAGGCACAATTGTTCGATCGCATTGGGCTTGAGGATCAACCCACGAAGGCCCATTGCCATAGCACGTTGTTGGTCTTCGGGACGGATGTAGCCAGAAGTTATAACTACGGGAATATCGGCGCGAATCCTTTGCAGACCGCTGGTCAGCTCGAAACCGGAAAGCCCCGGCATAGCCAGGTCGGTGACGACGACGTCGTACGCATCCGGATTTGAACGAAAGAGTTCGAGCGCGCCCAATGGATTGGTTTGGCCCGTTACCTTGTATCCGATTCGTTCCAGCGTGCGGGTGACTAGCAGGACTAAAGATTCTTCGTCGTCCACGTAAAGAACCCTCTCGGTGCGATTGCGCCAGCGCAGACTTTCGCCCTGAGGCTCCGTTGAAACGGCCGAGCTGCTGGGGGGAAAGAAGAGCTTGAATGTGGTGCCAACGCCCAGGCTGCTCTGCACACAAATTCCGCCATCGTGGCTTTTCACTATGCCGTGAACCACGGCGAGGCCGAGGCCGGTTCCCTCGCCGATGTCCTTGGTGGTGAAAAACGGATCGAAAATTCGCTCCAGAATCTGTACATCGATTCCGCAACCGTTGTCTGTGAACGACAGCACCACGTAGCTACCGATAGGCAAGGCCGGCGAGGTGGCCGGAGAGTTGGCGGTCAGATCGGCAAATTCCAGGCTGACGTTGATGACGCCTGCACTTCTGGCGCCGATCGCGTGAGCCGCATTGGTAGCCAAGTTCACGACGATTTGATGGATCTGCGTGGGGTCGGCCAGAACCGGAGGTAAGGCGGAGCGGAAGGATTGCCGGAATTCGATGGCTGCTGGCACGGTAGCGCGGACGAGTTTGAGGGCCTCCTCGATCACCGATTGGAGGTCGGTACTGTGGCGCTTTAGTTCGCCGGGTCGACTGAAGGTGAGGATACTACGGATAAGGTTGGTGGCACGCGCGCCGGCTTTTGCGATCTCGGAAAGATATATCTGCGCCGGATGATCTTCGGGACAATCGGCAATTGCAAGTTTAACATTGCCAGTGATCGCCAACAGAATATTGTTGAAATCGTGGGCTATACCTCCCGCGAGTGTGCCGAGTGACTCAAGCTTTTGTGAATGAGCCCGCAGACCCTCGGCCTGCTTTCGGGCGGTGATGTCGGCTACCGTGCCCATCACGAAGGTTATTTTGCCCGATTGGTCGCGATAAGGACCGCCGCAAGCCCAGATCCAGTGAATGGATTGATCGGGCCAGGTGATCCTGCACTCAAAATCCCAACCTTTCCCTTGCTGCAAATTCTCTTCGTAGATCTGCTGTACGCGTCGCCGATCTTCCGCGAATACATGCTTGATGAAAACGGCAAAATCCCATTCGGGCAGCTTCTCCGGGTAGCCGAAGATGCGGTCGTGTAGCAGGGAACGCTTAACCACTCCGGATGCGAGATCGATCTGCCAGTCACCAAGTCGAGCGGATTCCAGCGCGGTGATGCGAATTGCGTCGCTGCGGCGAATCTCTTCGGAACTAAACTGCTCGAGCCGCTTGTTGGAGAGGAACAGTTCCTCGCTTTTGCGCTGCAGCGCCTCTTGAGCTAACTGGCGAGCATAAATCTCGTTTTTCAATTTGGCGTTGGATTGCTCAATCTGGGTGGTTCGTTGCTCGCGGTGTCGCAATGTCAACCAAGCAGAGGTTGCTAAGGCTAACAGGGCGAGCGTCGCCAAGGCCCAAATGAGGTGTGCGCTCGTCCACCACGAGGGTTTCACGAGCATGACAAGGTCGCTCGGCGTGCGCGCTAGAATTTCAAATGACCGCACCTCATGGTATTCGTCGACTTTGGCGATGAAAACCCCTGTCGCTCTGACGAGGGCGCCCCGTAACAGCGACAACCGCGTAGCTCCTGGAGGATTCCGCAGGCGCACGGTTATAATTCCGCCGTCATTCTGCAACAAGAACACGTCTTCTTCACCGCCGGCAAACTGCTCAAGCAACCACCCGCGGACTTCGACCAACATGGAATCGTACGGTGCGGACAAGAATCCGTCGTTCTCCGTCAATGCGTCGGACCCTAGAATTGACTTCGCGGCAATCGGCGGGCGCTGTCCGGTGGGACGGAATAACGCATCAACCAGCGTGGGGGAATACGAGCCTGCCGCGGGATAACCGATGACCTCCAGTTCCGAACCCAAAGGCACACTGGTGCGCTGCTCGCTGCGTACAAAAACCGCGCTGGCTCCAGATTGTATATATAATCCACGGGCAACGTCCTGGTAGATCAGCGTTCCGCGGACCTTTACGCGCAAGACTGCTCCGCCGCGATCCTGGCTGCTGAATTGCAGCAGACCGTCCAGACCGCTGGTTGGCAAGTCGAATGGGTCGGCAGGCGCGGGTTGCTCCACCTGAACATCGGTCAAATTTTGTACAAACAACCGCAAGCCCACGGTTTGGCGTTTTTCATTGAAAGCCGTCCCGCAAACTCCCCGGACGGAGACCACGGAGGCGACTAGGTTTTCTATTCCGGTCGAGAGAAAATCATGAACGCGAGCGGTTATCAAATTGCCCATACCAATATCGATGTTTAAGAAAAGGACCGGACGTCCCCACGCAGATTTAATGACGGCGGTGCGAACGATTCCGTGAACGCGAATCCATTGACTGTCTTGCCGGCCGCTCACTAGTTCGCCGTAGTCAAACGCGGGGGCGCTTGGGAGTTTTCCCTCGCCGAGAAGCCGTACATCGCTTGCGAGGATCACCGGAGCGAACAATCCAGCGCCTGTCACACCCCGAATTTCGACTTCCTGTCCCGCCGCAACCGGCGGATCGTCGCGCGTGCGATCAACGGAAATGCCGGTGGTTGCGTCGCGAAAAAAAAACGAAGATTTCCAGCCAGAAAGTACGGTCACGATGCCTCGCACGCGAATTGGGAGATGGCGACTGGCCTGCTGTGGCGTGAGGGCTCGAATTTGACTTACGGATGTAAGTTCCCTGGCATCCTGGGCATGGACCATCGAGACGCCAGCCAAAGCCGCGAAGAGCGCAACGAATAAAGGACGAAAGCTGCAATCGATCGATAAACTGTGCACGATTTTGGTCGGGCCATTCGCGTGTGGTTTACGAACAATTTCGTCTTGCTTGAGTCGGTTTGGCGACGAAATTGATCGTGCTGCAGCGCTCCGCGGGGTGAACTGAGAGGGGGCCGCCGAAGCGGCATTAATAATTCGGTCAGCGGAGAGACTAAAAAACCATTCGACCCTTACAACAGGTGAAATGGAACATTCCAAGGGTACCGCGGGTTCGCTTTTCTTTCCAAAACTTTTCCGCTGGATGTAACTAACTCCGCAACCTCCGGCATATGGGTGTCCGGCGCGAGACTGCTCCGCGGTGGACACTCGTGTAAGCTTCGCACAATCGGACATCGCGACAGGGAGTACGGAGTTGAAGGGGTACGAGCCGATTGCTTGGTGCAGTTTTGGTGCACTCTGGTCTGCAAATGACGCCATCTGGCTGCAACTGAGAGCGACACAAGTGATTGAGGGACGTTAAAGGGCGAGCGCAAACAGCGCAGGAGATTTAGCAAATTCCCGATTTCACACGCTGTTGTTCGGAATCAATAGGTTCGTTCGGCTGAGTTGCTCACCGACAGAGTAGCCGTCATTCGTTCGTCCGAGCTGAAGAAATATGGAATCCTCAGTCTCTCCAGAGAGGGGGTGATCGTGGAGTTGTTAGGAAGATCGCCCAGGGACCATGAGCGCTGTCCGGGGTCACCTGGGTTGAAGTCGGAATCCGAGTTGCTCGCCGGCGCGGCGAATTCGATCGCCGAGACTTAGGAGTTCCATACTCGGGACCGCGGAACGTGCGGCCAAGGCGGATGCCAAGTGAATCGCGTCAAGGGTGCGCACAGGTTCTGGGGGAAACGGACGCCTTGCTCGGTCAACAATGTCCAAACTGAGTCGCCACAGGTGCCATTGCGCAGCGGCCGCATTCAGGTGTGCCCGGCGCTCGGCGGCCGTCGCTTCATCGATTTCTCCAAGCGTGACCGCTCGGATGATCACGCGGTCACACTCGATGAGCACGAGATCGGAGGCCATCACAAGCTCCGCATGGCGGAGCACCTCTCGGACGCGACTGCCGGCCGCTTCCCCAAGCAACCAGGCCAGCACCGCGCTGGATTCTGCATAGATGTTCACCGAGTACCGCGCTCCTCATCAAGGAGCACAGCGGCGCGATGTCGCTTCAGTAGAGGTGAAAGTTTTGGATACATCGTCGCCCCATTTGAGGCGCCGAGCGTCAGCTGCCCTTTCCTTTCCAGTGCCATTAGCGCGGAAGTGACGCCGCTTTCATGGAGCCCCTGCCCTGGCGGAAGCAGTTCTGCAACGACTTCACCGCGATCGGTCACCAGCACGCCCTCGCCGGACCGCACTTCTCGAACGTACGCGCTCAAGCGGTTCTTCAGTTCTCGAAGTCCCACGCTTTTCATAACTACAATGTAGCGTCATGAAGCTACATTGTCGACACCGAGGCCAACGAGCCTGAGGAAAGCCTGCAAAACGGCGCAACGCTCTTCGGTCTCCCGGCACCGTCGCGAAGCCAAAATCTCTTCGGTTGCCGGACAGTAAGCTACTTAGTTTGTCAATCAAACGGCTGTGCCGCGGCGGGTGTGATTTTGGATTGCTTGCCAGCGAGAGGCCCCCCTGCTCCGAGGCCAAGCCGGGGTCACCCTTTTTACTGTGCACGCGCGGAGATGAACGGCCTGGACGCTTTCCTTTCTGTCCGTTCCGCGGACGATTTGCGTCCCCCTTCGCTGGAGTCCCATCGACTTTGCGGCGAATGACATGTTGTCTCCGCGGGTATCGCAGCAAAAAACGGTCATCGGCTTGGGGCGGGCGGTGGTGAACGCTTTAACCGATAGTAGATGAGGGGGAACCGTTAGAATTGCCTGCAAATGAGTTTTTCGGGCAAAAACAGGGAATTGTTTTGGGCAATCGACAGGTATAGGCTAGACGGATGGATTCGCGGCAGGCAGTCACCTCCACGGTCATTTCGGTATGGATGGCCGTCTTGGCTTGCTTCATGGGGTGCACGCTACCCGCCCTCGCGAATCGCAGCCGATCGGCCCCGATGGCAGATATGGACCATTGCCATCATTCCGGCAAGAGTCCAGGGAACCACGACAACAAGCCGGGACCCATGTCTTGTTGCCCTCTCGAAATAACGGTCGCGCCCAAGCCGGATACCGCTGCACTCGCAATCGCTCCCACGCTTAGTTTTGCCTTGGCCTCCGGTTTCGAGTTGCCCCGAGTGTCTTTTGACCTAGTGGAACTCGTTCCTTCCGTCTCGCACGGTGGCAGAGACACGCTCCTCAAAACTCGTTTGCTGCGTATCTAGACATCCGCGTCGTCCTTCGGGCTCTCCTGATGGCTTTGCCATCGCCAAAAAACCAAACTAATTTTTCAAAAGGAGAAAAACCATGAAGAATATTTGTGCAGTTGTATTAATGGCCGTAATCGCACTCACCTTTGCAGGAGCGGCGAAAGCGGCAAGTGCAGCGAACGCGTGCTGCGCTTCCGCCGACTGTTGCTCTGACTGTTCTGGGTGCGGCAAGTAAGCAGTAGTTGAAACGAGGGCGCGGGCCGTTCGGTTCGCGCCTTTTACTTGATGTTTCTCGGCGGGGGTTGGGCAGCCACTCGTCCGAAATCTGGACGGCCCGTGATAGAGTTGCGCCGCAATGGACCGTGTGTGGGCGTCAACGATTGCATTTCTATGCACTGCCAGGACCGCGGTTTTCTCTCCTGGTTGGAACCAAGACTCACAGTAGACGGACATGCCGACTGAGGTCGCTGGGCATTTGATGGGTGAAACTGTTGACGCCTCATGGAAAAGAGACTTAACGTGCCTCAATTGCAGGAGTCACAACAGCGACCGGATCCCGATGTCGCTGCTAGAACGGTGCCCTGTGTGTCGAAATTGCGAGGGAGCACCGCACTACGCCTTATCGGGACTCACGGGTTTGTGACAGGGGATGTTCGCCAGTGTCAGCTTCGGATTCTCGCTCTTTAGGCTCATCGCGAACCTTGCGCGGGAGCTCATTCAGGCTCTGGCTCTCGCGGCGAGCAATGTAAATCTGCAGCGCCGCCTCCAATTCCGGAGCTCGAATTGGTTTGGTTAGATAACCGTTCATTCCGGCAGCCAAGCACTTGTCGCGGTCCCCTTTCATCGCGTGCGCCGTCAAAGCCACGATGGGCTGTTGCTTGCGGCCATCCTTCTCCGCCTCGCGTATTGCGATAGTGGCCTCGAGACCGTCCATGACGGGCATCTGCACGTCCATCAAAACCACATCATAGGTTTCTTCCGAGAGGGCCTCGACAGCCTCGCGCCCGTTCACCACCACCCTCACTCGATGCCCGCGCTTTTCGAGAAGCCGGGTAAGCAGCGTCTGATTCACCTTGTTGTCTTCCGCCACAAGGATGTTCAGACCATCTTTGGCTGCTGCACGCGGCAATCCCGCGGGTACCGCGGCCAAAGTATGAATCTCAGCTGTGCGGTCGAGTGCTTTGGCAAGGGCGGAGCGCAATTCATTCTGCGGAATGGGCTTCTGCAAAAAGCTCTCCACGCCAAGTTCCTTGCACCGCGTGGAGTCTCCGCGGTGACTAGTAGAACCAAGCATCACAATCGCCTTGGTGGACAACTCGGGGCGTTCGCGAATTCTCTCGATCAGTTCAAAGCCATCCATGTCCGGCATGTGCATGTCGGTCAGCAAGAGATCGAATTTTGTCCCTTGCTCCTGGGCACGAGTGAGCTCGCCAATCGCGCCAATCGCGCTGTCCGCGCTCGTGGTTTTCATGCCCCACCGTTCCAGTAATTTCTCAAGGATCTGCCGGTTGGTAATGTTGTCATCAACAATGAGCACCCGGACTCCCGCCAGATTCTGGCTGATGGCCGGTCGCGAAACATCGACGGTTACGCCATTTGCGGGCGGCATGCGGACGGTGAAATGGAATTGCGTTCCTTTAGCGACCTCGCTATTCACCCAAATTGTTCCGCCCATCATCGCCACCAGTCGCGTGCAGATGGTAAGCCCGAGGCCAGTACCGCCAAAATTGCGGGTTGTAGAATTGTCCGCCTGCGAAAAAGGTTCAAAGATCAACGTTTGCTTCTCCGGTGGAATCCCGATTCCAGTATCCGTGACGGTAAAATGCAGCAGATTATCAGAGGATTTAGAAAGCAAACTTTCGACCTTTAAGACCACCTCGCCCTTGGAGGTAAATTTTATGGCGTTGCTGACGACGTTCAGCACAACCTGTCGCAGGCGCGTCGAATCTCCGCGCACCACTGGGGGCAAATCGCTGGCGAGATCGCACAACAGTTCAAGGCCTTTCTCGTCGGCGCGCAGCGCCAAAGTCTTCATGGTGCTTTCGATGTTTTCATATAGATTGAAGTCCGTCTCGTCTAGTTCCATCTTTCCCGCTTCAATTTTTGAAAAATCCAAAATGTCGTTTATCAGTACCAAAAGCGATTCCCCGGAGAGTTTCACGGTCTTCAGACACTCCTGTTGTTCGCCGGATAACTCCGTGTCCAGAACCAGATCGGTCATGCCGATAACACCATTGAGCGGAGTCCTGATTTCATGACTCATATTCGCCAAAAACTCGCTCTTGGCCCGGCTGGCCGCTTCAGCAGCCAAGATCGCGTGCTGTAACTTGACTTGCGCCGTTTGTCGCACGGCGATCTCGCTCTCGAGCTCCGCCGTTCTTTCGGAGACGCGGATTTCGAGTGTGGTGGCGTCCTGCGCGACCTTTTTGAAAATGGAATAGGTATTGCCGAAAAGCCCGAACAGAATGAACAAGTACGCGAGAATCTTCAGCAGGTGGCCCGCGATAAACTGGGCATCGTACAGGCTCTTGTAGAATTCCATGAATGCGAAATCGCTCGCCGTGGCGGCGATGAGTGCGAGCACCAGGCAGTGTTCGAACTGATTCCGTTTCCAATCACCTTTCCAGAGGTATCCGCCGAGCGCGATTGCGAAGAACAAAGCTTGTGCCAGCTGCGAAGGCCGATGGAGAACAAAATTTGGGTAATAAACCGGTTTCACGGTCACAAGCGCAAAGAAGGTAAAGCTGGCGATGGCCCACATTGCGACCGAGGTGTATACGAGCGCCTCCCTGATGCGTGTTCCCCCAGTTCGCCGCGGTTTCTTCCATTCGAGTAAAGACACACACAGTAGCAGTGACAAGAAGACCCGGGGAAGTGCGCCGCTCCAAACAGTTAACCCCGAGAGCGCCGACGGAGTGTGACCCTGCAGGTATGACGAAGTGATTAGTCCATGATAAGCATCAAGCACCCCGGCGCCTAGAAAACAACTACCCAAAAGCAGGAACGAACTGCTTTTCTTCGCGTAGTAGCGAACGAGAGACATGGTGCCTGCTGTCAACGCCAGGAGGGCGGCGCCCAATTCGACCAGGGTATGCAATTGAGCATCGCCGTGCCAGGTTCCCGAGCGTGCCCAGATTGCCGCCAGCGCGAGTGCCACCGCTAGCGCGACGTACTGTAAAACACGAAACCGAGCCAGACGAGGATCGAACGCGGCGTTCTCTTTGACGGAAATGCGAATATTTCCCCCCCCATACCGTGACGCGGCGCCGCAGGCACATCGTCCCGAACTAGAAAATAGTCCAGGAGCGGCTAGCCGCGAGGCACGGTTGGCACACCAATGGCTTTTTGAAGGGGTCATCCGATTATAGTTGAATTCCATCTTAAACAACGAAACTTGATTTCGATTGCGCTCAAGGTTCGAACGCCGCCGCACCTGTTGCTTTGCAGGAATTTCCCGCTACGCGGGATCAGCCGATGGCTCTGGCCTAGAAACGTGGGCCGCGAATCAGCACCCAGCCTCGGGGTTAAGGCATTGAGTTTGGTGGAGTGGATCAGGCCGCAAATCGCCGCGGCGCCCGCCCCAGCCTTAGAGCCGTGGCGCTGCTCCTTGAAACGACCATTTCTTCGATCTGGGTGGGCAGTCGCTGCCGGGCGCGGGGAACGCTTCGGCTCTGGTTCGTGTCAAGTAATCAATTGTAATGTATATTATCGTCAAATGGTAGTATTATCGTACTATAAACGAAACAGTGAAGCGTGCCGCCGGCGAATCAGCGCGTTCCATCGGGCGTCTCGGCGCGATTCACGACGGTCAGGTCCTGCCAAAGGGAAGCTGTGCGGCGTAAAGGTGGTCAAATCGGAACGGTGAAGTTTTAGCGTTTTGCTGGGGGCTTGGCCATGCGCAGGGGAGGATTCGGGGCTCTTCTCGCTTTCACTGTTACCATTCTCATGGTCCACGGTCAGGGTGGCGCGTCAACTGGCTCCGCGGAAGTTTCCGCCAAGTCCACAGCATTGCAGGCCGTCGGGAAATCCGTAGCTTCCATCGCTGGCGATGGCGGAAATGGCGCACCTCTTGAACGAGGTCCCTGCCAGCTTCAGACGGACAACCTCTCGGGCGACCATCCGTGCGGCTTGTGCGATGGTTTCTGTCCCGCTGACGACCTCCGAAGTACGATCGAAGGCTTCTTTCGCCACCCCGGTGATTCGCCGCCCGACACTTCGATGTATCCTCAATGCAAATTCCCTGCACCTCCAAAGCTCAGCCTTCTTCAAACCAGGCAGGACTTGCAAAGTCACTGGAATGTTCCCGATGAGGTCCGCAGCTCGCTGCGCTTCATCATCGCTACCATGCCCGATCCCATCCACACGCACCTGACTCTGTCCTTTGACCGGCAGATTGCTGCAACCATGGAGGCGGCACAGCGGCAGGGCTATCTATTCGCGCGATCCTTCCTTCCCTGGGATACGACGCAACATCCGGAATCCTCGATCCTGGCCACTCGCTTGGCTGGGGCCGATTGGTCATCGCAAGTAGAGAGTCTTCCCGGACTTTTGATCTTCCGCAAACACCTCCCCAGGGATCCATGCGACGCTGCGCAGGTTCTTTTTGTATTCGTGGTGGGCGAGCGCCCGACGGGCGGCATCAACAAGCCGCAGTTTCTGAATGCCTTGCAGATCATGGCTGCCATTCGCAGGGGAGCAACGGAGGGCGCTGCAAAGTCGCCTCTTTTGATTCTCGGTCCGAGTTTTTCCGGCTCGCTCTACTCTTTGCATTACCTGCTCGAGGATGACTCCGATGCTCGTCCGGTCATCATTCACAGCGGGACAGCCAGCAGCTATAGAACCATTCAGTGGTTTCAATCGCGGTGCCGAAAGAGAGTTGTCGTGTTTCGTTCTTTCCAGGAAAGCGATCGATATGCTATCGAGCACTTTCTAGCGTTTGCCGTGGGCCAGCAGGAATACGAAGAAAACCAAGTCGCTATTGTCTCCGAAGATGAAACTGCCTATGGCGATCAACCACAAGAAGCAAGCTGGCCGAGCGAGCACAATAACTGCACGTCATTCCGCGCTTATTCTTATCCTCCCAAGATTCCCCATTTCTATTTCCCGCGCGACATTTCGCACTTGCGCAGCGCCTACCAACAACAGATTCAAGCGGCCACCGCGTCCAATTCGGGCAGCAGCCCTCCCCGTACGACCCTTCCTCTCAATATCGAGGACACGGGCAGCGACGACGACAGCGTTCGCATCTACTCGCCGGGTCAGACCCCTCTTTCCGAAGAAGCCATCCTGCAAGGCATCGTCTCGAATCTGCAAAAACACCATTCCGTCTTTGTTCTCCTTCAGGCCACCAATCCGCTGGACACGCTGTTCCTGAGTCACTATCTGCGCCGGGCCTATCCCGAGGGCCGGATCGTGACGATCGGCGAGGATTCCCTGTTGTCGCGCGAAGTTGATGATCCTCGATTCCAAGGAATTCTCGCCCTCACTTCTTATTCTCTGCTCCCCGGCATCGATGACCGAATGCCGCGGATCGACGCTGCTTCGAATGCCGCTCATTCGGATCTGGTGTTTCCGTGGAATTTTTCCGTCGGCGAGTTCAATGCCATGGTCGCATTGCTACCTGACCCGCCACCGCTTCCCAGTTGCGATCCACCTGCTGGCCGTTGCCAGGATTTGGCACCGGCCGGGTATGCCGAATATGGATGGCCCGATTATGCAGGTGCCGGTTCATCCGCTCATCAAGAGTTCGCACCGCCGCTGTGGCTGACGGTGATCGGCAGCAACGGCTATTGGCCGGTTGCTTTGCTCGATGCCTCCCGAGAGCCGCAGTTCCATCCAGACATTCTCAGTCAAATCCACGCCGTCGCCGGCTGCTGCCCGCCCGAGAGCCCGAAGTCCCTTCCCGTCAAGACGCCCCACGACTGGAAGATGCTCTGCGTGGTCTTTTTAGCCGTGGTCATGCTCTACCTGTTTCTTCGCTACAACGGTTCCATCTTCGCCCTTTCTAAAATTGCCGCCAATTTTGCGCCTGTGGACGACTCCTACAGCAACTACGGCTTGTTCGTCGCCGACATAATGTTTTTCGCGATTGCATTTTTTCTGCTGGCTCCCTGGCGCTACGGGGCGTTCGAACTTCCCGACTGGCCGCTCCACTTCTCTCTGTGGGCAATCCTTATTTTCCTCGCCATTGTCTCGTTCCTGGATTTTCTGAAGAGGGGATCGTACTGGTTCGGGGCTTTTTCCCCGCTATCGGTGTGCCTGCTTTGCTGCATCAGCTACTACATCTCGCGACAGCACCCCTCGACTTTCCAAAACCTGTCTTATTACCGTTATGTTCACATCACCTCCGGCGTTTCGCCCCTGGTGCCGTTCCTGATTCTGGCGCTCGCGGGCATATGGTGGGCTTGGTACACGCTAGCTGGCCTGGTGCTCACCGACAAACGTGGTCCTCGGCTGCCCGCGACGGAGGATTTCGCGAAACAGCATGGCGCGTCCGATCAACCGGTCGGCCCTCCGATGCGTTTCGGCGCGCTCACGAGGGAGAGGAATCAGGACCTGCTGCGCGTTGCGCACCCGGCCAACGGGGATCATCGCGTGATCCTGCTGCCGATTTTTGCGCTTCTTCTCTCGTTTTTTGTCATCGACTTTTCCCATCCAGTTCGCAGCCTTGAAGGCGGGGTGTACGATCGACTCTATTCCCTGGCTTTCACCCTGGCCCTCCTGGTCTTGCTCTTTGATTTGTTCCGGCTCGTCGTCGTTTGGATCGAGCTGCGCCGTCCTCTCGCCGCGCTCGACCGTCTGACCCTGCGCCGAGGGTTTTTTCGTCTCGAGGAACTAAGAACTAAGCCCATCTGGCGCCTCGGAGGGAGCGCCTTCGATGATTTCTTCTCTCTGCTCAGCCGAGAGATCGAGGCGCTTCGCAGCTTGAGCAAGTTTCTGAGCGAGGACCCGGAAGTGGTGCAAAAAGACGATTTGTCTCTGGCGATTCGCAAAGTGCAGGCAACTGCCGGTGAGCTCGGGGGAATTGTTATCGCGCTCAGGCGTATCGAGCAAGCCAGAGTCAACGTGCCATTCTGGCGGCGCTTGCGATTGTTTTTAGACTTGTTGACGTCGCACCCTGTTAGAAAGCTGCGGACCAACTGTAACGAACTCCGCAGGAAAGTCGTACACAAGGCCAAACAGCTTAAGGGCACGGAGGAGTACAAAAAGCGCAGTTCCTGCTACCGTTACCTTAAATCGCTAAGCGAAATTATCACACGAAACCCGACTGCCGCCCTTCTGCCCAAGCTGATGGAATTACAGTCGGATCTCGCCACTGCCTGCGCGAAGGTCCTGCTGTTCCTTTCGCCCCGATGGGACGCGGAAACCATAGCTCCCAAGGTGCGGCCAGAACCGGCTGAACCCGTAACGGAATTTCGGTTTCAGAAAACTTCGCTGCCCGAGTCCACGCAAATCGCCGAGGATTTCGTCTGTCTGTTCTATTACAATTTTATCGCTTCCATTTTTCTCCGCCTCCGCACTCTGCTCATGTCCGTCGCCGGGATCTACGTATTTCTCGTGCTTTCCTTCAATAGCTACCCCTTCGAACCGCAAAGCTCTTGGCAGATCCTGATGGTTTTTGTTTTCATTCTCATCGTGGCCCTCGC
>JBEKSZ010000110.1:0-19282 GCA_049516615.1 Candidatus Acidiferrum sp. | reverse complement strand
TGCTGAGAGATCCCGGGCCGGTCAGGGCCCATAAGACCCCTTTGTCAGTCCTGTCATTCATCAAGATGGCTGTGATCGCGACCGTTTGGCTCTGATCAATTGACTGCGGAGCGGACGGGGTTAGGGTCACCAAAATGGGTGGGGGCGAACTGGAACAGCCGCCCATAACCGTCCCCATCGCCAGGACGAACTGCGCGAGAGCGCGAGAGTGCAGCCCGGACATCATGACACCGCCAGTATTTTCTTAGGAGGCAAGTATCGCACACATTCTCATACTCTGCCGGCCCGGGCTTCGGACCCGGATTGCGAGGGATTATGCTCGTCGTAGACATCGCTGTTGCGCTCACACCCGCAGAACCACGATCAGCGGGCGAGTCGTCGGCAACCCGAAAACAGTCCTGAAAGTCACAAATTAAGCGGTCCAGTGTCGCGGTAGGAACGACCATCGCTGATTGCCCCTGCACAGATCCGTACCGGCGCTCCTACGCATACGGCTCCCACCTCGAATGAGTCCCGGGAAAGCGAGCTGTACGATAAGGATGCAAAACGCGTGGGGATGGAATCCACGGCTGGAAGACTTCGCGCATGCGGCATCGCGATTTCCGGCGCCTTTCCAACTCGGGGAAACCTTCCTCAGGCGCCAGGAACATTCGCATCAGCGGTTGATGCAGGTTATGGCTGCGGAAATCCGAACATCAACCACGACTGATTGGCTACCCAGTTGGGGTACAGCGCGGTCATCTGATCGAACAGCTCCTGTTCGGATGTCGCGGTTTTCTGCAGCCGA
This sequence comes from Candidatus Acidiferrum sp., assembly GCA_049516615.1. Lineage (GTDB taxonomy): Bacteria > Acidobacteriota > Terriglobia > Acidiferrales > UBA7541 > Acidiferrum. The sequence goes on along the minus strand of JBEKSZ010000110.1, from coordinate 18,495 downwards.
TCGAAGTCCTGCAGGTAACGCTTGGTGTCCTCGATCGTCGAGGGGGAGTCCGGCGCGCCGGGCTTCTTGTGACCGGCGACAACCATCGCCGGGTTCAGCGCCGCCAACCGGTCTAGCGCCGCGATCCAATTCTTTCGGGTCTCGGGGGTGGTGTCGCCCACGTAAATGCGGCATTGGTTGTATACAACGTCGCCAGCGACGATCAGGCCGATCGACGGAACGTGTAGAGAGGTCGAATCGGGACTATCGGTGCGGCCCTGTTCGATGATGCGCAATTCGTGGCCCTCGAGAGTGAACGTGTCGTGCTCATAGGGCTCAGGTGGAACCAACTTGGTGGCCACTTGCCCAGGAAAGAGCCGGCGGGCCAAGCGCTCGACTGTCGGCGAGAAAGACATCTGCATGGCATCGACCGTCTTAGGCGTTGCTATCGCCCGAGCGCCCGGAAAACGGTCGAGCAGGATGCTCAGACCGTAGAAGTGGTCAAAATGGGCGTGCGTTATATAGATGGTCTCCAAGTTGCGGTTGTGCAGAGCGACCCAATCCGCGAGAGCTTCGGCCTCAGCCACTGTTCCCATTGCGTCCACCAGCACCGCGTCGTACTCGCCGAAGATTAAAGTCGACGTGATCGGGTCAAAGCCGAACGCTTCGCCGAAGGGCTTGGGCCGTTCGCCGACCATAGTCTTTCCCGGGGCTGTAAAAACGTTCACACTGAGCGTGTTCGACGCGACAGGCGTGGTCTCCTTCCGTCCGCCGTCCATTTGGGTATTCCTTTCCATGTCAGAGCGAGTGACCGTTCGACGCGAGGCTAGCAGAAGCCCGACAACGAATCTATTGGACGAACGTATCGAGGGATACCAAAGTATTGGGTGGATTTCTTGGCCTGCAGACCGATCTCTCGATTGAACATGGAAATGGCGCGCTTCCCCGAAAGCGAAGCCAGAAGCGGCACTTAGAGTGCCGCTCCGCATATCTGCTACGCGACATGTCGCGTGTTCGAGTCACGGCATTTTGCCTTTAAAAATGATGTTTTCGTGGCTTCTCTCCAGACAGATATTCTGCCTACTTGAGTTTCCGCATAGCGCGCCTTGTGCAACAATGTCTGGCGTCATGGACAACAACTTTCCCGGATTCATGAAACACCCCGCCAACAAAATTGCTCAGCTCAACCAGGCCACTCCCGGCGTCGAAGGCCACGTCTTCGACGGAGCTGATGGAAGCCAAATGGCGTTCTGGACGTGCGCCCTGAGCGCCTCCTCGGCGGAACATGTCCACGAATATGACGAGTACATGATCGTTGTCCAGGGCTGCTACACCTTGATCATCAACGGGGAGCGGACTTCGATAAGGGCCGGACAGGAATATTTCATCCCCCAGGGCGTGCGGCATAGTGGTGAAGTTCTGGCTGGTACCAGAACAATCCACGCCTTCGGCGGGCACCGAGCCGACCGCCAACTCGACGACTGAGTCCCCCCCAGGGCCGAAGACCCTTGCGTTACCACACGAAAATCCGACGATTTCCCTTGACAAAGCGATCCGTTTGGCCAAGATTACCGCTGCATCTCGGTTACTTGGGACCGAAAAGCGCTGGAGGTATTCTTATGGAAACTGCTATTGGCATTTTCGATTCGCGCGAACGTGCTGAGCAGGCCGTCAAGCAGCTGGTCGAGCAACACATCCCTCAGGAATCCATAGTTTTCCTCACCCGATCGCAAAGTGAAGCGATGAGCTTCGGAAAGGACCTTGGCCAATACGTTGGTGGCTTCATGGGCGGAGCTGTGGGTGTGACCGCAGGGTGCGTCGGCGCCGCACTTGCTCTGATCCCCGGATTCGGCCAAGTTTTTGCTCTCGGTGTCGGGGGTGCAGCCTTGCTCGGATTCCTCGGTTCCCAGGCCGGCGGCGTTCTTGGAGAACAGATCTCAGCAGACCCCGACAAACCTGCGCCCACAAGTGTGGAGAAATCGGAAGCCGAAGCCGAACATCTGCTCGAAGTTCTCAAAAATGGCCACTCTTTGGTTCTCGTGCAGAGCGAATTCCAGGAGGTAGTCGGAAAAGCCTCGCCCATTTTAGACCGCCTCGGACTCGGCATTCAAACGCCGACAGCCTCGAAGCCGCAATGCAACACCCGCAAAGTCGATGGCATTCACGTGGTCGACATTCGCGGAAAGATCGCCTTTGGCGCCGGCAACACCCTGCTTCGCGAAGCGATCGCCGGACTCACTGCCGCCGGCAGCCAAAAAGTTCTTCTGAATATGAAGGATGTCGACTTCATCGACAGCTCCGGAATCGGCGAGTTGGTACGCAGCCATATGGCCATCCGGAAGCAAGGCGGCGAGCTGAAATTGGCAGGACTAAACCCGACCGTGAATAACCTCCTTACCGCGACTTCTCTGAACAAAGTCTTCTCTGTGGAACCCGACGAAGCGAGCGCCATCAAGTCTTTCCACACAACGGGAATGAGCGCTACGAACTGAAAGAAAGCGAAGTCACCAACCCGTGGCTCGCGAAAAATCTCGTAGGGTCTGATAAACACTGGCCCGGACGCGCGTTCTGCGAACACGCGCAGGTACACTGCTTTGCGCGCGTTCCCGGGATGAATGGCGCGATTGCTCGTAAGCAATACCAGCAGTGGCACTCAGAGTTCTGGCACGGCATAGCTTCTGAGCCGAATGTCGCGGGTTCGCGGCAACACCGGGGCCTGCCATTTCCTTGCTCTCGCGGGATCATTACGGCTAGACGGGTCTGCGCGACGATCTGACCTGGCTTTATGTGGCGGACCGCGACCCTAGATCATCTTACGTGGCAGGATGCGTCCATGAGATAAGGCGCGTCGCGCGGGCGGCGCTGACTCACCCCTGGTGCCTGCTGCTTGGAAGGGGCGCAGTGTCGCTTGCAGAATTTTCCCAAAGCTGGGAGGCAGCTATGCAGATCCTGGTCGTCGGTGCGGGGGCCGTTGGCGGATACTTTGGTGGCCGTCTCCTTCAGGCGAACCGTGACATAACATTCCTGGTGCGCGCGAAGCGGGCAGAAGAGTTAAACACTCGCGGACTGCAAATCGTCAGCCCCCACGGCGATGTAACGCTAAAGCCGAAGCTTGTTTCCGCCGAGCAACTTTCCAAGCCTTACGACCTGATCCTGCTCGGGGTGAAAAGCTACGCGCTCGCCGGTGCCATGAATGACTTTGCCGCTGCCGTGGGACCTGAAACCATGATCCTTCCGGTGCTAAACGGGATGCGCCACGTGGATCTCCTCATCGAGCGCTTCGGCAAACCTGCCGTTCTCGGCGGGGTCTGCGTAGTGGCAACTGAGATTGACGACCAAGGCCGGATCAAGCAACTCGCTGACTTCCAGACGCTCACGTACGGTGAACTCGACGGTCAAGTCACCGCGCGGCTGAAAAACGTGGATGAAACGCTGCGCGGTGCTGGCTTCGATGCCGCGACCTCGACCCATATTCTGGCGGACATGTGGCAAAAATGGGTCCAACTCGCGACCCTGGGCGCAATCAACGGCCTCATGCGGGGTAACATCGGGCAAATCACTGCCGTTCCGGGAGGCACCGCTGTCTGCCTGGGTTTGCTCCACGAATGCGCCGGCATCGCGAGCAGCTGCGGGTATCCGCCGGCTCCAACGTTCCTTGCCGGGCTGAGGGAGCAGCTCACGGCACCCGGTTCACACATGACTTCCTCCATGTATCGCGACCTCACTAGGGGCGCCCCCGTCGAGGTCGACACAATTCTGGGTGACCTTCTGGATCATGGCCAGAAGCGCGGACTGAGCACCCCGCTTTTACAGGCAGCTTTCGTCAATCTGTCGATTTACCAGCGTGGACGCCAGCGTTGGAACGCGGCGTCTGAGTAAATTCTCCTTATTGTTGCAGCGGAACCGCGCCAATCGCTGCGCGCGAACCTCGGGGTTTGTTGCGATTTTTTTGCGGGGCGACTCATTTCGTATGGGACACTGATCGGCAGAGGGTTGCTGGCAGCTGACGCCTCTTGTCCCGCGAGCTATGAATCCACTGCAGACCATTGGACTCGCGCTCGGTACCGGATTTTCCTCCGGGCTGAACCTTTATGCCACGGTGGCCACGCTCGGCATGCTGGAGCGACTCGGAATAATTCACCTGCCGGACGCCATGCGCGGACTCGCCCATCCGTGGGTGATTGCAATCGCTGGGGCCCTGTACGCCATAGAATTTCTGGCCGACAAAATCCCTTACCTCGACACCATCTGGGATGGATTGCACACCTTCATCAGGCCTCCGGCGGCGGCAGTTTTGGCGTATGCGGCTGCCGCATCTGCCCCTCCGGAATGGCGTTGGGGAGCGGCGCTGCTGGCCGGCGGAGTGGCGCTCACATCGCATGGCGCAAAAGCCAGCGTTCGCGCGGCCGCCAATGTCAGCCCGGAGCCGCTCAGCAATTGGGTCTTGAGTCTCGGCGAGGATCTTTTGGCCGTGGGGCTTAGCTGGCTGGCGTCGGCGCATCCGCTCGCTACCGTGGTCGTTGTGGTTATCCTGCTCGGGCTATGCGCCTTCCTGCTGTACCACTTGTTTCGCTTCGCCCGTAACGCACTGCAAAGACTCTGGGGTTCAGACTAGCACCAGCAAACTGCTAGGAATCTCGCTATTTCAGATATTCCGCCAGCCAATCCAAAAAAGTCTTGTACCAGAATTGCGCATTCTGCGGCTTTAAAACCCAGTGCCCTTCGTCTGGGAACACCACCAGCTTCGATGGCACATCCTGGCGTTGCAGCGAGTTATAAAACTCCAGCGACTGCGTATAGGGCACGCGGAAATCTTTCTCCCCGGCAATCACCAGCGTGGGCGTTTTGTATTTTCCGAGTTCGCCCGCATACGTCGAGGCCGACCATTTTTTGTAGCCTTCCGGATTGCCCCAGGGCGTGCCCGGCGTATCGTGTTCGTTAAACCACAACTCCTCGGTAGCGTACATGGACGTCAGGTCGTAAACACCGGCGTGGCTGATGATGGCCTTGAAGCGCCCGGAGTGCGTGTCGATCCAGTCAGCCATATATCCACCATAAGAGCCGCCCGCCGCCGCCATCCGCGAACCGTCGACATAGGAATACTCTTTCAGGGTGTAATCGACGCCGCTCATCACATCGGCGTACGCTTTGCCGCCCCAATCGCCGGCAATCTCATCGGTGAATTTCTGGCCGTATCCTGTAGACCCGCGGCGGTTGATCATCAGGCTGACGTAACCCGGAGCGGAAAAAACTTGCGGATTCCAGCGGTAGCCCCAGGCGTTAGAAAACATGGTCTCAGGCCCGCCATGGAGGATCACGAGAAGGGGGTATTTCTTCTTGGCATCGAAATTCGGCGGGCGCAGAAGCATGGCTTGGACCTTGCTCCCGTCCGCGGAATCGAACCAAAAGGTGTCCGGCGCGTTCATTTGCAGGGTCGCGAGCAGCGCATCATTTTGGTGCGATAGCTGGCGCGGGCTGGTGCCATCCGCGTTGGCGGCGAAGACTTCCGCGGGCATGGTAAGGCTGGTGCGCTCGAAGGCGAGAGTTTTGCCATCGGCGCTGACGGACACGCCACTATTAAAGCCTTCGGCGATTATTTTCTTGGGTGTGGCGCCAGCCTGCGCGGCGAGGCTGTACACCGGTGAAAGGGTTTCGTTTTCCGCCGTGAAGTAAATGGTCTTGCTGTCCGGGGACCATGTCAGGTCGCCGGCGCTGCGATCAAAAGAATCGGCGAGGCTGGTGGACTTTCCGGCTTGTCGATCGTAGAGCATAATCCGCCAGCGGTCCGATTCGTAGCCGGGAGTCAGTTGCGCGTGATAGGCGATGTAGCGGCCGTCCGGCGAGTACACCGGATTGCCGTCGAACCCGGGATTACTGGTAATGCGTTTGGGTTCGCTGCCGGAAATGGAAACCAGGAAAAGGTCGCCGTTGGTGCTGAGCGCTTCGACCTTATCCGTCACCGCAGTGAAGCAGATTTCCTGCCCGTCCGGCGAAAAATTAATATCTTCGGGACCACCGCGCTCATCGGGAGGCACGTCGTAGTTAGCGCCGGGCGTGAGGTCGCGCGGCCCGACGCTGCCATCGACGCGCGCGACGAACAAATGCGCGCGCTTACCCTCGAACCAATGCGTCCAGTGGCGATATAAGAGCTGTTCATAGACGTGAGCTTTTACCTTGAGTTTGTCCTTTTCCGCGTCGCGCGCGCTGTTGCACGCATCGTCTTTACAATCCGGATAAACCGCCGAGGTGAAGGCGATGGTTTTGCCGTCCGGCGAAAACTTTACGATATCCGCGCCCGTCGCCAGATGCGTGACCGCGTGCGCCTCCCCGCCGTCCATGGGCAGAAAGTAGACCTGCGAATTGCCGTCGCGCGAGGAAAGAAACGCCAGTGTCTTGCCATCGGGCGACCAGGCCGGCGAAGAATCATGGCCGCCGCTGGTGAGCTGCACCGCATCGCCGCCCGACGTGCGCACCGCCCAAATATTTCCGGCGTTGCGATTAGCCTCCAGATCCGGCGTGGAAACGGCATAAGCGATCCACCGGCCGTCGGGCGAAATCTGGGGATCGCCAACACGATGTATGCGGATCAGGTCATCGAAGGTGATCGCGTGCTTGGCAGTTTCCTGCGCCGAAGCGGTCGTTCCAGCAGAAACAAGCGCGCTACAAAACACGGCAACTGGCAGAGCCAAACGTGACATCGGGTGCTCCAGGCAATCATTGTTCGCACAACGTCGTGAGCGGGCGTTGACGGTAGATGTTGTCACGAAATCCGCCAGATTCCAAGAAAGGCTTGCGGCGCCTTTGCTACAATCGCAGCCACATGGGTGCGAGCTGCTTCGAGGAAGATTTCCTTGCCTTCGTTCTGGGTTCGAGCACAAGCCGCTTGTTGCTAACGGCGCGTGCGGAGAGACGCGAAAATGGGTAAGTCGTTTCGTGCTTTGGTCGTTTCACTGGCGATTTTGGCAGCCGTGCGAGTTGCGCCTGCGCAAGAGCACCCCAGTGCCAAGCCGCGAGCGCGCGACCTGGGCGTGCCTTTCGATGGCGCCCCCGGGCCGTTGAACGCGATTACCGATGTCGCGGGGGTCACGGTCGGCCAGACCACATTGATTTCTGGCAACGGAAAATTGCAGGTCGGCCAGGGACCGATTCGCACGGGCGTTACCGCGGTTCTTCCCCGGGGAAAAGATTCAATGAACAATCCCGTGTTTGCCGGATGGTTTTCGCAAAATGGCAACGGCGAAATGACTGGCACCACCTGGGTCGAAGAATCGGGCTTTCTGGAAGGTCCGGTGATGATCACCAACACGCACAGTGTGGGCGTGGTGCGCGATGCCGTGATTCAGTGGCGCGTCGGCCACGGCCAGCCCGATCCGACGGAGTATTGGTGGTCGCTCCCGGTCGTCGCGGAAACTTGGGATGGCTGGCTCAACGATATCAACGGCTTCCACGTGAAGCCCGAACACGTTTTTCACGCCATCGATTCCGCCTCGGCGGGGCCCGTCGCCGAAGGAAACGTAGGTGGCGGCACCGGAATGATTTGCAACGAATTCAAGGGCGGCACTGGCACATCTTCGCGAAGGCTGGAGCTGCGGGAGGGCGGCTACACCGTCGGCGTGCTGGTGCAATGCAATTACGGACGACGTCCGAATCTCTGCATTGCAGGCGTGCCCGTGGGCCGGGAGATTCCGGAGAACCCGGCGTACGCGTCGGCAGCTTTCGGCGATGCGGAACGCGGCTCTATCATCGTTGTGGTGGCCACGGATGCGCCGCTCGTCGCCCATCAACTGAAGCGTCTGGCACGGCGCGTCTCGCTCGGCCTCGGGCGTGACGGCAGCGTCTCGGGCAACGGCTCGGGAGATATTTTTATTGCCTTCTCTACCGCGAATTCAGGTGCCGCCGCCGTAGACCACGTCGTAGATCTGAAAATGTTGCCGAATGACAAAATGGATGATCTGTTCGCGGCTACCGTGCAGGCTACCGAGGAGGCCGTCATCAACGCCATGGTGGCGGCGGAGACCATGACGGGAATCGAAAATCATAAAGTGATGGCCCTGCCGCACGACAAGTTACGGGCGGTATTAAAGAAATACAATCGTCTCAACCAGTGAACTCCTCGCACCGCAGATTTGTTTCGCGCGCTTTACAACTATGGATGGTCATGGCTGTCAGCGCGCTAGCGTGGTCGTGTGCCGGACGCGAGCGCGCGCTGGCCATCACGCACGTAACCATCATCGACGCAACCGGGGCGTCGCCACGTCCGGACATGACGGTTTCCATTCTTCGCGATCGCATCACCGCGATATCACCTGCCGCCGCGGCGAACCTTCCCTGGCGTACCACGATCGTCGACGGCCGCGGCAAATTTCTGATTCCCGGCCTGGCCGACATGCACGTACATCTGACCGGCGCGGGAGAGCCGGACGGCAGCCGGAAATTCATAATTCCCCTGTTGATCGCCAACGGCATTACCTCGGTGCGCGATATGGGCGGATACCTCGAATCGCTTTTGCCGCTACGCCAGGAAATCGAAGAAGGTAAGCGCCTCGGACCACGCATCTTTCTGGCCGGCCCGTACCTTGACGGCAATCCACCGGCCTTTCAGCCTTCGCTGGTGGTAACCAACGACGCGCAAGCCCTTGAAGACGTGCGTGACCTGGTACGCCGCGGCGTCGATTTCATCAAGGTCCAATCGCGCCTCAGCCGCGACGAATATTTCGCGATCGCCAAAGACTGCAAGAGCCAACACATCTCCTTCGTCGGGCATGTGCCGGATCGCGTTACCGCCGCGGAGGCTTCGGCCGCGGGCCAGAAAAGCATCGAGCATCTTACCGGCGTTTTGCGCGCCTGCTCGCCAGACGAACCGAAGCTGATGCGCGAACAATTCTCCGCAGCAGCCGGGAAGGAAAAGACCGTGTCGTCGAGTGTGCGGCAACTCGATTGGGACAGTGAACTGTTGCACACTTTTTCTGAAGTCCAAGCGCGCGCCCTGTGGGCGGAGTTTGTCGCCAATGACACGTGGCAGACGCCTACGCTCATCCTGCTTAAGCAAAATGCCTATCCAGCAGAAAATCTCGCGGGGACATCAGATTCGCGGATACGCTATCTGCCGCGCCCGGTGCTCGCGCGATGGCTAGAAAGCGCCCAGCGAGACGCTGCTGGCGCATCGCAACGCGAAAATTCCCTGCGCAAAGACCTGATGGCCAGGTCCGAGCATATCGTCGGCGAAATGCAACAAGCCGGGGTCAACATTCTCGCCGGCAGTGACACCCCGGCGCCTTTTGTCTACCCGGGCTCCGCCCTGCACGAAGAACTGGCCTTGCTGGTGGAATCGGGCATGACTCCAATGCAAGCGTTACAGGCTGGCACCTCGCGTCCCGCAGAATTCATGGGCAAGAGCGCCACCCAGGGGACCATCGAGCAGGGAAAGGTCGCCGACCTGTTGTTGCTGGACGCTGACCCGCTTGTCGACATTCACAATACGAAACGGATTTACGGCGTTGTAGCGCGCGGCAAGTTCCTGGATCGCGCAGCTCTGGACCAACTGCTTTCGATAGCAGAAATGTTTGCAGCCGGGGCCAACGCGCCACCACCGGCCAGTCAAAAACACCACCTCTAGCGCGGGGAATCGTCCCGCCCCAGAGGGCGCTAAACGACGGGCACCGCGGTCTTGCGGGCCGGGTTAAAGAAAGGCATTGATACCACTTTCCCCGACACGGTATGCCGCACGGCCTCGACCGTCATTTCCACTTCTAGGACATTGTCCAACACCGCGCTCGGCCGCTCGACGCACGCCAAAGCAATCATTTTTTTTAACGTCGGCGACCACGTAGTGGAAGTAGCCTTCCCGATGTGCTTGCCGTTGCGATACACCGGCACCGCCACGCGCGACGCCATGCTGGGCACTTGTGGGGCCATGCCCATTTTGTCGTACAGCGCCTCTACTTCGTTCCAATTAATCTCCAGCCCCACCAAGGCCCGTCCCGGGCCCTTTTTCGCTTCACGCACTAAAGCGTCGCGTCCTACAAAATTTTCCTTCTTCAGATCCACCAGCTTGCCCAGCCCAATCTCCGCCGGCGAATATTTTTGCGAATCGATCATTGCCCGTTTGCTCGAAATGTAATCCACCTCGATCAAGATCAGTCCGGCCTCAATCCGCGCCACATCGAGCGCAATCATCCCCGCGGGGTGCACATCGAACGCCTTACCCCGCTCAACCAGCGCGTCCCAGACCTTGACCGCATCCTTCCACGGCATCCAAATCTCATAACCGAGGTCGCCGGTGTAACCAGTGCGCGAAATATCGACAGGGACGCTGCCAATTTTCCCCCGCGTCACACGAAAGTATTTAAGCTTCGCGATATCCGCATTGGTAACCGCCTGCAGCAACCGTCCCGAAGTAGGGCCCTGCACCGCGAGCGCAGCCACATGCTCGGAAATATCCAGCACTTGCACGTCGAGGCCCAGCGCATTTTGCTGAAACCACCGCAAACTGGGATCCGCTGCGGTCCAGCGATAATCATTCTCTCCCAGCCGCGTAATGGTCCCGTCGTCAATCACGTGACCCTGCGGATCGCACCAACAGCAATAAATCACTTGATCCACGGCCACTTTCTGAATGTCCCGGGTGATCACGCGATTCACAAATTTGGTGGCATCTTTCCCCGTAACGCGGTATTTAAACAGCGGCGAAATATCGATCAGCGCCGCCGAATTCCGGATGGCATTGTATTCGTGCTCGTGGTGCATCTCGTAAACGCCTACGCTGTAATAGCCCGACCATTCGCGGTAATTCAGGCTCTCACACAGCGCCAGCGTCCGTTCATGAAACGCGGTTCCAACCGGCACGCATCCTCCCCCAATTCCAGTTTCGCAAGACACCGCATTATAGGTGTCCACTCGCAACCCTCGCAAGGCGGCCCCAAGCGATTTGCCTTGGCGGTTTTTCTTTGCGGCGGCAGAATCACACCCGAGACCACTTCTGCCCCCGGGTGCGGAGCCCCTGTGGTGACGCCCGGTTCTGCTCTCTTCGCGAGCGGTGTTCGGCGGTGTTATCGCCGGCGGCGTTTTTAAGACCTGACAAAAATCGCCCGGATGTCACGCTTTACTCCCGTGCGGTATGGCTTTATAGTCGAACGGCGAACGCTTTCGCGAATGATGCGCTTCCCCGCCGCCACACATTTCGCCGCGATACTGCTGTTCCTGTTGGCCTTGCCGCTTGCGCCTTCCCGCGCCGCGCGCGCCGAAGATCTCCTTAAAATCCAGGCGGGCGATTACGTCATCGATCTAACCGGAACTCTAGATCCCGCCGCGAAGAACTCGCTCGACGCGCTCTGCACCGAGCTTGAACAAAAAACCGGCGCGCAGATGGCCATCGTGACGGTTCATGATTTTCAGGATGAATCGGTCGAAAACTACGCCGCCGATCTCTACAAACATCTCGGCATCGGAAGCAAAAAAGACGATCGCGGCGTGCTCCTGCTGGTCTCGCCCGAGCAACGCAAGTACCGGATCGAAGTTGGCTACGGTCTTGAACCCGTCATCAACGACGCGCGCGCCGGGGACGTCGGCCGCGCCATGGTCCCTGACCTGCGCGCTAACAATTACAACCACGCCATCCAAACCGCCGCGTGGCAACTGGCCAAGTATGTCGCCGACGATCGCGGCGTCACCCTCACGGGCGAAGCGCAGTTCCGCTCCCCGCGCCCCGCGGATAACTCCGTCAGCCCGATCTTTGTCTGGGGCTTCCTGATCCTCGTCGTTGGCTTTTTCCTGCTCGTCAGCCGCGGTGCCAGAGGAGCAGGCGGTGGCAGCGGTTGTCTGTGGTTCCTGCTTGGCATGCTGATCAACAGCGGCGGTGGTGGCGGCTATCGCGGCGGCGGTTTTGGCGGAGGTGGTGGCGGCGGTTTTGGTGGTTTCGGCGGCGGCAGCAGCGGCGGCGGTGGCGCCTCCGGCAGTTGGTAACGATTTTGAATTGCTGTTTCTAGGTGCCGGACCGTCCGGCCCGTGGGCCAGGAACGCGCAGCATCCGTCAAGGCAGAATTTCGCCTCAACGCGATATCGTTGCCGTACAGGAACGTCGAACAAGCGGACGAAACAAGACAACACCCGCAGGAGAACGAAATGCTCTCAACCGAATCCAAGCTAAGCGAACTCGTCAACCGCCTCAAGGAACTGGCCGCCGGCAATCTCCGCTCCGTACTTCTCTACGGCTCCGCAGCCCGTGGCGACTTCCACCAGGACCACTCCGATCTCAACGTCCTGGTCATCCTCGAATCCGTCTCCGCCGCCGACCTTCGCCGCGTCTCCCCCGCCGTAAGATGGTGGATCATCGACCAGCGGGAACCCGCCCCGTTCTTCTTCACTGCCGAAGAACTCGTCCGCTCCTCCGACGTCTTCGCCATCGAACTCCTGGACATGCGCGAGGCTCACAAAGTCCTCTACGGCCAGGATCCCGTAGCCGCCATCAACATCCCCATGAACCTGCATCGCGTCGAACTCGAACACGAACTGCGCACCACGCAACTGAAACTCCGCCAGCATTATTTACTAGCCGCCGACAAGCCGCAGGAATTAACCTCCGTGCTAATCAAATCCACAAGCAGTGTGGTGACGCTCTTTCGCCACGTGCTCATCGCCTTTAGCGAAGCCGTGCCCGCCACGCGCCAGGAGATCGTCACGCGCACCGCGGCCATCACCGGCGCCGACGCCCCCGCGCTGCATGCGGCATTGCGACTCCGGGAATCACCAGCCACCAGCCACGACATCGCCGCCATCTATGGCTCCTACTTGAAAGCCCTCGAACAAGTGACCGCCGCTCTCGACCACCTGGTCCCTAAACACGAATGGCAACGCCTTTCCCAAGCCAAGTAAAACTCCGGCATCGCACGGCCCGGGGGCCTTTTCCAGCCCAGAAAGTCGACCGGAATCCTCCGGCATCCCGGGAACGTCCCAGGCCGATAAATCTCGTCCCGAGCCAGCGCGGCATCTGCTTTTGCAAATGTTCAGCAAGCCGGCGAAATGTTAAGCTATCTTTAACCAACACCACTCAGAGGCAACCATGAAAATCGCTCTCGTCGTCCTGGTAATTCTCATCCTCATCGCCGTCACGCTGGGCGGCTCTTTCGTCGGGCGTCGCAACCAGATGGCAGTTTCCCGCGAAGCGGTCAGCGAGCAATGGGCGCAAATCGATGTCGACCTCAATCGCCGCGCCGACTTGATCCCTAACCTGGTAGAAACCGTCAAAGGCTACGCTACGCAAGAACAAGTCGTGTTCGGCGACATCGCCAAAGCCCGCTCGGCTTTAATCGGCGCGCAAACGCCTTCCGACAAGATGGCCGCGAACGGCCAACTGGATTCCGCGCTGAGCCGCCTGCTCGTGGTCGTCGAAAACTACCCCAACCTTAAATCCAACGAAAACTTCCTCCGGCTGCAGGACGAACTCGCGGGCACGGAAAATCGCATCGCCATCGAACGCCGCCGTTACAACGAAGCCGTGCAGTCCTACAACAACCTGATCCTGACCTTCCCCAATTCCCTGGTCGCCAGCATGTCGGGCTTCACCCATAACGATGCCTATTTCAAGGCCGACGAAGGCGCCCGCTCCGTCCCCAAGGTAAATTTCAACTTCAACAACGCGGCGCCCGCAACACCAGTGCCGGCCAGCCCGGCACCCGCGCATCCGTAGGGCATCGCCGGGCCCTTGTCGCGGTCGTCGCCCCCTGGGCCGTCCACTAACTTCCAGAATCGCTTTCACCTTTTGCAACCCGTTTCTAATCGAAGGATGAAGGAGATCGACCCGTGCCGCATGCCAGGAATAAGACTCGTCGATATTTTCCGCCAATCTTCACCCTTACCGCGATCCTAGCGATTTTCCCGCACTTGGCGCAGGCGCAATCCCCACCCGCAACAAGTGAGACCGTGGTTTTCAGCGACGTACGGGTGATCGATGGACAGGGCGGGCCGCCGCTGGAACATGGCGCGGTGGTCATCGCCGGTGATCACATCCTTTGGGTGGGACCGGCGAGCGAAGGGCACTGGCCGAAGTCGGCACGGGTCCTTCACCTGAGCGGCAAAACCGTTCTGCCGGGGCTCATCTCCGACCACTCCCACGTCGGGCAAGTTGATGGCACGCAGCTCGGCTCGCAGAATTACAACCGCGGCAACATTCTGCGGCAGTTGCGGCAATACGAAGTCTATGGAGTTACCACGGTTACAGCCCTCGGCTTGAATGGTGAACTGTTCTACGAGTTGCGCGCACAGTTGCACGCGGGCACTTTGCCCGGCGCGGATCTTTTCGGCGCGGACCGCGGCATCGGCATTCCGAGTGGAGCTCCTCCCAACCCGCCATTCAACCTGCCTCCGGGGCAACTCTATCGGGTTACTACGCCACAGGAAGCCATCGAGGCCGTGGACGAAATGGCCACGCGCAAGCCGGATCTCATCAAGGTCTGGGTCGACGATATCCACGGCACCATGCCCGCCAAAATGTCCCCGGAAATCTACGGTGCTGCCATCAAGGAAGCGCACCGCCTCGGCCTGCGCGCCGCCTCCCACATTTATGATCTCGGCGACGCCAAATCCCTCGTGGCGCAAGGCGTGGACATCATCGCCCACGGTGTTCGCGACCAGCCTGTCGACCCCGACTTCATCAGCGCCATGAAAGCGCGCTCTGTCTGGTACATCCCCACCATCGCTCTGGACGATGCCAGCTATATCTTTGCCGAACACCCAGACTGGCTGACAGACCCTTTCCTGGCCCACGCGTTGCAGCCATCCTTGGCCGCTCAATTCGCCGACCCCGCCTGGCGCAGCAAGATTCTGGGCAATCAAAAACAGGTTGCCTCCGCCAAAGCGGCCGTGCTCACCGGCGAGCAGAACGTAAAAACGCTCTTCGACGCTGGAGTGCGCATTGGCTTTGGCACCGACTCCGGTGCGATGCCCCTCCGCGTTCCCGGCTGGGCTGAACATCGCGAATTGCAGTTGCTGGTCGATGCTGGCCTTACGCCGCTACAAGCCATCCGTCTTGCCACGGCCAACGCCGCCGCCCTGCTCGATCTCCACGATCGCGGGATAATAACCTCGGGCAAGTTAGCTGATTTTCTGGTGGTCGACGGCAACCCCGCGGCACAAATCCAAGACCTAAACAAAATCACAGCCGTCTACCACCGCGGCAAACTGGTAAGCAACCAGGTTCAGGATTTCACGCCTTAGACGGGCCCTCGCGATTCGGATTGTGGACCCATCCCCGACCTCCCAAGGAAGCTTACATGCCACCCTGGCGTGCCACCCCGGGCCACTCGCAGGTTCAAACCTGACCGAGAAATTCCCCGAGCAGCCTGTGGAAATGGTGGACGCCGTTTTCGCGCTTTACAGAGTAACGTCCACGGTCGTAGGTCAGAGAGTGCAGGCCTCGTTGCACCTTGCTGCACAGCAAAATGTCTTCCTGCTGGACCTCGTCGCTGAAGGCGATGGCACGGGCGATGCGCTCCCGATTTTTGGGCGATTTGGTGTCGTGGAAAAACCACTCGAAAATCGTCAGCGTTTTGTCCTGCGAAAGCGGCACGATCAGATTGCTCGAAATATTGTCGGGATAGATGTTCAGCATCAGGTTGGGAAAAACCCAGAAATACAGCGCTTCCTGCAAGCCGCTTCCCGGAGCATAAAATCGTTCTGCGTCATCGCCTTCTTTCATGGCGCGAATGGGCGCGAACTGCTGGGAGTGATAGCGAAATGTATCCGTGCGGTAATTGGCGTAGTCGATTTCCTTCATTAATCCCGGATGGGCGATGGGAATGTGGTAACCCTCGAGATAGTTATCGACATACACTTTCCAGTTGCAGTCGATGACGTAATCGCGGCGCTCGGCGAACTCTAGTCCGGCGAATTCGAAGCCGGCGGCTTGCTGCGGGATGGAACCCAGAAAGTCGCGGAGCGGCGGAGCGGAGGCGTCGAAATTAACGAAGATAAATTGTTCCCAGGTTTCCACGCGCAGCGGAACCATACCCATGGTGCTGCGGTCGAAAAATTCCACGCCCTCAACGTCGGGCGTGCCGATCAATTTTCCGTCCAGCGCGTAGGTCCAGCCGTGATACTGGCAACGCAACACATTCTTGCAGCCGCTGCCCAGCGCGATGGGTCCGGCGCGATGGCGGCAGACGTTGCTGAAGGCGCGCAGCGTGCCCTGCTTGTCGCGCACCAGGATGATCGGTTCGCCCGCGACTTCCGCGGTGAAATAGCTTTCCGGGTCGGCGATGGTACGCGCCGTGCCGCTGGCTTCGCCGCAAGACTGCCTCAGGGTGCCTGCCAATTGCCAGGTCCGCTGAAAAATCCGCGCGCGTTCAATAGCCAGAATCGCTGGATCCGTGTAAAAACGCGACGCTAGCGTCTCTGCGCACTCGATTCGCTCGTTGACGCCGAGATGCAATGGTTTGGTGATCATAGAAATGCCGGGCCCTTTGCGCTCGTGGCGCAAAAGGCCTGTGGCGCAATTTGAAACCCGTTCGCGGATCAGCCTTGGCCGACGGGGGCGCGACGCGCTGGGCCCCTAAAAAACTGCCGGTTGTACCGGCCGGGCGGCGCGCACTAGAACTTGCGGGTTTCCTGGCGTGACCAGCGTTCCACCACAATTTTGGATTCGGTGTAAAACTCCACAGCGTCGCGGCCTTGTCCGTGCAATATGCCGAAGAAGCTTTCTTTCCAGCCGCTGAACGGGAAATAGGCCATCGGCGCAGCAACTCCGATGTTGATGCCGATATTCCCGGCCGGAGCTTCGTAGCGGAATTTACGCGCGGCCGCGCCATTGGTGGTAAAAAGCGAGGCTTGATTGCCGTAGGGACTGCGGCGCAAAAATTCCAGCGCTTCGTCGATGCTGTCGGCATGCACCAGGCTGAGTACCGGGCCGAAGATCTCCGTGTGCGCCAGTTGGCTGTCCAACGGCAGGCCATCGAGTACCGTGGGCGTCAGGAAATTGCCGGACTCGAACCCGGCAATCTTGGTGTTGCGTCCATCGAGCAGCGCTTTGGCGCCTTCCTTGACGCCCACAGAGATCAGCCCTTCGATCTTCTGCTTGCTGTGCGGGGAAATCACCGGGCCCATCTGGATGCCCTTATCCATGCCGTTGCCGACACGAATCGCGGAAGCCGCTTCGGTAATGGCATCGCGAAAAGTCTTCTGCGCTTCGCCAATGGTAACCGCCACGGACACCGCAAGGCAGCGCTGCCCGGCGCAACCAAAGGCGCTGTCGCTGATGATTTGCTTGGCCAGGTCCATATCCGCATCGGGCAAAACGATGACGTGATTTTTCGCGCCCCCCTGACATTGGCTGCGCTTGCCGCTGGCCGCGGAACGCATATACACATGCTTGGCCACGGGCGTTGAACCCACAAAACTGATGGCGCGTACGTCCGGGTGATCGCAGAGCGCGTTCACCACATCTTTGCCCCCGTTCACGATGTTGACGACGCCCTTGGGCAGGCCGGTCTTCTCGAGCAGCTCGATCGCGCGATGCATGGTCAGCGGCACGCGCTCGGAGGGCTTCAGTACGAAGGTGTTGCCGCAGGCGATGGCGTAAGGCAAAAACCAGAAAGAAATCATCGCCGGAAAATTGAAGGGCACGATGGCGGCCACCACGCCGAGCGGCTGGCGAATCTGCATCTCGTCGACGCCGGGCGTCACGTCTTCGAGAACGTGGCCCTGCATCATCATGGGAATGCCGCAGGCCACTTCGACGTTTTCAATGCCGCGGCGCATTTCGGCTTTGGCTTCGGCGAAGGTCTTGCCGTTCTCACGCGTGGTGATGGCCGCGAGTTCATCGATGTGTTCTTCAAGGAGGTTCTTCAGTTTGAAAAGATACTGGACACGCTCGCCGGGAGGCGTTCTGCGCCAGGCGGGAAAGGCGTCCCTAGCCGCTTGTACCGCCGCGTCCACGTCCGCAGCTGTCGATATCGGCGTTCGCGCCAGGATTTCCATGGTCGCAGGATTGGTGACGTCAACAAATTCTGTGGCCGAAGAGCGCCGCCATTGTCCGTTAACGTAATTTTGCAGTTCTTGTGCTGCTGTGGTGACCGCACTACTCATTGAGTTTCTCCCGGCGCCTGCAGCAAAATTCCCGGCTCGCTTATCGCGGCGCGCTGTCCCCGGCGTTGCTTGCGAATGGTATGCGGGCTAGTTTAGCAAAAATCTGCATGGTTGGCAGGGCAGGCCGGGGGGAATCCACGCTGCGCCGCGATGCACCGCAAATCCCGAAACTCCCGGTTAGCTGAGGTAGTGGCGGTGGTCGCCGCGCGCCTTCCAGGCCGACCAGGTACGCCCACCCAGCCAAGCCATGGTTGCGAGCATGCCCAGCCATCCCAGCGCACGGGCAGCGGCGCCGATTTTCTGGTCCTGCATGATCAGGCCCCATTGGTAGAACAGCGTATTCCAGTCGTGCTCGCCGCCGCCGACCAGCGGAAGGGCCTCCGCGCGCGCGTCGGCCATGTACACGCCGATGTACAAAAAATTCTCGAAGAACCAGAAACT
>JBEKSZ010000109.1:0-19554 GCA_049516615.1 Candidatus Acidiferrum sp. | reverse complement strand
CCTGCCCGATCGGATCGATGTACTGCTGCGGAATCACGTTGTTCTGGAATTGCGGCCGTACGCAAGCTGATCCCGACGGTTGCCCCATGGGAACCGTGCATTGAAATGGATTGTAAATCGTCTGCTGCACCGGGTTGCCGTTGGCGTCCGCGGTCATGGTGTCGGTGAAGATGCCGTTTCTTTCTTCGTCCGTTGGAACCGTGCCGTTGAGATTTACCGGATCGTGTTCCCGCGTGAATTCGAGATCGATGAAGAAAAAAGTCTTTTGTTTGTGGATCGGTCCGCCGAGCGAAAATCCATATTGGTCACGGGAGTGACTGGGCCGCGCGACGCCACTCGAATTATTGAAGAAGTCGTTGGCGTCCAGCCAGGAGCGCTGCCCGAACCACCAGGCACTGCCGTGGAATTTGTTGCCGCCTTCTTTCAAAACCAAGTTCACAACAGTGCCGCCGTTATTGCCGTACTCCGCGGAGAAGCTGTTGTTCTCCACCTTGAATTCTTGAACGATCTCCACCGATGGCTGGTAGTACACGTTGGTTGTGCCGCCTTCGCCCTGCTCCGGGGCGCTGGTCAGCGCGCCATCAAGCCGCACTTCGGCTGTGGCGTTGCGTTGCCCGTTGGAAACGAAGTTCGTGCCCGAGGGGTAGGAGTCCTGCGTGCCCGATCCGGTGGTTTCCGTGACTCCGCCCGCGAGAAACAGCAAACCAAACATGCTGCGATTGATCAGCGGAATGTCTCGCACGTATTCATTGGTTACATCGGTTCCGAGCGTAGCGTTTCCCGTGTCCAGCAGTGGTGCTTGCTCCGTGACGGTAACGCTCGTACTGACGGTGCCAGGCACCAGCTTGAAATCCACCGTGGCTTGCTGATTTACCGCGAGGACCACGTCGGTGCGTTCTTGCGTCGCGAAGTTCGGGGCCTGGGCGCGAAGGGTGTACTTCGCAGGGCGAATGCCGGTGATCACATAAATCCCGCGCTCATCTGTCTGCGCGTTGGTAGCAATGCCGGTGGCATCGTCGACGAGAGAGACTTGCGCGTGAGGGACGACCGCGCCGGAGGAATCGGTCACGACACCGGTCAACTGCGCGGTATAGGTCGATTGCGCCGCCGAAGGGCTAGTCCACGCAAAGAAAAGGGCCAGTCCACAGAGCGATAAGAAGACATTTCGCGATAACGAGATCATGACTGTCTCCGGGCACCCAGAATATCCACCCCAAAACGCAGACTTACGCTTTGTTTCATTTCATGTCTTTTACTTACTCTTGGCGGGTAAGTCAAGCTAAGATTGCAAGCAGCAAAAGTTTCCATAAGGCGGGATTTTGCTACACCAGAGTGACTTCGACTTCCGCTTCGCGCAGGGCTTTCAGGTCTTGCTTGGGGATGCCGCGATCGGTGATGGTTTCATGCACCGCCGATACGTCCATGATGAGCGACAAACTCCGGCGCCCGAATTTCGAGGAATCGCACACCACAATGGTGCGCCGCGCCGATTCGGACATGGCGCGATTCACGCGCGCCTCGAGTTGGTTGGGCGTCGAGAGACCGTAGCCGACATCGAAGCCGTCAACGGCCAAAAACAGCATGTCGGCGCTCAGCTTGCGCAAAGACTCTTCAGCCAGGGGCCCGACGAGGGAAAAGGACTGCTTGCGCAACGAACCGCCGGTAAGGATCACCTCGACGCTGCTGTCCGCCAGTTCGGCCGCAATATTCGTGGCGTTGGTGATGACCGTGAGGCTTCGCAGATGCCGGCAGCCTCGCGCAATCGCGGTTGTGGTTGTGCCCGAATCGAGAATAATCACCTGGCCCGGCCGGATCATGCGCAGCGCTGCGCTGGCAATGCGCATCTTCTCCTGGCGGTGCAGACGTTCCTTCTCCCGCAGGGTTTGATCTTGAATGGCCCCGGTGCGGATCGGCAGCGCACCGCCGTGGGTACGCTCGAGCAGACCCTGGTGGTGCAAGGACTCCAGATCCTTACGAATGGTAATGAGCGAAGTGCGAAAACGCTTCGAAAGATTACGCACGAGGACTCGCCCATCGTTTCGTAACAGCTCCAGGATTTCGCGGCGGCGTTCCTCGTTAAGCATTTGAGGTCTCCGGTGGACTGGTTTCGTTTTATTTCCTTTTGACTGTCGCAAACTTTATAGCGAAAGTCTACCGACGGGCCACCGCCGGAGTTCCTGCGGTGCCCCGGGCGTTCGAGCGCTGAAAAAGTCCGCCGCAAGATCGTAAGATCACAGCCGTTACTCTCTTTTCAACAACTCCCGGGGCAGCTTCTTCCCGTCGCCGCGCCCCTCCGCCGACAGGTATAATGCTGACCACCTTCTATGGCCCACATTCTTCTGACCAACGACGACGGTTACCAGGCGGCCGGTTTGCTCGCGCTCGCGCAAATTTGTCAGAGTTTTGCCACGGTGAGCATCGTGGCCCCCAGCGCCGAGCAGAGCGGTGCCGCGCAATCGCTGACCCTTCGTCAACCTATCGTGTGCAACAAAATCGCGGACCGCCAGTGGGCCATCGACGGTACGCCAGCCGACTGCGTGATCGTGGCCCTGCACAAGCTGCTTCCGGAAAAGCCCGACCTGGTTATTTCGGGAATCAACGCGGGCGCCAATTTAGGGGAGAACATCTATTACTCGGGAACCGTGGGCGCGGCTCGCGAGTCGGCTTTGCACCATATTCCCTCGCTGGCCATGTCCCTGTGCTCCAAGGCGCAAGGCGCGAATTTCGCAGACTCCGCGCGCATTGCCCGCAGCGCCGCCGAACTCATCCTCAAACACGGCTTGCCCGATCAAGTCTTGCTGAGCATCAACGTTCCCGCGCAGTGGACCGGTGGCGTCCGTCTCACGCGGCAGTCCAAAAAAATTACGCGCAACCAGCTCACGGAAGGCCAGGATCCGCGCGGGCGCAGTTACTTTTGGCTGTTTGAGCAAAAAATCGACCGGGACGTCGAACCCGACACGGACTACGCTGCGATCTTCGCAGGGCATGTGTCGGTCACCCCGTTGCACCTTGATCCGACGCACACCGATTCGCTTTCCGGACTGGCGCACTGGGCCAAAAAGCTGGAAACAGAGTTTCACAAGTAAATGGCCTAAGGTGAGCAGCGACGGAACATACGCGGTTGCGGTGATCGGCGCGGGCGTGTTCGGAGCCTGGACCGCCTGGCATCTCGCCAAACGCGGTCAGCGCGTCCTGCTGCTCGACGCGTACGGTCCGGCGCACTCGCGCGCCAGTTCAGGCGGAGAGTCGCGCATTATCCGCATGGGCTACGGCGCGGACGAACTCTATACCCGCTGGTCGCAGCGCTCGCTGGTGCAATGGAGAGAACTGTTCTCCGCCACCGCTCAGCCGCTGTTTCACGAGACCGGGGTGCTGTGGCTCGCGGCCGGCGGTTCCCGGGAAAAGCAGACCGCGCAAACCCTGCAACGCTGTGGCGTCCCGCATTGCGTGCTTGAGCGTTCTGAGCTCGTGCAACGTTATCCGCAGATGAACTGCGACGGTGTGGAGTGTGCGATTTTTGAGCCCTCGAGTGGCGTGCTGATGGCCCGGCGTGCGGTGGCCGCCGTGGTCGCCGCGGCGCTAGGACTGGGCGCGGAATATCGCCTGGCACACATCGCGGCGCCCGTTGCATCCGGCGGCCCGCAGAAAATCAAAACCAGCAGGGGCGAAACGATCTCCGCCGGCAAAATCGTTTTTGCCTGCGGCGCGTGGCTCGGAAAGCTTTTCCCGGAGATATTGGGTCCGCGCATTTTCCCCACACGCCAGGAAGTTTTTTTCTTTGCCACGCCTCCCGGCGACGCGCGTTTCGCGGCCCCGGTTTTGCCCACCTGGCTGTTCCAGGAGGATCAGGTCTACGGCATGCCCGATCTTGAATCGCGCGGCTTGAAAATCGCGTTTGATCAGCACGGGGAACGCGTCGATCCCGACACGCAGTCGCGTTTCGCCTCCGCGGAGGGCGCCGAGCGGGCACGGCGCTATGTAGCCCGCCGTTTTCCCGCCTTGCGCGACGCTGCCATCAGCGAAAGCCGCGTCTGCCAATACGAGAACAGTTCGAGCGGCGATTTTCTGGTGGACCGTCACCCGGCACTCGAGCACGTTTGGTTTGTCGGAGGCGGTTCCGGGCACGGCTTCAAGCACGGCCCGGCCATGGGTCAGTACGTGGCGGAGCAGATTCTCGGAGAGGGGCCCGCCGAACCGCGCTTCTCGCTAGCCAGCAAAGAAACCGTGCAGCGGCGCGCGGTGTACTGAAGCAAACGATTTCGCGCGGGGGCCAGCGGCGCCGCGGCAGGGCCTCGGGAGGATGATCGAGGATTTACGTTTTCGGTGCGCGGCGACGCAGCGGCGCGGCGTTAAGGGCCATCTTTTTCAAGCGCCGGGCTTTCTCCGCATATAACTGTTTATCGGCGTCGGAAAGCAATTTCTCGATACGTTCTCCTTCGCCGCGGTAAATCGCAATCCCGATACTCGCCGAGAGCGGAGGGTGTTCGGTATCCTCTGCGAGCACCGCGCGGATGCGGTCGGACACCAGCCGCGCGTCGGGCTCTTCGGTTTCCGGCAGCACCAGCGCGAATTCGTCTCCGCCATAGCGCGCCGCGGTATCCACGGCGCGGCAATGAATGCGCAGAATGTCGGCCAGCCGGGATATCGCCCGGCTACCGACCAGATGCCCATAGGTATCGTTAATTCGTTTGAGACCATCGAGGTCGAGCAGCAGCACAGCAAAGGGACGGCTGTTGCGGTTGGTGCGCTCCGTCTCGCTTTCCAGCACATCGAGCAGGCGACGGTAATTGGCCAGTCCGGTCAGCGGGTCGCTTACCGCCAGATGCCGGACCTGCTCAAAGAGGCGCGCATTGTCGAGCAGCGCGCCGCCCACGGCGATGGTGTAACTCGTTACGGTAAAAGCCTGGGCCAGCACAAAGGGCGCGTCCAGCAAGCGCTGCGACTGGCAGGCGGCGAGTTGCGCCGCCAGGTTCAGCCACGCCGCGGCGTAGATCGCGCTGTCAAACGCGGTGTGCTGCTGCAAGAGCCTCCGGCGGAACCAGATCAAGGCCACGATGAACAGCCCTGCGGGCAGTAATTGCTGGGGGCTCGGGAAAAATGCTCCGGGATGCAGCGAAACTTCCGGCGGCATGCGGCGCAGCGCAGCGGTGATCAGGTACGTCATGCCAATTACCGTGAGCAGCGCTCCGGCAATCTCCCCGCGCGGATGCCGCGAACGGGGCAGGAAGTGCTCGACCAGCAGCGCCACCACGAGCAGCAGCGCCAAAACCATCCGGCTGGCCCACCAAGCCAGGGGCGCCCAGCGAAACGGTACCCCCGCGTCATTGGAAAGCTGAAAGAACAAAACGCTGGAGGCCATCAGCACCGTGCCCGAAAGCAAAAATCCGGAGCCAAGAATCAGCGAAATACGATCCTGCATGCCTTGGAAACGCACCAGGGCCACAGCCGCGAAAATAAAGGACAGCAGTCCGGTGACCGCTTGCAGATAGCCCTGCAGCACGGCGTCCGGAGCGATGAGGATGCGTCTAGAAGAATAGGCCGCGAGCAGCAGCAGCAAGAAAGCCCCAAGGTTGGTGAGCACGACGTTGGTCGCGCTGGAGTGCCGTCCGGCGATGCGAGTTAGTCCGCCCATGTTGGTCAGAGTGAAGTCAGGCTGGGCGCCTACGTACTTAGACTACGGAATCGCGCGGCGCGTTGCGCAGAAAAGTACCAAAGATGCGCATAGTGCGAAACTGTACGAATGGGCAGGAAATGAAAGAGGATGTATGGGCGGGGCGGAATGTGAGACCCTGCCATGGCCGATGTCCGGGGCCTCGGGAGAAAATGGCGCTTGCGGCGAAGAAAGTTTTGCCGCAAGATACTGCTTATTAAAACGATTCAATAGGCGCTTTTCGCCAAGTTAGGAGTGCCACCCGGGGCGCGCTGGTGGCGCGTCTGGCGCCCGGGGCAGGCTCTTAAAGGCGATAAAGGAAAGAGAACGTGAGGAAATCCGCTTGAAAACCAAGCGCGCAAAGTCAAAAAACAAATCAGCGAAGTCCGTCCTGGCGGCTCCCGGCCAGCACACCTGGCGCGAGATTTTGTCGCAGCCGGCGATCTGGGCGGAGACCTTCGCGCGGCTGAGCGCGGAGGGCACCCTCGAGCATCTGGCGGGGGAATTTGATGCCCAGGAGCCGTGGCTGTTCGTGGCTTGCGGATCGAGCTACTACCTTTCGCAACTGGTGAGCGCTGTGTGGTCGCGTAACTTCGGGATTCGCAGCACGGCGGTGCCGGCGTCGGAATTGCTGTTTGCGCCTGAGGCGACGTTGCAAGGCAGCGGAGCAAGGCAGATCGTTTTCGTTTCGCGCTCCGGAGAGACCACCGAAGCCATTCGTGCGGCGGAAATTCTGCGCTCGCGCAGCGAGCTGCGAACATTGGGGATAACCTGCAAGACCGCGTCGCGTTTTGAAGAGTTGTGCACGCACACCTTCACGCTGCCATGGGCGGACGAAAAAAGCACGGTGATGACCCGCTCGTTCACGGCCATGCTTTTGTCGTTACAAAAGCTTGGCGCGCGGCTGAGGGGGGGCGAAAGTAGAGATCAGCAGAAGCTCGGCACGGCGCTTGACAGCCTTCCGCGGACCTCGCAACCCTGGTTGCGCGCCAATGCTGATAGAATCCGCAGGTTTGCCGCCGAGCGAAAATTCGCCGACTTCGTTTTCCTGGGACAGGGCGCGCACTATTGGCTGGCGCAGGAGGCCGCGCTGAAGATCACCGAAATGTCGGCCTCCTACGCGCAGGCCTATCACACCCTGGAATTCCGGCACGGCCCGCGCTCCATCGCCGGGCCGGAAACGCTGATCACATTCTTTATTTCCGACGCCGCAGCCCAAGAGGAAACGCTGCTGGCGCGCGAGCTCAAAACGCTGCGCGCCAGGAATCTGGTGGTCGTCAATCGCGCCACCCCGGAGCTTCGCGCGGTGAGCGATCTGCTGCTTGAATTGAATCTCGAGGGGCCGGAAATTGCGCGTTTTGCGCTCGCCGCCATACCCGCGCACCTGCTCGGGGCCGCGGTGGGGTTGCGCAAAGGGCTCGATCCGGACGCGCCAAAAAATCTCACGCGCGCCGTGGTTCTGGGCGATCTCGCAGAGGCCCCAAATGGCAAAACGCCGGGCTCCGCTAAACGGGACACGGACGCCTCCTTGGCCAGGAGCGGGGGAGGCCGCGCTTGAGCGAAGCCGCCAACCCGGTCAGCACCCCGCGCCTGCGGCGCAGCCTCACCTTATTTGACCTAATCCTCTACGGCGTAATCGTGATTCAACCGGTGGCCCCGATGTCGGTTTTCGGCGTGCTCAGTGACCGTGGGCGCGGGCACGTGGTCACCGCCATCCTGATCGCCATGGTGGCCATGCTGTTCACGGGCATCAGCTATGGACGAATGGCCCGGGCCTATCCGAGCGCCGGTTCAGCGTTCACCTACGTGGCGCAGGAAATAAATCCCACGGTGGGATTTATCACCGGCTGGAGCATGGTGATGGACTACATGCTCAATCCGCTGATCTGCACGGTGTGGTGCGCGGGGCAAGCGGCGCAGTTCGCGCCTGGCGTGGCGCCGTGGATTTGGAAGATTTTTTTCGCCGTGGTGTTTACGCTGCTGAACATTCGCGGTATCAAAACGTCCTCGCGCATCAATACCGGCATGGCCGTGCTGATGGGCATGGTCGTGGTGGCCATCTTCGTTGCCGCTGCAAGATATATTTTTGGGACCCACCACGACGCGGCTTATTTCACGCGGCCGTTCTACGACCCCGCCACCTTCACGGCTTCCGGACTTTTCGGCTGCACTTCGATAGCGGTGCTGACATACATCGGGTTCGACGGCATTTCCACTTTGTCGGAAGAAGCGGAAAATCCCCGGCGCAACATTTTATATGCCACGGTGCTGACCTGTGTGGTCATCGGGGTGCTCTCCGCGGTGGAAGTCTATGTCGCGCAGCTCATTTGGCCGGCCTCTGATCCGTTTCCGGATATCAACACGGCGTATTCGTATGTAGCCGGTCGTTCCTGGGCCCCCCTGTTTCCGGTTGTCGGTTTCACCTTGCTGCTCGCCAACTTCGGCTCCGGTCTCGGGGCGCAAATCGGGGCCGCGCGCCTGTTGTACGGAATGGGCCGCAGCAATGCTCTTCCCAAATCCTTTTTCGGCGCAGTCGACGAGAAACATCGCGTCCCGCGAAACAACGTTTTTGTGGTTGGCGGCGTGGCCCTGCTGGGCGCATTCGTTCTCGAGATTGTAGCCGGCTACAAAACCTATTCGCTGGGCACCGCCGGGCTGTCCTGGGCCACCTTCGTGAAAATCCTGAACGGTGGAGAAGCCTACGGACTGGGCGCCGAGATGCTCAATTTCGGGGCCCTGATCGCTTTCATGGGCGTCAACGCGGCGGCGCTGCTGCGCTACTTTGTGCGCTCCGAAGAGAAAAAGCTCGGTTTCCTCATTCCCCCGGTTCTCGGGTTCGTCATCTGCCTGGGTCTGTGGCTCAATCTGAGCAGACCGGCCATCATTGTCGGCTCGATCTGGATGGCCGCGGGAATCGCCTTCGGCGTGTGGAAGACGAATGGGTTCCGCGATCCCCTCTCGTTCGAGTTGCCTCCGGAAGACTGATGCGCCTCCCATTTAACCGCCGAGCTTCGCGCGAACCGGCAGAACTCCGGGCGTGCCGCCTTGCATTCCCTGTTGCTGAGGAAGGATGATGATCCCCCCGGAGGATCCGTCCTTGAAGCGGCCAAGCGCCAAATCTTCCACCGTGACGATGCGCGACGTAGCCACGGCCAGCGGTTTTTCGCCGGCGACGGTGTCTATCGTGCTAAACAGTGCGCCGCTGGCCAGATACATCGCGCCTGCCACGAAGAAACGCATCGAGGAAGCGGCGAAAAAATTAGGCTACCGGCCGAACGCCATGGCGCGGTTTCTGCGCAGTAAACGCAGTCACACCATCGGCGTCATGTTTTTCGACATCACCGATCCCTACTGCACTCCCATCCTGCGCGGCATCGAGAACGCGCTGTATCAAGCCTCCTTCGTGCCGATTTTTGCCGACGCGCACAATCAGAAAAATCGTTTCGAGCGTTATCTGGAGATGTTGCTGGAGCATCACGTCGAAGCGTTGATCGTGGTGGCCAACTGGCTTCTGGTGGATATTCACCTGCTGGCCGATGTGAGCAAACGCAATATTCCCGCGGCCACCATTTGCTGGGAACTCGACGGCGAAAACGTCAGCTCCGTGATGGTGGACAACGAAATGGGCGGGCGCCTGGCGCTTGAGCACCTTTACCGTCTGGGCCACCGCAAAATCGCGTTTATTCGTGGACCAAAAATGCTCATCGACAGCACCCCGCGCTGGAAAGGCATCCAGAAGTTCGCACAGTCCGTGAAACTCGAAATCGATCCGGCGCTGGTCACGCAACTGACCGATTCCCTCGATGCCAATTCGGGCTTTGACGGCGGCTACCGCTTCACCGAGGAGTTGCTGCAGAAGAAAAAGCGCTTCAGCGCGTTGCTGGCGTTTGACGATTTGACCGCCCTCGGCGCGATTCGCGCGCTGAGCAAGGCGGGTATCCGGGTGCCGGAGCAATGCTCCGTGGTCGGTTTTGACGATGTGCCGCTCTCGGCACTTTCCGCTCCGTCACTGACCACCATCCGTCAGCCGCTCGAGGCCATGGGAAATATGGCCGTGCAGATGGTGATGGACAGCATCAACGCCGGCCTCGAGAAACGCGATTGGACGAGCGTGCAGCAGAGGATGACGCCGGAGCTCGTGATTCGCGATTCAACGCGTGCGGTTTCGCAGACCGGTTCGGACGATTAGCAGCTGGCCCCTGCTCGGGCGGCCCCCCGGGTCGCTTGCCGGGGCTAGCGTGGGCATCACAAAAAAGGCGCGAGCATCTGCTTCGCGCCTTTTTCTCGCGCAGCTGGGCAGGAAAAATTATTCGCTCTTCGGAACAAAGACTTCCGACGGTGTCAGGAACTCCACCTTGGGAATTTCCGTGGCCACCCGCACGCGTTCAAAACGCCCCCGCTTGCCGCCGTCGCTGGTAGCGAAGGTGAGCAAATACTGGTTGTTCAGATGCGTGGAGATCTCGTCAAAATACGACTTTAAGGTCACCGGCTGGCCAAATCCCAAATAGTAAGATTCGGCTCCGGTTTCATCGGAAAGCTGGCTGAGATTTGACTGCGCGTTGAATACGCGGAGGTAGCCGCGGCCCACGTGCCCCGAATCCGGCGCATAAATGGTCCAGATATTCACGTTGGATTTCTGCGCGCGCTCGATGGTGGGATCAAGATCCGGGCTGGTTGGTCCAAAATATCCGCGGAAATAGTCGATGCCCGACGAGATAAGCACGATCGATTTGCGTTCGTTGTTATCCGGCCAGCGCTTGATCATGTCCTGCAGTTCGAGATACGGGCTGGAAAACGCGCCTTGTCCGCCGATGGGCAGGCGCAGCGCCTTGGCGGCCAGGGCGTGGTCGGCGGTAAAATCTTGCGCCACCAGCACCGTGCCGTTGCGGCCGTAGAACACGCCGACATTGGTGGTCGGGGGCTGTTCCATGATGAAGGCTTTCAAATCGTTCCACTGGCTGGCGATGTCAACGCCCAGCGAATCGTCAATCACGATGGCCAGCAGCAGCGTTTCCCCTTTACGCCAGTCGGCGACTTGCAGCCGCTCTTTACCTTTGTAAAGTTCCACGTCGCTCTTGGCTACCGGCGGAGGGGCAGCGTCTTTTTTGCCAACCGCTGTGACCGTCATGGTGACGGCTGCGGACTCGGCGGCGTAGAGTTGCGGTGTTGCGGCCGTCGTGCCCAGAAGCGCCACCGCCAAAGCGAGCCCCATACCCTCAAGAAATCCTTTTCGGTTCATTAACATGCATCCTTTCTTCAACTACTTTCTCTCACCTCGCTTCGTTAGATGCGCCCCAGAGGATAAACACGTACACCATGGTTAAGTTGCCCGGCATCTAACCTCTTTGCCGCTTGCCGCGCGCCGCTCCCGGTCGATTTGCGGGAGACCGCCTCGCATCCTCTCGCGCCCCGCAACGTAACCGATTCCGCATCCTCAGCCTGCGTCGCTCCGCGGGGCGCATGGCCGCGCGTTATCCTTCAGGAATCATGTCGTCGGTACTGATCGCCGAACCACCGTCCGTGCCACCCGAGACCCGCTCGAGCGGGGAGCCGGGCAGCGCCAGCCCGTGGATCTACCGTCCCGCAATCGACCTGATCATTGGATGCGGCGGGTGGTCCGCGCCGTTGCTGCTGGTGGCATTCTTCGCCTCGAACGCGCACGCCCAGGGCTGGACGGTAGGGTTTTACTTTGTGGCGCTGCTCTTTAACTACCCGCACTTCATGGCCACGGTGTACCGCGCCTATCACTCGCATACGGAATTTGCGAAGTATCGCGTTTTCACCGTACACATCGCGCTGCTGCTCGTGGCCGCGGGCGTCGTGGCGCATCTCTGGTATCCGCTCCTGCCCTGGATTTTCACCTTGTACATCTGCTGGAGTCCTTGGCACTACACGGGGCAAAACTTCGGTCTGCTGATGATGTTCGCGCACCGCTCGGGCCTGGCTCCGACGGCGATGGAACGGCGGGCATTGCGGTTTGCCTTTGTCGCCTCCTTTGTCATGCTCATGCTGAGTTTCAACACCGGGTTGTCGACCGACCCGCTGATTCTTTCGCTGGGTCTGCCCGGGAGAATCACCTTGCCGCTGCGCGGCGCGCTTGCCGCGTTTTTTATTCTAGCCACGGTGGGGGCCTTTTCTTCGCTGCTGCGGCGCACAAGTCTTAAGGCCGCTCTGCCCGCGATGCTTCTCGCGCTCACGCAGTTTTTGTGGTTTCTCGTGCCCGCCATCGTTGAACTGGCCACCGGACATGACGTTCCGCAAACCCGCTACAGCAGCGGCATTCTCGCGGTGCTGCACTCCACGCAGTATTTATGGATCACCAGCTACTACCAGCGGCGGGAAGCCCGCGCTTCCGGGGATTTGAACTGGAAATTCTCAACCTATTTGCTGACCCTCGTTGCCGGCGGAATCGCGCTGTTTATTCCCGGGCCGTGGATCGTCAGCCGCCTGTTTCACGCCGACTTTACCGCGAGTTTTCTTACCTTTACGGCCCTGGTCAATATCCACCATTTCATTTTGGATGGAGCGCTGTGGAAGCTCCGGGACCGCCGGATCGCTTCGTTGCTGTTAAGCGCCGAGGCGGGGCCGAGCGCGGACCAGGCAGCTTCGCGTGCTGGTTTCATTTCCCGGCTGCGTTGGTTTGCGAGTCCTGCCAGAGCCGCGCGCGTCGCGCGGGTTGTTGCCGCGCTGTTGCTGTTCGGGGTGGCGGCGCTCGATCAACTGCACTTTTATTGGGCCAGTCGCCTCGACCGCTTAGACGCGCTGCAACGTGCCGCCCAGCTGAACCCGGACGACAGCAGCGTGCAACTTCGCCTGGCGCGTGCCGCGGCGCTGGCCGGCAAAACCGCTACGCAACTCGCCGCCCTGCAGCGCGCCGCAAGTCTCAATCCCGGCGAGTTGAACGTCCAAGAGAACTACGCCCGCGGGCTGATCGAGTCGGGCAAGATCAGCGAGGCCTATGCGCAGTATCGGCGAATCATCGATCGCTGGCCGCGGAATGCCGACGCGCTGGTCAACAGCGGCATACTCGCGCATCAACTCGGAAACGATGGCGAAGCCGTAGACGACTGGCAGCGCGCTATTGACGTAGACGCGGCGCAATCGCGTGCGCAACTCTACCTCGCGGAGCTTCTCGAACAGCAAGGCCAGGTGCAGGCCGCAGCGCGCCACTACCGCGCCTATTTGCAACTCGCGGCGGCCGTGCCGGCAGAAAATCGCGACGGCACAAAATCTCGGCTGGCCCTGTATATCAAAGTAGCCGATGCCGACGCGACGGGGAACCGGGCGGAGGACGCGCAGCGGGAATATCGCGCGGCCATCCACATGGCCGAGCAATCCGGCGACGCTGAACTCGAGAGCCTCGCGCTCGCGCATCTTGCCGAGTTGCAGGACAAGTCCGTTGAGACCGGCGACGCCGCCGAGTCCTACCAACACGCCCTGGCTCTCGATGCCTCGCTCGCGGACGCGCGCAGCGCGGCCGCGGACTGGTTGAATTATGGACAGTTCCTGCGCCGCCACGGGCAGCCGGAGGAGTTCGTATTTGCCTGCCTGCTGCACGCCCAGGAACTTCTCGGCGGCATTCCCGGCGAGGAATTGAGCGCCGTGGCGCAGGAGCGCGCGAAAAGCGAAGAGCGTCTCGGCCGGGGCGGCGCCGCAAGGATTCGGGCCAACGAGGCCGGCGAGCTGCAAAAGGCGTCGTCACTGCCAGCTGCGGCGTTTTCGGTTCCCCGCCCCTAAGCGCCGTTCCTCCCCCCAGCATGCCGTCGCGAGAGCCGGGCGAAGAAATCGAACCTACCGCCTAGGGCTGGCTCTCCGCTAGAATGCCCTTCATTCCGAAACCCGCGGAGACCGTCGCCCCATGCCGATTCTGCGTTCCTTGCTGCTGGCCGCCGCGCAAAATCGCTGGCTGCGCGAGCATGCCTCGCCCTATGGATTTGTTCGCCGCACGGTCTTGCGCTTCATGCCCGGCGAGTCGCTCGATGAGGCCCTGGTCGCGGCGCAAAACTTGCGTTCAAGAAACATCGCCGCGGTCTTCACCCATCTCGGCGAGAATATCGCCCACCGCGAGGAGGCCGCCCGGGTCACGGCCCACTACCTCGATGTGCTTGGGCGCATTCATGGCGCTTCTGAAGATTCCTTTTCCATGGAAATTTCCGTAAAACTCACCCAGCTGGGCCTCGATCTCGACCTCGAGCTGTGCTTCGCAAATCTGCAGGAAATCATCGCCCGGGAAACCCCGCAGGCCGTCGTGTGGATCGATATGGAGTCCAGCGAATACGTGGAGCGCACACTGGCGCTTTACCGGCGCGCGAAAGGCACTTACCCGAACGTGGGAATCTGTTTGCAGGCCTACCTGCGCCGCACCCCGGACGATCTGGCCTCGCTTCTGCCCTTGCGCCCGGCCATTCGTCTGGTGAAAGGCGCGTACAACGAGCCCGGGGACGTGGCGTTGGCGAGTAAAGCGGACGTCGATGACAATTATTTTGCGCTGGCGCAGCAGATGTTGCAGGCGCAAAAGACCGGTGCGTGCCCGCGCGCCGCCTTTGCCACCCATGACCTCGCGCTCATTCGGCGGCTCGCTCAATCCGCCGCCGCTCTGGGAATACCCAAACCGCACTTTGAAGTGCAAATGCTCTACGGCATTCAGCGCCGCGAACAAGAACGCCTCGCGCAGGCCGGATACCGCTCCGTAGTCCTGGTGGCTTACGGCACATACTGGTATCCGTGGTTCATGCGGCGCCTTGCCGAGCGGCCCGCCAATCTGTGGTTCATGCTGCGCAATTTATTCACAATTTAGTTCCCTCCGTTTTCCGCGCTGCTGCATCCAACCGGAGCCGTCGAGCTCTAGGGATGCCCAGGCAGCTGGAGCTCGTTCGCAAGATGCGATTAAGGGAGCCGCAACATGGCCAGTGTGGCTGAAAAATTGGTAGAGATGCTGGCGCAAGCCGGGGTCAAGCGCATTTACGGCGTGGTGGGCGATTCGCTGAACAGTATCGTCGACGCCGTGCGTCGCAACAAGAGCATCGAATGGGTCAACGTCAGGCATGAAGAGGTCGGCGCGTTCGCGGCCGGTGCCGAAGCGCAGCTGACGGGCAACCTGACCGTATGCGCGGGAAGCTGCGGTCCGGGCAACCTGCACCTCATCAACGGATTGTACGACTGCCACCGCAGCTACGCCCCGGTGCTGGCCATCGCCGCGCACATTCCGAGCAGCGAAATCGGCACCAGCTATTTCCAGGAGACGCACCCTGAGCGCATTTTTGTCGACTGCAGCTACTACTGCGAGACCATCTCCTCGCCTTCGCAGATGCCGCGCACCGCGCAGGCCGCCATTCACGCCGCGACCAACAAACGCGGCGTCGCAGTGCTGGTCATTCCCGGCGACGTCGCTCTTGCCAGCGTCTCGGGTGAGTATCCGCCGCACGACTTGCGTGCCGTGCGTTCGCTCATTCGTCCGGTAGATTCGGACCTCGAGGAACTCGCGCGCCTTCTGAACTCCTCGCAAAAATGCACTCTCTTTTGCGGAGCAGGATGCTCCGGCGCACAGGAAGAAGTGCTGGCCCTGGCGGAAACGTTGCAGTCCCCGGTGGCCCATTCCCTGCGCGGCAAGGAGCACGTAGAGTGGGACAACCCCTACGACGTAGGAATGACCGGGCTTATCGGTTTCCCTCCGGGTTATCGCGCCATGATGAACTGCGATGCCCTGCTGATGCTGGGGACGGATTTTCCTTACGACAACTTTTATCCCACCAAGACCAAAATCGCGCAGATCGATATCCGTGGCGGGAATATCGGCCGCCGCGCGCGCCTGGACCTCGGACTCCTCGGCGATGTGCGCGAGACGGTGCGCGCTCTGTTGCCCAAGCTGGAAAAGAAGAAAAAGTCCAGCCACCTGCGCAATGCCGTGGAAGACTACGCGGAGCTGCGCGGCAAGCTCGACAAGCACGTCGAGACCCTCAGCAAGGACGACGGCATCCATCCCCAGCACCTCGCCACGGTGCTCAGCGAGCTGGCCGACGAAAACGCCATCTTCACCACAGACACCGGCATGTGCAACGTATGGTCGGCGCGCTACCTGCGCATGAAGAAAGGACGCAAGCTGATTGGCTCGTTCAACCACGGCTCCATGGCCAATGCCATGCCCCAGGCCATCGGCGCGCAAATGGCCTTTCCCGACCGCCAGGTGGTAACCTTTTCCGGCGATGGCGGGCTCGGCATGCTCCTCGGCGATTTGCTTTCCCTGGTTCAGCATGACCTCCCGGTCAAAATCGTGGTCTTCAACAACAGCACCCTCGGGATGGTAAAACTCGAGATGCAGACCGGCGGCTTTCCCGATTTCGGAGTGGACTTCAAGCGCTTTAACTTTGCCAAAATCGCGGAAGGCGTGGGCCTGCGTTCTTTCCGCGTCGAACGCCCGGGCGATCTGCGCGATGCCGTGCGGTCCGCTTTTCGGCATAAGGGCCCCGCACTGCTCGATGTGGTAACGAATCCTTACGAGTTGAGCAAGCCGCCCAAGATCGACAAGGAACAGGCCTGGGGTTTCGGCCTGTTCACCCTGAAGGAACTCATGCTGGGTAATGTGAAGGAAGTCTACGAAGAGCTGAAATCGCTGGTCTGACCTAGGGCGCCATCGAAGCTTTCGCGGCGCGGGCACGCTCTTGCGGCGAACAAGCGCTGAGCAATCCCAAATCGCAGGCTCGCTTGAGGCGGCGCATGGCCAGTTCGTGATCCTGGACGCCGCCGATACCACGGTTGTAAAGCATCGCCACTTCCGCACAGCTCGCGGAATTCCCGCCCTGACAACCTTTTTCAAAATCTTTCACCGCCAGCGCGGGATCGGGGGCGGTGCCTTGGCCGAGCAGATAGCTCTGCGCCAAACGGCCGCAGCCCCGCCACCAGCCCGCCGCGCAGGAGCTCTCGAAAAGCTGCAGAGCACGCCGCCCGTCCTGGGCTACACCCGCTCCCTGGCTATAGAGCGAACCGAGAATAAAACAGCTCGCTCCGTTGCGGAGCCCGCAGGACTGCTCGAGAGCCTCGCCGCCACCCTCGTCGCGCACAAAACTCACCAGTTCGTTGCAGGCCGCAGCGAGTCCGAGATCGCACGCGCGCCCGAAACTCACCCCCGCGATCGCGGGATCGCGCTTCACCACTTTTCCGGCGTCGAGCAGCTGGCCGAGCTCTAGACATTTGTCTCGCGCATTGTCCTCGCACGCGGCATTCAGCGCCGTGGCCCAAGTCGTGCAGCCCTTCCAGCGGCCGTCCTGACAGGCCTGCTGCCAGAATGCCACGTTGCCTCCGGGGAAGGCCGTTCCCTTGGCCAGGAATCCACTCGCGGTGATAGCCACAAATAGCGCCACCCACAGGCCCATGAACGCAAAATTGGTCATGCGCGGGGTCCACTTCCATTGCCAGCCGGCGGAAGCCAAGCGTGCGGACACGTTCTCGCTCCAGCGATCCAAGGCCCGTACGCACAAGTTAAGAATCGGCACGCACAGCAATTTATCGTAGAACGCCGGCGCCCCGTACCAGGCCAGGATCCCAAAAGCCACGAACACTCCCACGCCATACATCAGGCCAAAAATAAACTTTCCAAGATACTTGCGCGGAGAGGTCGCGGGGTCGGTGACCAGCAGGTGCAGCCCGAGAAAAACGGACACCGGAATGCTGCTATCGACGAAATGATACACGCCGGTTGTGTGCGTGTAGACCAGATTCATCGCCACCAGCGCCCCGGCCGCGGATAAGGTGACTAGCGTCACTTGAAAAAGCGACTGCACCACCAGCCCCAGCAGGAAAATCTCCAGATAAATATGTGGCGGGCGGTGCAGGGTCGTGGAAATTTCGATGCCCCAGGTCAACCCCGTGGTCTTGGTGGCCAGCAGCACCACGGAAAAAAGAAATAGCGACAAAGCGGAAGGATTGAAGATGTGCACCATCTTGCCTTCGCGCTTCCACTTCAAAAATTCCTTGCCCAGCACGCCCACGGCAATCAACGCCAGTTGCAGGAGAAACCAGTCGTCACGAAACCACAGGAAAAGATTGGTGCTGAGAATGATGGGAATGGGACCAAAACCAAAAATCCATTTCTCGCGTCGGCACCAGCACACCAGCATGTCCAGGGCATATCCGAACGCCATCTGCACCAGGATCAGCGGCACCTCGTGGTACACCGGCCGCCAATACCATCCCCAGTAGGAATACACGGAGATGTGCATCATCAGCTGCACATAGTGCACGCTCTTTGCGCCGTACTCGTAGCCGAGCACCCGCCCGATGCGCTTTGCGTGCCACCCTGCATACAAAAGCAGCGCGAGGAGCGCCATCGCCGACCCGCGGATCGACCATGCGAGGTTGGCATTCTCACTCACCCGGGGCAGAAGCGATGAACTCGCCAGCAGCAGAATGAAACTAAACGCCAGCCAAAGCGGCGAAATAAGGTGAGGTTTTGATGCCGGCGTCGACCTCGCGGCCGTTTTTCCCGGCGCTGACCGTTGCGCGGTCGCCGGAGCATCCGGGACGGCAAGGCCCGTGAGTCGTGCGGTATTTTCTACGCTCATGTGAATTTCACACCATAGCGATACGCTCGATCGTATCGCCGGACAGCCCACCCTGCTAGGTTCTACTTTACCTGCAAGCCGGCCACCTTAAGAGCAAAACCGACCGGAGCGCAAGGCCCGGGGGCCGCGCCTGTCCGGCTAGTGCACAAAGACCAGAGAAGTCCTGTTTTTACAATGAGTTGCAAGGAAGGGCAAACGAGCTTTCCCTGATCGCCGTGACCCCGCTATGGATTCCGATCCCCTAGGCCCGCGCGGCACCGACACGACCGGCACTTTTTTTTGCACAATTTCAGCACTTCACGCGCACCAGGAATAGACCGGGGGCAAGCGCCCCGTGAGAGCAAGTCCTTTCCGTATTTCATGGCATGGCCTCCGCAGCTCGCCGATGAACCTGTTCACGGATGGTTGCATGAACAACTGCGGCCGGCTCTTCGGACCGTCTGAGCAATTCGAAGTTGACCTCGTTCCTATCGGGGGGGAACGGCATTTCTGTGGAAGTGAAAGTCGATACCCTCGCCGCCCATTCCGAGCAGCTGGCGGGCAACCGGTTGACCGCGCAGCGGAGGAAAGTATTTTTTAGTCAGCGCGATTGCTCCAGAAGTCTCTGAGGACGATGGCGCATTCCTCAAGGAGACTCTGTCTAGAGGGGTCGAACGCGTCGGGGTACTCACTCTCTACGCCGAGCGTGCCGATTACGCGATCCCGTTGAACATCTAAGACGGGCACAATGATTTCAGATCGCGTGGTGGAGAGTGCGGTGAGGTAGTCCAAGTCATGCGCGAGAAAGCCTCTTACTTGATCCGGCAGACTTCTGCCCGACACGCCTGCTTCCCCACCTTCCCGCGTGGACTCTTACCCCTTTAGCTGCAGGAACACCGAGATTCAGCCTATCGCGCACCGATCGTCGAAGAAATTCGGGTGGTTGGCGGGGGTTCAGGAAGTCTTTGAAACCAAAAAGTGTTTGGCGCCAAGGGCTGCAACCATCCGGATTCTCCCGTGCCGCCTTTTTACGTTGGAACCGATCCGATTCGCAGCGTCGAGCGCAAGGTCGAAGGTCCTAGGTTGGCGGTTGCTTCCGTGCAGCCGGCAATCCTGGAACCGGTCCGGTTACTGGTCATAAGTGCGTTTCCGGGAAACATCGGGTGGCGCTACTTTTGCTGCTTGCAAAACATTACACCTTATGGTGTAATGTAAAGCATGGGTCAGCTAAGCGACGTACTGACGGCGATTTCTCACCCAACTCGACGAGCAATCATTGGGCAGCTAGCGAACGGACCCGCTCGATTTCTGGATGTCGCAAAGCCCTTTGACACTGCATTAAACGCGGTTTCGAAACATCTCAAGCTG
>JBEKSZ010000108.1:0-19560 GCA_049516615.1 Candidatus Acidiferrum sp. | reverse complement strand
CGTTGTCCCAGGTCAGGCGGAGCAGTCCGGTCTGTCCCCCGCGATATTTCTCAAGTCCCGCGGAAAGTTCCGCTACGCTCTTTCCCGCGCGCCGCGCGATGGCTTCAAAAATATCCCCGGTCGCGGAAAGCCCCGCTTCGACCCCGGTTTTTAGGGGATCGACGGACCCCGGCACCACGCCGCAAACGCCGGGCACGAGCCGGGCCTCGTCGCTCATGGCGATGATGCACGTCGAAGTACCCACCACGTTCACCACGTCGCCCGGGCGCGCGCCGGCGCCAAGGGCATCCCAATGGGCGTCAAAAGCCCCCACGGGTATGGGAATACCCTCCCGCAAGCCGAGCTTGCCGGCCCACTCCGCGCTCAGATTTCCCGCGATCTTGTCGCTGGTCAGATAGCGCCCGCCCAGTTTCCCGCGCACTCCGGCAAACAGCGGATCGACGGCGAGCAAGAACTCCTCCGGTGG
Organism: Candidatus Acidiferrum sp.; assembly: GCA_049516615.1. GTDB lineage: Bacteria > Acidobacteriota > Terriglobia > Acidiferrales > UBA7541 > Acidiferrum. The sequence goes on along the minus strand of JBEKSZ010000108.1, from coordinate 19,094 downwards.
CAACCCGCCGAAAGCCGCGTTCCACATCCACTTATGTCCCATGGCGCAAACCGAGCGCGGGGCCCGGTCGGGATCGGTAATTCCGCACAGCACCGCCGCCACGTAATCGCAATGTTCAAACGCGCTGACAAATTTGCCGCGTTTGTCCGGATTGTGGCGCAGCCAATGCAGCAGCTTGGAGAATCCCCATTCCGAGGAATACGTTCCGCCGCACCAAGCGATGACTTCGAGCTTTTCGCGCCGCGCCGTCTCGGTGATCAGCGCGGCCTCGCGCCACGCGCGGTGATCGCACCACAAGTAATATTCATCGAGGGGCTCGAGATTCTTGCCCACGGGAATCACGCTGGAGCCCGTGGTATCGATCGCCAGCGCTGTAATGGTTGCGCCCGCAACCTGGGCCGAAGCGCATGCTGCATGCATGGCCTCGGCGAGGGCCCGCATGTGGTGTTCATGACTTTGCGTGGCGTAATCGGGATCGTCGTTGCGGCGATGCAGAGGATAACCGGCGGTGCCCGAAGCGAGCCGCCCGCGCGCGGTGTCCACAATCGTCACGCGCACACTCAAGGTTCCAAAATCAACACCGGCAACGATGGCCATAGCTCTTAGCGCTCTCGGGGATTGCCGCGGACGGGGAGCGGACTCGGGGAGTTCGCTCAACCGAAATTTCCTGCCGCGGTCCTAAGTCGCGAAGCCGCCGAGAGAAACGCTGCGTTCAGCTCCCGTGGGCGTACATCTCCCAGCCCAAATACCGGCTGGCGGCTTCGTGCACCACATCCGCCACGGTAGAAAAATTGGCCGCCACATGGTGCTCGAAGCCATTTTCGCAAATATAGCGCAGCAACTTCTGCAGCTCGGGGATTTCCACGACGCCGGCCCCGCCGAAGGTTTCGAGCGCGTCGCTGGTAAACCTTCCCGTTCCGGAATACCCGCGGATCTTTCCGCTCTGGTCGTCGGTTGAAAATCGCGCGTAAGTCATGGCCCCGGCCTTCACGCGGCCTACGCAGGTTCCAAAGGTATTTTCTTTGCCTACGGTCCCCGCAATGATGGCCTGAAAATCCATTTTGACGTCGGTGAAGAAATGTTTCGGCAGGTTGCTGCAATGGAAGCACACGGCCTTGTTGGGATCCGTGCCGTAGTTGTTGTTCCAGTCCAGCAGCGCGCTGGGAGTTCCCGAAGCAAGTTGCAGGGCGTGCATGGCGATCACGCCGCAAACGTCCACTTCGCAAGCGCTCGAAAGCAGGGACTCGCTCATCATGCTCATGACCGTGCAAGGCACCACGCCGAGATTCTCTTCCAGTGAAGTCCAGCACTGCACGGCGCTGATTTCGACCTGCACGTCGCGCATCCAGGCGTCCACTACCGCGCCGAGCTTGGCCATCTTGATCAGCGCCGCCTGCGGAATCCCGGAAGTGGCCACATATTTCTCAATGGTGCGGAGCTTGGCAACCGCGGCTTCGTCAGAATCCTTCATCCGCTCGATGCGCCCCAAAACTTCCGATAAATCCAGGGTTTCAACGCTGATGCCGCTGCGCTCGAGGAGCTTTTCGCTGTAGCGCACGGTGTTGAACGCCGCAGGGCGGGCACCGATGGCTCCGATGCGCAGATTTTTGAGGCCCTTGACCACCCGGCATACGCCCGCAAAATCCTGCAAATCCTTGGCAAACTCGGCGGAGTCCGGCGCCTCGGTGTGCAGCGTGGTCAAGGAATAAGGAATGCCGTACTGCTTCAGGTTGTTGCAGGCCGACATCTTTCCGCAGAAACTGTCGCGGCGGTGGGTAATCAGCATCTTTCCGGGAGTGTCCGGCGTGGCCTGCACGAGCACCGGCACGGCCAGCCGCGCCAGGCGCAAGGTATCGGCGATGGCCCGCTCATCGCCAAAGTTCGGCAGGGTTACAATGACCCCGTCGATGCGCGCCGCGTGGGCGCGGAACAGCTCCGCGCAGCGCGCGGCTTCCGCGTAGGTCTCCACCGCTCCGTGCTTGCTATCCTCCGGACCGAGGACCACCACATCCATGCCCGCGGCCTGCAAAACACGGATGATCTCGTCGCGTCCGGTCTTTGCCAGATGATCGGGAAAAAATCCGCGATTCCCGACAATCACGCCAAACGTCATCTTGCGCCCGTTACTCATACCGTCTTGCTCTCCAGCTGGCCCTAGCTGTGCTGCTTAGCGGGCGAGAAATAGATGCAATACGCCGCTCCCACCACCGCCAAAAACGCGCCCCACCAGATGTTGGAGTGGGCGTTGTACAACACCACTTTTACGACCGGGGGATGAAAATACTCATAGAGCCCCGCGCCGGTAATCACCACTCCGTTGCCGAGCAGCGAGATACCGATAAAAAACCAGATAGAAATTTCGCCTTTGCCCATCGTTGTGCTCCGTCGCCTACCAGAAGATTATATTCAGGCCCACAAACACCACGGTCACCACGCCCGCCCAGAAAATGGGCTTCTGATACAAGGGAATGCCCGCCACTGACGGGATGGGCGTCAAACCGTAGACGAGGCCCTCGAGTTCAGCGTCGGGCTTCGGCTTGGTCACCAGACTGACGAGCACGGTAACCACCACGCAGATCACAAAAGACCACAGGGCCTGAAACATGTCCTGGGCCATGGGCTTGGCTTTGCCCGACAGCGCCACGTAATGCAGCACTTCCGGATCAATCTTTACCGAGACCCACATGGTGATGGAAGACAATGTCCCGAGGAATAATCCCCAGAAAGCCGCCGGACCTGTCGCGCGCTTCCAGAGCATTCCGAGGATCACCGTGCCGAACAGCGGGGCGATGAAAAAGCTGAACAGGGCCTGCACATAGTCCATGATGCTGGCCGAGCGCATCACGAGGTAGGCGGTGCCCACGCTGATCAGCACGCCAACGACGGTGGTCCAGCGGCCCATGCTTACATAGTGTTCGTCGCTGCCCTTTTTGTTGATCAAGGCGCGATAAATGTCGTAGGTCCACACGGTGGTGAAGGCGCTTACGTTGCCGGCCATGCCGGACATGAAGCCGGCGATCAGCGCAGTTACCCCCAGGCCGAGGAGACCCGGGCCGCAATAGCGTGCCAGCATCAGCGGCAACACATCGTTGTAACTGTGTCCGCCGGTCAAAACCGCGTCGGCTTCGCCGGTCAGCTTGATGTCCAGCAAGCCCAGTCCGAGCAGTCCCGGCAGAATCACGATAATGGGAACGAACATCTTGAATGCCGCGCCGATGATGGGCGCAAGTTGCGCGCTGCGCATATCCTTGGCGGCCAGAATGCGCTGCACCACGAGAAAATCCGTGGTCCAGTAACCCATGGAAATGATCGCGCCCAAGCCAAAGACGATGCCCACCCAGTTGATGCCCATGGGGTTGGTGCCGAACGAGCCGAGTCCCGACCACAAATGCACGTACTCGGCCGAGGCCCGCTCGGTGATGAGCACTTTGAGGTGGGCCCAGCCCCCCGCTTCATACAAACCAAGAATAGGAATCAGCAGGGCGCCCGCCCAGATCAAGAAAAACTGCAGCACTTCGTTGAAAATCGCCGAGCGCAATCCGCCGAGCGCCACGTAGATCGCCACGGTGAGCGAGGAGATCCAAATGCTGAACGACAGCGGCCATCCCAGTACGATTTGCATGACCTTGGCCATGGCAAACATGTTAACGCCGCTCATCAGCACGGTCATGAACGCGAAGGAAATCGCCGACAGCGCGCGGCTAGCCTCTCCGAAGCGCAATTTGAGATAACCCGGGACGGAATGGGTCTTCGAAATGTAATAAAACGGCATCATCACCAGGGCTAAAAAGAGCATCGCGGGGATGGCCCCGATCCAGTACCAGTGCGTGGCCAGAATGCCGTACTGATACGCCGAGCCCGCCCAGCCCATCAATTCGAGCGCGCCGAGATTGGCGGAGAGAAAGCTCAGTCCCGCGACCCAGGCGGTCATTTCCCGCCCGGCCATGAAAAAATCTTCTCCGGTATTGGCCCGCCCGCGGAGATAGAAGCCGATGGCCAGCACCAGGGCAAAATAAAAAACGATGATGGCAATGTCGACGCCGGACAGATGAACGAGTTGCTGCGCATGGCTAAGAACTGTGGTCATCGCCTGTATTCGCCCGCCTTTTCTCTACGCCCGTTGCTGCCAAGCCCTGAAAGCCCTTTGTCCCTGGAGCGCCGCCCCCGGCCCGCCAAGCGGGGTTCCTTCGCCGGATCCAAGTAAACGTTTACAAACAGGTGAATCTACTGAAATTCCGCGCCCCTTGTCAACTCTGCCGGTGCTCCTCGTGCGCGGCTTGGTAAAGCGCTTCATCCCTTGAGGCTGTCTTAGGCATGCCACGCGCCCGTCCGCCGCCCCGCGGCGGATTACTGCGTGGAAAATCTGAAAATCGTTTCGGAGGTAAATTTCGCGCCGGGCAGCAGCTCGGTCGTCGGAAAACTCGGATGATTCGGCGAATCGGGAAAGTGCTGGGTCTCAAGGCACAGCGCCGAGCGCAGCACGTAGGACGTGCCGCCTTTGCCGTGAATCGAACCATCCAGAAAATTCCCGGTGTAAAACTGAATTCCCGGTTCGGTGGTCCAGACCTCGAGTTTTCGTCCGGACTTGCGGTCAAAAACCGTGGCGGCCAGCGTGGGCCTGGCACTGCCCTTGCTGTCGAGCACCCAGTTGTGATCGTAGCCGTGACCAAATTTGAGCTGCTCTTCATCGTTGCCGATGCGCAAGCCGATGGCCGTGGGCTTGCGGAAGTCGAAAGCCGTGCCGGCCACGGGGCGCAACTCGCCGGTCGGAATGAGCCCCTGGTCTACGGGAGTGAACTTGTCCGCCGCCAGGGTCAGCTCCTCATCGAGGATGGTGCCACCGGCGGCCAGATTGAAATAGGTGTGATTGGTCAGATTCAGCACGGTTTTCTTGTCGGTGGTCGCCGAGTAGGCGATCTTTAGTTCGTTGGCGTCCGTCAGGGTGAAGACCACGCGCGCGCGCAGATTCCCCGGGAACCCCTCTTCGCCGTCTTTGCTCAGATACTCGAGTTGCAAAGACGGCGGGCCGTTCCCGGTCACATCCTTGGCGTCCCAAAAAACCTTGTTGAATCCGAGCAGGCCGCCGTGCAGGGTATTGTCGCCGTCATTTTTCGCCAGCGTGTATTTCTTGCCGTCGAGCGTGAATTCCGCGTGCCCGATGCGATTGCCGTAGCGTCCGATGGTCGCGCCAAAGTAGGCCTTGCCGCCGGCATAGCCCGCGACATCGTCGTACCCGTGGGTGACATCGGCGAAATTTCCCTGGCGGTCGGGAACTTTGATGCTCACGACCGTGCCCCCGAAGTCCGTGATGCTGACCTGCATCCCGTGCTGGTTCGTTAAAGTATAAAGACGAGCGACTTTGCCGTCCGAGGTTTTGCCAAACTCCTGCTGGGTCATTTTCGCATTTCCCGCAGCGCCAGCCTTGTGCGCTGTCGTTATCAATCCTATCGAGGCCACCAGCCCTACCGTGGACAACATGGATGCCAGGACCAGCATAGCGGTCACCGCCAAAAAAGCAGCCCATGCGGTGCTCAAGAATCTCATAACCCCTGTCCTCCATGCTCTCCTGGCCGACGCCAGAGCAGCGAACTTTGCAACAGCCTTTTTTGGCGACCGCGGGCCGCCTTCAAACCAAACGTCTTGTACGGTATATCACTCCAGAAACGATGGCTACAACCGTGTTTCGCAACCGCCGTGTATGGTGCACGGGGGATTACTGGCCGGCAGGCGCCGATGATATGCTCGGCGTGCGCGGCCTGACCCCATAAAACGGGGAAGAAAGGAAAGGATCGGCCATGATCATCACCTCCGGTTACGTCGAAATTCCCACCGCGGGCGCGCCCATGCGCACCTTGCTTGCGGCTCCGGCAGCGCCGGGCCGCTACCCGGGGTTGTGGTGTTATTCGGATATTTTCCAGCTTACCGGCACGATGCTGCGTTCTTGCGCGCGTCTGGCGGGTTACGGGTATGTGGTGGCGGCGCCGGAAATTTATCATCGCATCGAGCCCGCGGGAACGGTCATCCCCTTTGACGACGCGGGACGCGACCGCGGCATGGGCGACGCCGGAAAAACTCCGGTGGCGGATTTTGATGCCGATTGCCGGGCCGGACTCGACTGGCTGGCGGCTCATCCGAGGGTCGCGGCGGGCCAGCTGGGGGCCATGGGATTCTGCATCGGCGGGCACCTAGCGTTTCGCGCCGCGCTCCAGCCGGATGTTCGCGCCACGGTCTGTTTCTACGGCACGGGGATCCACAACGGCAAACTCGGACAGGACGCCGATGCCGGGTCCCTCGAGCGGGCCAGCGAAATTCGCGGGCAGCTGCTGATGATTTTCGGAAGCAAGGATCCCCATGTTCCCGCCGATGGCCGCGAAAAGGTGGCCAGCGCGCTCAAAGCCGCAGGAGTGCGCCACGGGATTCAAATGTTTCCGGCAGAGCACGCCTTTATGCGGGATGAAGGCGCGCGCTTTGATCCCGAGGCCACGGACCAGGCGTTTGCGGAAATGATTGCACTATTTCGCAAAGTCTTTCTGGGGTGATGGGCGTGCGGCCTGGCGTGCCGCAACGGGCGCGTCACGTTTCCGCGAGCGCGAACTCGACGCGTTTGCGGATGGGATCGATGCGTTCGGCGCGCACCCGGACGGCATCGCCAAGATGCCAGGCGCGCGGGGCGGCGGGTTTGGCGCCGCGGCCCCGGCGTTGGCTGGCGGAACCCCGCTGACGGTCATCGCCCGGACTTGATGGCGCGCGGTACGACCCGCCGCTTGTGGCCACGATCGAATGATCGAACTCGCGGTACGTGCAACGGGCGCCGGCGGCTTCTTCGAGCGCGGCCAGCGGCAGCAACCCTTCGACGAAGACTTCGGCCAGTTCCACAAAGCAGCCGTATTTTTGCACGGAGATGATCAGACCCTGGTATTCCTCGCCGAGGTGTTCTTCCATGAATTGCGCGGTCTTCCAGTCGAGGAGTTCGCGTTCCGCCCCCGCGGCGCGGCGCTCGGCTTCGGAGGTCTCCGTGGCGATTTCGCGGAGCTGGATTTCGGAATAGCGGACAGCTTCGCCTCCCGGAGGCGGCGCGTCAATTTTTTCCGGAGCGGCGCTCCGCATCAGTGCCTGAGAGCGCGTGTGGCCCGGTACATCGCCCGCGCTCCGGTCCCGGCCATGGCCATCCGGATTGAGCAGCGCCCATTTGAGGATGCGGTGGATGATCAAATCCGGGTAGCGGCGGATGGGTGAGGTGAAGTGCGTGTATTCATCAAAGCCCAGCGCAAAATGGCCCAGCGGGTCGGCGGCATAGCGGGCCTGCTTGAGGGAGCGCAGCATCAGGTAGCTCAGGATGCGTTCCTCCGGCTTGCCGACGATTTTTTTCACCAGGCGCTGGTAGTGCTGCGGGGTGACGGCCACTTCGGCGCCGGCGAGGCTGACCTTCATTTCGCGCTCGCGGGCATGGCCCGGTGAGCCCCGAGCGCCGGAGCCGCGGCCGCGAGAATCGTGACGGCCGGATCTGGCCGGCGCCGGGACGCTGCCGTGACGCACGGTAATTTCTTTGCGATGCAAATCTTCGACGCCCAGCGAATAGCCGAAGGCCCGGGCCAGTTCTTCGAATTCTAGAACTTTGCGGGCGTCGGGCTTCTCGTGCACGCGATGCAGGGCGGGAATGGCGCGCTGCAACAGGTAGGCGTCCACCACGCGGTTGGCAGTCAGCATGAACTCTTCGATCAGACGATTGGCAATGTTGCGCTCGCTGCGAAGAATGCTGGTCATGCGCTGCTGATCGTCAAAGGCGATGACGCGCTCGGGCAAATCAAAGTCGATGGAGCCGTGCTCGTTGCGCCGCGCGTTGAGCAGCAGCGCCAGATCCCGCATATCGCGAAAACGCCCGAGCAGGGGAGCGTAACGCGCGCTCATCTCCGCGTCGCCCTCGAGGATTCTGTTTACGTTGGTGTAGGTCATGCGCTCGGCGGAGCGAATCACGCCGCTCGTCAGGCGCGAGCTGCGGATGTTTCCCGCGCTGTCGAGCTCGACGAGCGCGCTCATCACCAGGCGGTCTTCCTGGGGTTTCAGCGAACAGATGCCGTTGGAGAGCGCTTCAGGAAGCATGGGCACGGCGCGGTCCGGAAAATAAACGGAGGTGCCGCGCAGGCGAGCTTCCTGATCGAGCGCGCTGCCGCTGCGCACATAGTGCGCGACGTCGGCGATGTGCACCTGCAAATGCCAGCTGCCGTTTTCGCGGCGCTCGACGTAAACCGCGTCGTCAAAGTCACGCGCCGTTTCGCCGTCGATGGTTACGATGGGCAGGTGGCGAAAGTCTTCGCGGTCGCGCAGCTCTTCTTGGCCGGGAAGCTGCGCGCGGTGTTCCGCCTCGGCCAGAACGGGGTGCGAAAACTGGTAGGGCAGGTGGTGCTTGCGAATGATAATTTCCGTATCGACGCCCAGCTCGCCCGGGCGGCCGAGAATTTCCAGCACCCGCCCGGTCGGTGCGCTGCCCGCGCGCGGAAACTTTAAGATCTCGATGTTCACGACCGCGCCCTCGAGTTCCTCGAGGCGGGGAATGCGTTTGCCGCGGTTGCGCGGGTCCTGGGGATCGCCAAAACCCAATTTTTCCCGCAGCGCGGGGGTCAGCTCCTGGCCAAAGGGAATTTCCACTTCATGCGGGAGCCGCGCATCGTAAGGCAGCACGAGGTTAAAGCGCGGGCCATAGCGAAACAGCCCGACCACGCTCGGATGCGCGCGGTCAAGCACGCGCACAATACGACCCTCGGCGCGCTGGCGGTCGGAAAAACCCGCGCGGCGCTGAATCCTGGCCACCACATGATCGCCATGCATGGCGTCTTCGATCCCCAGGCGGGGGATAAATACGTCGCCGTCAAGCTCGGGAATGGGCTTGTCGGGAACCAGGAAACCGTACCCGTCGTGGTGCAGCACGAGACGCCCGCGCACTTCGTCGCGGGCGAGATTTTCTTTGTGCCCGGCGGCATGTCCCGCGCCGCCTTGCGACCCATCCGGCGGACGGGCCGGCGCTGCGCTGTGGCCCGCGCGGGAGCGATCCTGGTCGCCTTTGCGACCGGGCAAGCGGTAACGCCCGCCGGGCACTTCGGCGACGGCCCCCCTTTTTTTGAGCTTGCCGAGCATCTTAAGCAGACTGCGTTGCTCTGATTTCGCCAGGTGCAGAGCGCGGGAAATCTCGCCTGGGCTCGCTGGTTCCGCCGTAACTTGCAGAAAACGAAGAATATCGTCGGGATTCAGGTGAGAGGGTCTGGGCATCAGCGGGCACGCGGGCGAAACGGAAAAGTCTTTGCCCAGCGATTCTAGCCATTTTTTTGCTGTCCGGCGGGAACTTTTTTCTGGATTCCCGGGTTGTATAGGCAGGCCAACACACGACCGGTGAGTCGCCCTCCGTCAGACTTGCCGGTACCCCTAAATGGGGAACATGGGAGAGCGCGGGAAGACCTGGCCCGCCTCTCCCTTCTTTTTTTATCATTCTTCGCAAGGCTTCTCGAACGGGAGTTCCAACCCCTCATTGAGGATTGGCTGCGCCGCGTAGAGCTGAAACCCGAGCTCACGCGTATTCTGCTGAACCATCTCCCTCATCTGCTGCACGACGTGATTGCCCGCTTGCGTTTCAAGGACGGGAAGAAAGCCTTAGGAGCGAAAGGTCCTGCCCGGCACGGGGACTTGCGGCAGAAACAAGGCTACACCGTGGCTACGGTCGTCGAGGAATCTCGTTTATTGCAGGTCACGATTTTTTCCATGCCGCAGAAAAACGAAAATCACTTGGATTTCGCGTTGCTCCTACCCGATGTGGTGATTATTGCAGGCGAGGTGGAAGCGCAGTTGAAGAAACAGCTGTTGCGCTTCACGGCGGCAGAGGTCGCCGGCAGGGCATTGCTGTCCGTTCCTCTCGGGCCAGGCACGTCCCGCTAGGTTATCCGACCTGGCCCGCCCTCCTTTTTTGCCAGGGCCACGCGCACCACGCGCGTCCTGCACGGGCGATTTGCTAGACTGGGCGCCGCACTCAGGGGTCACCCGGAAACCGAACGCATGAAATTAAGCGCGGCACAGCAGCAGGCGCTCGAGGCCATTTGCGACACCTTTGCGCCCGCCGAAGACGGCTGGCCTTCGGCGCGCGAGATGGGCGTCGCGGGCGCCATTGCCGCGGCGCTTCCCGATCCTGCGGCGACCGGCCGCAGCGAACCTTTACTGCAACTACTGAATATCTGGAATTCGCGATTGCACAGTCTGTTTACCGTACAGCGGCTGGCCCCGTTTTCGTTGCTGCCGGCGGAGGCGCGGAGGCGCATGTTGCTCAGCTGGGCCGATAGCGCTTTGGCGCAACGCCGCGGAGCATTCCAGGCGCTGCGCAAAGCCGTTGGATATCTATACGTGATGTTGCCGGGCCCGGGCGGCGCCAGCAGTCCGGTGTGGTCCAAGCTCCGGTATCCGGGACCTCTCGGGGTGCAGCGACACGCGGAGCGGCCCTTGCGGGTCAAGACCCCGGACCGCGACCTGCATTTGACCGCCGACGTCTGCGTCATCGGCTCCGGCGCAGGCGGAGGAACCGCGGCGGCGGTGCTCGCAGCCGCCGGCAAAGAGGTAATCGTTCTCGAAGCTGGCGGCTATTACGATGATGCCGACTTCGACGGCTCCGAGCTGGCCGGGTTTGACCGCTTGTACCTCGAGCGGGGATTTGCCGCCACCGCGGACCACAGTGTGTGTTTGTTGGCGGGGGAATGCGTGGGCGGCGGGACGGTGGTGAACTATTGCACTTCGTTCCGTACGCCCGACGACGTGCGGAGCGAGTGGGCCGCCTCGGGCGTGCCGTGGTTTTCAACCGCGGAGTACACGCGCAGTCTGGACGCCGTCTGCGAGCGGCTGCACGTCAATCTCGATCACAATCGCGTCTCCGCGAGGGAGGCCGTGCTTAATCGCGGATTGCGGGCCCTCGGTTGGCACGTGGACGCCATGCCGCGCAACGTAATCGCCTGCGACCAGGGGAAGGTTTGTGGTTACTGCGGGCTGGGCTGCGCGATTGGTGCCAAGCAATCGACGGCCAAGACGTGGCTGCTCGACGCACAGAATTGCGGCGCGCGGATTTATGCGAGCACGCGGGCCAGCAGGGTCGAGCTCGCGGCTGGCGCGGTCACGGGAGTTGCGGCAGAAGCCAAAAACGGGCACCGCGTCACGGTGCGCTGCAAGGCTGTGGTGGTGGCGTGCGGAGCGATTCACACCGCGGCACTGCTCCTGCGTTCAGGTCTGAGCAACGCCCACATCGGCAGACATCTCTACCTGCATCCGGTCTCCAACATGTGCGGAGTTTTCGATGAGGAAATTCGCCCGTGGGAAGGCACCATGCAGGCGATCTATTCCGACGAACAACGCCGCCTGACCGGCAATTTCGGCGTCAAGTATGAGACCACCGCCCTGCAGCCGGTCATCGCCGCAGCGGTTCTGCCCTGGCGCGAGCCGCGGCAATACCGCGCGCTGCTTGAAAAACTGCCGCACACTTCCGCGATCGGCGTGCTGCTGCGCGACCGCGACGGCGGCCGGGTTACCGTCGATCGCAGCGGCGCACCGGTCGCGCACTACGCGCTCTCAAAATTCGATGGCAGCCACCTGCGCCGCGGGTTCCTCGGCGCGGCGCGCATCCTCGAGGCCGCCGGGGCGCGGCTGATCTACTCGCCGCATGCGAAATTCTGCAGGTATCAGCCCGGGGTGCGCGGTTCGCTCGATACCTTTACGCGCGACATGGACGCCGCGGGATGGCGCTCAGGGCAGCTGGCGCTATTCTCGTTTCACATCATGGGTACGGCGCGCCTCGGAGCCTCCGCGTCGCGTTCGGCGACCAACCCGGACGGCGAAAGCTGGGAAGCGCGAAACTTGTGCGTAATGGACGGGGCATCGTTCCCGTCCGCCTCGGGGGTGAATCCCATGATCTCGATCGAAGCCATCGCGCATCGCAACGCGCAGGCGCTGGCTGCCCGGCTATAGGCGCAGGAGGGCCCGCCCTTGCCGCTCCCTACGCTTAAAGCAAATTCCAACGACATTCTTGACCACTGTCCTCGTGACTATACTAAGATACTGCCCCCGGCAGTACTAAGGGCCAAGGCGGCAGTTCCGCCTCGCACTTGTGCTGCAAAGCCAGCGTAAACACCACCCCAGAAGGCTCATTTCGGAACACCAGGCGAAACGGGATCGGCATTGGCAGGGAAAGAGGAAGAACTCTTGGGACGGAGCATGAGATTCTCGGCGCGGGGTCAGGCGCTCAGCCGGGGCTTCAGTCTGACCGAATTGGTCGTGACGGTGGCCGTGATGCTGGTGCTTGCAGCCATTGCCATTCCGACCCTGACGCGGGCCTTTGCGGTTTATCAACTGAATGACAACGCCTCGCGCCTGTCGGGAATCCTGAAATACGCGCGTTATGAAGCCATCCGGCTGAACAAACAGGTCCCCGCCAGAGTTCTGGCCGTCGGAAACAACTGGTCGGTGTTTGCGGACACCAACGGGAACGGTGTCGCCGATCCCTCAGAAACGATCGACATGATTGTCATGCCGCTGACGCTGCTGCCGGCTGCGGGAATGCCCGATACCACGCCGATTACCAGCACGCTCGGGAACCCTGTTCTCGTGCTGAACTCGATTTCCGCGATGAACGCGACGGTACTTTTTGACGCGCGGGGCGCGGTGCTGAGCGGTAACAACACGACCGTCTACGTCCTGTACCTCGGCAATACCGCGGACACTGACATCGGTTACCGCGCTGTCGTGCTGATGCCCTCGGGCATGGTGCAGGTTTGGTCATCGGCCGGTGGCACATGGCGGCTGGTTGGTTAAACTATTGAAAAGAATGAAACCAATGCCCCAGCCCCGGTCGACTACGCAGGCCCCGGCGGGCCGCGAACAGCGCGGCTTCAGCCTGCTCGAGATGCTCTTTGCCACCACCGTGCTGCTGGTCGGACTGGTGGGCGTCGCGCAACTTGTTCCCGCATCGCTCCTGCTCAACCAATCAAACCGCACGAACTCCTCGGCGCTGGTCGTCGTGCAGCACGAGCTCGATCTCCTCGTGAACCAGCCCCTGACAAGCTCCTTTTATCTTGATCCCGTGACCAGTTATTCCTACAACTTGGGTGACCCGGCGCAGCCTGGACAACTCGTCGGCAGCCCGGTTGCTACCGTGAACAATCGAACCGTGATCGACTTTTCGCAAAGCACCGTGCCGGGATACAACCTGACGTATACGGACACGAGCGACCCCACCGGGGCGACTTGGGATTTGCGCTGGGCGGTGATCACCATGACCTACAACGCCAGCGCGACGGTTATGAACAAGCGGTTCATCGTGGGCGCACGGCAAATCGGGGGGCAAGGATTCGTGCTGCCCGTGACGCTCGATACCATGGTGTCTAAATGAAGCGTGTCCCCCCGTGCGCGTTGCAAGGCACGGGCCGCCTGCGGCCTAGCCGTGTGCTCGGATTCACTTTGACCGAGATGCTGGTCTCCATGGCCATCTTTCTGGTTATTTGCGGATCGGCGTTTACCTTGCTGGGCATGTCCCAGCAGCGCTATCAAGCGGAGTCCCAGAAGCTGAATTCCTTTCAGGAAGCGCGCCTCGGACTCGATCAGATCATGCGCGACGTGAGCAGTGCCGGTTATCCGCCCCCCAACCAGTTTACAGTTACCCCTCCCAATTCGGACCCCCAGGTCGCAGCCTCTCCGTTCGCCTGGAGCCCCGGCTATCTCTCGAATACGCCTTGTTACATCGGCGGCGCGGGCAACCCGCCCTGCGTCACACCGTGGGATGACGGCTTCTTCATCGAGACCAATCCGACACCGGAAGTTAACGCGAGTCCCGTCGACTATATTCGCTACAAGATGCTCAACAACAACACTCTCGGCCGCGGCGTGTTCCCAAAGAACGGAGGCGACCCGTACGCCACCATTCCCGACAGCCTGCTGACCCCTTTTGTACACAACGTAATGAACGAGGCCGCGCCAGGAGTGATTGCGCAGATCAACGCGGTCTATCCGAATATGTTTCCCGGCGGAATCGCCGTGCCGGTCTTCACCTATCTGTGCGACACGCCGAACAAGGGTCCGCAGGTTTGCACCAGTCCCGGTACATATGGCGTGCCCTCAAATATTCGCAGCGTGCTGGTTACCTTGATCGTGGAAGCGCCGCCCGACCCGCAGACGGGTCAGGTGCGGGTTATCGAGCTGACCGGCGAGGCCAGCCGCATCAACTCGTTTCCATGAGAACTCTGATTTCATGGCGCTAGCTTGACCTAGCGCGCGACGCGGTTTCGAGCGCGCGACGGCTCGAGCCGACAGGGATCGAGCGGCCGCAAAGAGACTGCCAGATTCCGGCACGGACCCGGGCTCTTCGGCAAGGGTTCGGGGCCGAGGTTGCGGCAATGATCCTGAAATGGATGACGCGTTTGAGAAAGCCATCGATCAGGCGACGAAGCACGCGAAGCCAAGCGGAAGCCGGCGTAGCCCTGCTGATTTCGCTTTTCGCGTTGATGCTGATTTGTATCGTCGGCGTGGCGCTCATTATGGCTTCCGGCACAGACACCGCGCTGACGGGAAATTATCGCTCCGCGACCAGCGTTTACTACGCCGCGCTGGCCGGCCTCGAAGAGGGTCGCGGTCGCTTACTGACCAAAGCTCCCAACTCCAGCAACATCGCCGCCGTTCTGGGTCTGCCGCCGGGAAGCCTGCCGAGCGTTGCCCCGGGCGCGGCCCAAGTGTGGTACATCATCAATCCTCTGCCGAGCGAGATCGACAACACAACCAACACCCATACCTCCTACCCGGATGCTGAGTACGCACAGGAGTTTCCCACGATCCCCGCGCCCGATATTTCCTGGACCAATTCGACCTCTGCACAGGCGGGCTTACCAGGGCCCATTTTCAAGTGGGTGCGCATCAATGCCATCACCGCCACCTCCGCGCAGACCACGGGCATCCCGGCGAACCCCGGTGGCCCGCAGGACACGCCCCTCCTCTATGCGAACAATCACCTTTACAACGATCCGGTGCTGGCGGGACCATCCGCGCAACAGGCAATCGAGATTACCGCGCTGGCGGTTCTGCAGATGCCGAACGGCAGCTTGACGCAGCAGATGCTGCAGTACGTGGTCGCGCCTGCAGGTTTCAACCTGAACTTTCCCGCGGCCCTGACCCTCGATGGCAATGGCGTGGCGTTCAGCGGCCCCGCACCAAATCCCGGGCCGCTGGTTGTCAATGGAACCGATTCGCAAAGCGTCGGAGCCTGCAGGTTCGGCGGTCAGGTGCTGCCGGGAATCGGATATACCAATGGTCCGCCCGGGGCTATGTCCAACGCCACGGGATCGACACTGCCAAGCACCGACGTCACTCAGCTCCTGCCGCCCGCGTTGCAGCAGGTGAGCAGTCTCGACACCCTGGCGCAATCTGTCCAGCAGAACGCGGATTCTGCGCTCGCCGGCAATCAAAATGGCGGCAATCTGCCCCCGGCAATGAACGCAGCCAATCCGATGACCGTCGCGGTGGACGGCGATCTCGATCTGAGCACATGGTCGGGCACCGGCTACGGCGTCTTGCTGGTGCAGGGAACATTGAAGCTCGGACCCAACGCCAACTGGAACGGCGAGGTGCTGGTCATTGGATTAGGAACTGTCGATGCAACCTTGGGCTCCGGCCAAATCAACGGAGCTGTCGTGGTGGCGCAGACGCGCAATATTGTGGATGGACCATTGTTGGCCAATGTGGGGGCTTCGTCGTGGACCCAGCAAGTCAATGGACCGGGTATTTTCTATAGCACCTGCTGGATCAATGCCGTGCAATCGGTGTTCAGCTACAAGGTTCTGTCCTTCCGCGAAATTCCCCTGTCCTAGCAGGCATTGCCTGCCGCGCCAGTCCCCCGTCGCCGATGGAAGGCTTGTCGCGCTGCTCCTCGATGCAGATCGCGACAGCTCGCGGTATAATGCTCGGATGCCGAACAGCCAGGGGAACGCGCAGAGGCACGCAGCGACGCCTGCGCCCATGCATGGAACCACCGTACTGTGCGTGCGGAGAGAGAACAAAGTGGTGCTGATTGCCGATGGCCAGGTGACCATGGGCGATCACGTCATGAAACATACGGCGCGCAAGACGCGGCGGCTGTACAACGACAAGGTGGTGGCCGGTTTTGCCGGGTCGACCGCCGACGCCATTTCCCTGTTTGAGCGTTTTGAAGGCAAGCTGCAGGAATTTTCGGGAAATTTGCAGAAGTCCGCTGTGGAGCTGGCCAAGGAATGGCGCAAGGACCGCGCACTCCGCCATCTTGAAGCGCTGCTGATCGTGGCGGACACCAAAGGCACATTTATCCTCTCGGGCAACGGCGACGTGATCGAGCCGGATGATGGCATCGTGGCTATCGGCTCGGGCGGCGCGTATGCCCTGTCCGCGGCGCGCGCGCTGGCCAAGCATTCCAAACTGGCCCTGAAAGACATCGCCATGGAAGCCATGCGTATCGCCAGCGAGATTTGCATTTATACCAACGCGAATTTTACCGTGGAAGAGATCTAGAACGGGATCACGAGACGAGCGCCAGCGGTTACGGCAGCGCGAGAATCGGCATCCAACTGACCGGCTTTAGGAGACGCACCAGCCAGGCATTCATGTCGCAGGGAGTGGTATAAGGAATCGAGCAACTCATGGCCAGCAAGTCCGATAAAGATCTGATCTACATGCCCAACGGCGGCAACGGGGCGGTGCCCGGGGAAAACCCGGAGATGCTGCCGGCCCTCGACGATATGACTCCGCGCGAAATCGTGGCGGAGCTCGACAAGTATATTGTCGGGCAAAATGCCGCGAAACGGGCGGTAGCGGTAGCGCTGCGCAACCGCGTGCGGCGGCAAAAATTGCCACCGGAAATTGCCGAAGATGTGCTGCCGAAAAACATCCTGATGATCGGTCCGACCGGTGTGGGCAAGACGGAAATAGCGCGGCGCCTCGCACGGCTCGCGGGCTGCCCGTTCGTTAAAGTGGAAGCCTCGAAATACACCGAAGTCGGCTATGTAGGGCGCGACGTGGAGTCCATGGTGCGCGACCTGGTGGAAACCTCCATCGACATGGTCCGCGAAGAACGCCTCGATGAAGTAGCCGAGCGCGCCGAGCAGGCCGCCGAAGAGCGCGTGCTCGATTTGCTGCTGCCCCCGGCCGCCCCCGCGCCTCCCGGACAGGGCGTCTCCGAAGCCGAAGCCACCGCGCAACGCGAGCAAACGCAGCGCACGCGGGAAAAGCTGCGCGCACAGCTGCGCGAAGGCAAGCTCGATCAGCGCATGGTGGACATCGAAGTCCGCGAGCGGGCCATGCCCTCGTTCGAGATCATCTCCAATCAGGGCGGCATGGAGGACATGGACCTGAACATCAAGGACATGCTTTCGGGCATGTTCGGACAGCAAAAAAAGAAGCGCAAGATGACCGTAGCCGACGCCTTCGAATACCTGATTCAGGAAGAAGAAAACAAGCTGCTGGACATGGACCAGGTGACGCGCGCCGCAGTCGAACGCGCCGAGCAGATGGGCATCATCTTCATCGACGAAATCGATAAGGTGGCGGGACGCGAATCCGGTCACGGCCCGGACGTTTCCCGCGAGGGCGTGCAGCGCGACATTTTGCCGATCATCGAAGGCACCACGGTGAATACCCGTTACGGCATGATTCGCACCGACCACATTTTATTCATCGCCGCCGGCGCCTTCCATGTCACCAAGCCTTCGGACCTGATTCCTGAATTGCAAGGACGCCTGCCAATTCGCGTGGAGTTGCAGTCGCTGAAAGAAGAAGATTTCGTACGCATTTTGACCGAGCCGAAAAACGCCCTGATCAAACAATACGTCGCTCTGCTTGAAACCGAAGGCGTAAAACTGTCCTTCAGCGATGACGCGATCGAAACCATCGCCAAATTCGCCACCAGCGTAAACGAGCAGACGGAAAATATCGGCGCTCGCCGCCTGCACACCATTCTCGAGAAAGTCTTGGACGAACTTTCTTTTGAGGCGCCGGACCTGAAGAAAAAAACCGTTAAGATCGACGCAGCGTACGTAACCAAACAACTCGCCGATATCGTCAAGAACCAGGATTTGAGCCGCTATATTCTGTAAGGACGCGAAGCGCATGCCCCCAGCCCCCTCGGGTCGCCGCCCCTCCCTGCCTGCCTGCGTTTTCTTCTCGTGCGCGCTGCTCCTTATCGGCTGCGGCGCGCCGGGACTACCGACGCCGCCTTCGCCCCCCATTCCCGAAGCCATCTCGGATTTGACCGCCAGGCAGATGGGCGACGGCGCGCTGCTCACATTTACCCTGCCGGGCAAAAGCATCACCAATCAGCGGCTGGCGCAGACCCCCACGTGCGACATTTTTCGCGGGGCTCTTAAATCGGACGGAGCTCCCGACCAGAAATCTTGGCGCATGGTCTACACCATTCCCGGGGCGCTGGTCGCCGGGTACGAGACCGAGAAGCACGTGGAATTCCTCGATCCCATCTCTCCCGAGGAAACCAAAGCGCATCCGGGCGGAAAAGTGGCGTATCAGGTGCGCACGCGAGTTTCCGCGAAGAAATCTTCCCTGGGTTCGAACATCGTATCGCTCGCCGTCCATCCCGTTCCCGAGCGCATCCCGAGCGTGCAGGTCGAGGTGACGGAAAGCGCTTTAGAACTCACCTGGCCGGCACCCACGCAAACATCCGGCGGCGACGCGCTCGGCGATTTCACGTACCGGCTGTATCGGGGACAGCTCGACAGTTCGCTCGGTGCCTCGGCCATCGACGCTGCGACAAAAGACCTGGTGCACGCCAAGTGGAAATCGAAACTGGCGTTGCTGGCCTCGCCTGCGGGCGACAGTTACCGTGACGCGGACTTTGAATTTGACAAGACTTATGTATACGTCGTGCGCACCGCGGTGCCGGCGAGCGGGGGCATCGTCGAGTCCGCGGACTCCGTGCCGGTGGTGGTAACGCCCAAGGACACTTTTCCGCCCTCGGCGCCCGCAGGCCTGGTCGGCGCGGTCATCGCGGAAAACCCCACGGCTCCCGCGGTGGTTGATTTGTCGTGGTCGATTAGCCCGGAAAGTGACGT
>JBEKSZ010000107.1:0-19634 GCA_049516615.1 Candidatus Acidiferrum sp. | reverse complement strand
CAAAAAACCCAAGCCCCCGGCCAAGAGCGGCCCTACCAGTTACTCCCCGGTCGAAGTCGCTGCTATTTATGATTTTCCCTCGAATCTCGACGGCACGGGACAGACCATCGCGCTCATCGAACTCAACGACGTCGACAGTCAGGGCAATGCTACCGGTGCGGGCTACCAGACTTCCGATCTGACGACTTTCTTCAAGAACCTCGGCATTCCCTTGCCGAACGTTTCTGCCGTGGGCATCGACGGGGGAGCGAATGTTCCCGGCCCGGACCCGAACGCCGACGGGGAAGTGACGCTGGACATCGAAGTTGCCGGCGCCGTCGCTCCCAAAGCAAACATCGCCGTGTACTTCGGCACCAACACGGATGACGGCTTTATCCAGGTCCTCTCCGCCGCGGTTCACGACGATGTTCGCAAACCGAGCATCGTGTCCTTGAGCTGGGGGCAAGCTGAAGAAACCGCCACCTCGCAGCTACTAGAAGGCCTCGAGCAGATTCTTGAGGAAGCCGCGGCCCTGGGCGTCACCGTCTGCGTTGCCGCAGGCGATGATGGCTCCGCGGACGAGGCCCAGAATCAGTGGGACGGCCAGCCGCATGTCGATTTTCCCGCCTCGAGCTCGTACTCCCTGGCCTGTGGCGGCACCACGCTCGCACCGTCTTCGACCGCAGGGTCGCCTGTTGAAACCGTCTGGAACCAAGGAGCCAGCGGCGGGGCCACCGGCGGCGGCGTGAGCAATTTTTTTCCCAAGCCTTCTTATCAGAGCGCCGTGGATGTGCCTGCTCCCGCTAAACCCGCGGGGGGACGCGGCGTTCCGGATGTCGCTGGGGATGCCGACCCTAATTCGGGATACAGCATATTCCTTGCTGGTTCACAGCAGACCATCGGCGGTACGAGTGCCGTCGCGCCGCTCTACGCCGGGCTCATGGCCCGCATCAATCAAAGCCTCACCGGCGGAGGCGCGAACCCGGTGGGCTTCATCAACCCGCTGCTCTACGCCCAAGCGAGTTCGTCGGACATCTTCCACGACGTAACCTCGGGGAATAACGACATTTACAATGATTTGAAGGGCGAATTCACCGCCGGCCCGGGTTGGGATCCATGCACCGGCCTCGGTTCTATCGACGGTGCAAAATTGCTGGCGGCGCTCCCGACGCAGCAGCCGGCACCCGCGCCTTCGGCAAAGAGGGCGAAAGCCTAGGAGTCCGGTTCTCGAGAGGCAAGCTGTCTAAAGCAGTCTGCTGCGTGCGCGGTGCGATTCCACGCAGGCAGCGGTCGAACGAAAATATCTATCCCCGGAAGGTGAGTTTCCCCATGAAAAGTGTGGCGCACGGCCCGGCAAATCCGCCTGCCAAAGCTGCGGTGAAAAAAAAGAAACATCCGCTCGTGTCGAGTCATTCGCTCGCTTCCATCGAACACATCGTCGTCCTCATGCTCGAGAATCGCTCGTTCGACCACATGCTAGGCTTTCTCTACACCGATAACGGCAACGTCGCTCCTGGCGGGGCGCCGTTTGATGGCCTCACGGGCTCTGAATCGAATCCCGGCGCCAGCGGTACACGCCTTCCGGTGTCGAAAATCCAAGCCAGCAACCGCAACGCTTACCTGATGCCCGGAGCCGATCCGGGCGAAGGTTACTCCGCGACAAATTCGCAGATATTCGGCAGTACCACGGCCCCTACGCCCCCGGTTGCCACCAACCAGGGCTTCGTCACCGATTACAACTACACGCTGGGCTGGGAGAGTACGGAAAAATGGTCCATCGTCACCGGAACCACTTCAAACGACATCATGGGCATGTTCACTCCGGACCTGCTCCCCATACTTTCCGGCCTGGCTCGAGGTTATGCCGTTTGCGACCAGTGGTTTGCTTCCCTTCCGACGGAAACCCTGCCCAATCGCGCCTTCGTCTGCGCCGGCACCTCGCAAGGTCACATGGATGACAAAACCAAGACGTATACCTGTCCCACAATCTTTGGCCTGCTCTCGAAAAACAACATTGGCTGGGCCATCTACGGCTACATCGATCCGCCCTTAACGCGCATGGATTTTCCCGATACCACCGATGCCGACGAAAGCCATTTCGGACTCTTCAGCGATTTCCAAAGCGCGGCTGCCAGCGGCACGCTTCCCGCGTACACCTTTCTTGAACCCAGCTGGGATGCCAACGGTAACAGCCAGCACCCCAACTACAACGTAGCTTTGGGTGAACAGTTCATCCACGACGTCTACTACGCCCTGCGCAACGGCCCCAGCTGGAACCAAACACTGCTGATCATCACCTACGATGAGCATGGCGGTTGCTACGATCACGTTCCGCCCCCGCTCGGCGCCACGCCGCCCGACAATTCCGCCGGCGAGGACGGCTTTGATTTCAAGCGCTTCGGGGTACGTGTTCCGACCGTCCTGGTATCCCCTTTGATCGCCCCCGGCACGGTCTTCCGCGTCCCCGCGGGCGCGACCCCGCTCGACCACACCTCCATACTCAAAACGGTCGAGACGCGATGGAATCTTCCGAACCTGACCGCGCGCGATGCTGCCGCGCTGGACGTCGGCGCGGTGTTGACCTTGAGCGTTCCGCGCACCGACGATCCACTCGTTGGCGTCGTTGTCCCGGTCTCCACAACGCCAGTTCCGAACGCCGAGGTTCCCTCCCACCTCCAGCAAGTGCATGCCGAGCTCGTCTCACAACTTCCTGTCCCCGACGCGCAAGGCGGTTATCACCACACCATGCCCCCGCTGGCAACCAGCGCCGACTATCGCAACTACATCCGCACCCGCACCGATGCCTGGAAGGCCAGCAAATCCCGCAACGCCAGCGCCGCTCATTCCTAGCGCCACGAGCTTGCGGGATCGAATGCAGGCGATGAGCTCTCCTATTCTTACGCCTCTCGCGGCTTGAAAAAGCCCTTACATTTGGGTTCGTTGGCCAGGCCCCCTAAAGTTTCCCGCGCCGGCTGCCGATACCCTTCTTGTACCTTCTTCTTCGGCGCCGCCGGATGCTCGCGGCCAAATCGATTCGCACCGTTCCCACGGCTTTGGCGCAGCGTGCGGGGCAACGGAGGCTTACATGGCACACCTGGGCATCGTCAACCTGGCCGAACGTCTGCTCCATCAGTCGCAGACGCCGACCGAGGAAAGCGCGTCGGCCCCGACGCAGAACCAGCAGATCAGTTCTCCTTCCGCTACTCCTGACCCCGCACGCCCGGCGTCCACGCCTCCGAGCAACGATCAGTTCACGGCTTCAAGCGAGAGCAACGCCTCGGACGCCACGGCACAGGCTGCGGGTCTGTTCAGTGTCACAGCTTCATCGCTGTTTACGGCTGCGGCGAATTTCATCCTTGGCGCATTGGCCGGACCCGGCACGGGAACTTCTTCTGGCGCGGAACAGCCCGGCGCCGCTGCGCCGGCGAAAGCGGTCCCCGCGCAGGCCGCGGCGCTCCCGGCAGGGGCTTCGCCCGCTTCTCGAGCAGATTCCGCGTCCCTTACCGCGGCGGCTCAAACAACCGTGACGCCCGCAGTTACGGCCTCGACGCTCGTCCCGGCGCCGACACTCACAGAAATCGCCGACACCAACACCCGACTAGAATCGCTCAACGACTCGCTGGCCGCGCAGGGCCTCGGGCAACCAGATATTGTCGTTATCGACCGCGTGGCTTCGGCATTCGGGGATTACAATCCGACCACCTACAGCGATTTGCTGTATCGGCTGGAAGGTCTGGCCTCGCCACCCCAGGGCAACGCTACGCCGACCACCGCAGCCGGCGCAGAGAATCCAGCGGCGGCTGGCAACACCGCACCCCCCAGCGCTTCGACCGCAGCCACCAACCCCAGCACGGCGGTCCCCGTCGACAACAGCGCGCCGGCTGGTGCAATCCCAAACGGAAGCAGCGCAACTGGCCAGGACGGGTCCTCGTTGCGCGGCTTGGTGATTCACTCGGCAGGCAGCAACGGGAGCCCGGCGAGAGCGACGGCCAGCAGGACGAGCCCAAAAAGCGCCGGCAACCCGCGATTCGAGGAAGCGACACCGACTCCGGAGCAAAGTAGTCGCCCGGCCCTGGCTCTCGGCAAAGCCCGCGGCGCATAAGCAACGCAGGACCTCCGCCGCCGTTAGATGGGTCCCGCCCCCAGTGTGTGTGTCCGACGGCCCTTTTTTGCAGGGCCGCCCTGTTGTAAGGCCGCCGCCCTTGACCGTTTCTTCCGAATCACTTAGTGTTTTTCCTTCGTGCTCATTCCATTTACCCGGGTCGATCCGCGCCTTCTAACCCTGCTCATCGCGGCCATCTTGCCGGGTGCGCCGCTCGGGCGGGCGCAAGCCGCGGCGGAGTATCGCGATCCGGCGCTTCCCGCGGCGGACTTGTCGAAAACGTGGCCGCAGCAAGCGGTGCGCGCCGCGCACGGCATGGTGGTCACCGACGAGCGGCGGGGCTCAGAAGCCGGCGTCGAAATACTGAAGCGCGGCGGAAACGCCGTCGACGCAGCCGTGGCCGTGGCCTTTGCGCTGGCGGTGGTCGAACCCGCGGCGGGAAACATCGGCGGCGGCGGATTCATGCTGGTGCGCCTCGCGGGTGGGCGCAGCAGTTTCCTTGACTACCGCGAGGTGGCGCCCGGGCGGGCCACGCGCGATATGTACATCGCCGGCGATGGCCAGCCGGATGGCGATGCTTCGACCGTGGGGCCGCGTTCCGTGGCGGTTCCCGGGAGCGTCGCGGGTCTGGCGTTGGCGCTGAAACTGTACGGCACCATGAAGCTGGCGGACGTTTTGGCGCCAGCCATTCGCCTGGCCGAGGATGGCTTCCCCGTCAGCGGCAAACTCGCGCGTCAGCTGGCGGAAGAACGCAAGAGTCTGCAACGCTTTTCCGTGAGCCGGCGGATCTTTCTGCGCGACGGTGAGATGTACCGGGTGGGCGAAGTTTTCAAACAGCCGGAATTGGCGGTTACTCTGCGGCGCATCGCTAGTAACGGCGCGGACGATTTCTATCGCGGCGAAACCGCGCGCGCAATCGCGGCGGACATGGCGGCGCTCGGCGGAATAATCACCTTGGATGATTTAGCGAACTACCAGCCCAAAGTGCGCGAGGTCCTGCACGCGAAATATGATCGCGACGGGCACCAGTGGGAAGTGCTCACTGCGCCACCGCCGAGTTCGGGCGGTGTGGCCATCATCGAAGCTCTCAACATGCTCGACCGCGTGCCCCTGAAGAATTGGGATGACGTAAGCAGCGTGCATCTGGTGGCGGAGACCATGCGGCGCGTGTTTGCCGATCGCGCGGCGTATCTGGCGGATCCCGACTACACCAACATTCCGGTGGATGGTCTGACTGCCCCTTGCTATGCCGCGGAACGCGCCGCCACCGTCGATCCCGCGCATGCCTCGTCGAGCAGGAATATCAAGGCGGGAGCTCCGCACGTCTGCGGTATTTCGGCAAGCGCGGCGACGGCCACGGAGAAGGTCTCCGGGCTTGCCGAAGGGCCGCACACCACTCACTTCTCGGTGGTCGATGGCGCGGGCAATGCGGTCGCCAGTACCTACACCCTCAACGACAGCTACGGCTCGCATTTCACCTGCTCGGCCGGATTCTTGCTGAACGACGAGATGGACGATTTCACGGTGCAACCCGGGGTGCCCAACGCGCTGTTCGGTTTGATGCAGTCCGAGGCCAACGCCATTGCGCCGGGGCACCGCCCAGTTAGTTCGATGGTGCCGACCATGCTGCTGCGCGATGGGCGGCTGAGTTTTGTTACCGGATCGCCGGGCGGACCCACCATTGTTTCTGCCACGCTGCTCAGTATATTGAACTGGATGCGCTTGGGCATGGAGGCGCAAGCGGCCATCAACGCCCCGCGCTTTCATCACCAGTGGCTGCCGGATAGACTGATTCTTGAGAAGGATTTTCCCGCGAATGTCGAAAGCGGGCTGAACCTGCTCGGCCATGAAACCAAGCGCCGTGGGCACCTTGGACTGGTCAACGCCGTGGGCATCGATTCAGAAACCGGCGATCGCCTGGGCGCCGCTGATCCTCGCGACGACGGTTCGGCGATCGGGTATTAGGCCTGTTTTTTACCCCTGGGGGATTCCGCCGTGACCACTACTTCGCCACCGCCTCGCTCAGAACCGTCTTCTTCCCAGCACTGGAATGCCGCGGCCTATGCCGCCAATGCGCACTTCGTACCGGCGCTCGGGCAGGCGGTTCTCGATCTGCTCGAGGCGCAGCCCGGCGAAGGTATTCTCGATCTCGGCTGCGGGGATGGCGTGCTTACGGAAAAGCTTGTCGCTCTTGGCGCGCGTGTCGTGGCCATCGATAGCGCGCCAGACATGATCGCCGCGGCGCAGCAGCGCGGTTTGGACGCCAGAATCATGGATGCCCGCGCGATCACCTTTGAAAACGAATTCGAAGCCGTGTTTTCCAACGCCGTGCTGCACTGGGTGAAGAGCGATCCCGACGCGCCAATTGCCGGGGCCTTCCGCGCACTGAGGCCCGGCGGAAGATTCGTCGGCGAACTGGGGGGGCACGGCAACGTCGCGGCCATCACCGTGGCCCTGCTGGCCACCCTCGAGCGCCGGGGCGTTGCGAATGCGACGGCCGTGATTCCCTGGTATTACCCGACGGCCAGCGAGTACGAGGTGCGCTTGCGGCGCGCGGGCTTTATGCCCGAGAGCGTCGAACTGATCCCGCGCCCTACCCCGTTGCCCACCGGGATGCGCGGCTGGCTTGAGACCTTTGCCAATCCGTTCAGCGCCGCGCTGCGGCCCGAGGAGCGCGGGAGCTTTCTCGACGAAGTTACCGCCCGGCTGAAGCCCGTCCTCGCTGACGCGCAGGGAAACTGGACCGCCGACTACATGCGCCTGCGCTTTAAAGCCAGGAAGCCTCATGCGGGTGCCGACCTTTAGCCCGCGCAGGGTCTTCGCCAGCCGCAAATCGCGGGGTGTCCTTCGCGCTTCGCGCCGCCCCCAGCCTCGGGCCTGGTTGCCGCATTGGCCCCCAAAATCACATACCGGCTTTCCGCCTCAGGCCTTTGGCTCTAGACTGTTACCGGCCATCCTATGCAGAGAATTCTCTCCACCTACCAGTTCATTTCCCGGAAACTGACACCCGAACTGCTGGCCCAAATCTCGGCCGCGGGCTTTCATGGCGTGGAGATATTCGCCAGCCGCGGTCATTTTGATTACAACTCGAAGAGCGAAGTGCACGCCATGGCCGCGGCACTGTCCGCCAATCATCTGTTCCTCTCCTCGCTGCACGGCCCCACGAGCCGCGACCTCAGCGCCACGCGCGAAGGCGGCACGCCGGTTTCCATCTGCGAGGTGGAACGCGTGCGGCGCATCGAAGCCATGGACGAACTGAAACGGGCCATCGATATTTCCGAGGATTTGCCCTACCCGCGCATGGTCTTGCACATGGGCGGTCCGCGCGAAACAGCCGATCCGCGCAAGCGCGACGCGGCCTTCAGTTCGCTCGAGCACTTGATTTTGCACGCCCACCACGCGGGGGTTCTGATTTCGCTGGAAAACACCAACACCGAGATGGGCGACCCGCAATATCTGCGTAGTTTCGTCGATGAAACGCGGCTCACCGGTCTGCGCTTCAACTTCGATATCGGCCACGCGCACCTTGCCGACGGCCCCGAAGACGAACGCATCGAAAAAAGTTTCGCCCCCATGCGCGAACGAATCGCGGGCGTTCACCTGCACGACAATCACGGCGAAAAAGACGAGCACCTCGCGCCTTACGATGGCACCATCGCCTGGCCCGCCGCCATCGCCCTGCTAAAAACCGCGCCCGCTGAGAATATTCCGCTCACCCTCGAACTGAAAGAAAAAACCGCGCCGGATGCTCCGAGCGCCTCGGAACAGCTGGAGGCCGCCCGCCAAGCTCTCGACAAGCTTGAAGAGCACTGGTAAGCGCGAGGCTCCTAGAGGAGCCTCGCGTGAGAAAAGCGCCGGGATCCTGGCGCTCTCCGCTCCCTTTAACCGCGGGTTTCGCCCGCCCTTGCCGCGCCTCGCTTGCGCCGCAATTGCACACCTCTGATAAACTGCTGGTTTCTAAATCCAGCAGCGAAACTCACTATGACCATCATCAGCATCGAGCAAGCGGGGAAGTACGACGGCCAGGAAGTGACCATCCGGGGCTGGCTCTATAATTTGCGCGAATCGGGCAAGCTGGTGTTCCCGATTTTTCGCGATGGAACCGGCATCATCCAGGGAGTTTGCGCGCTCAAGGAGAACCCCGAGGCGTTTGCGGCGCTGAAGGGCCTGCCCCAGGAATCCAGCGTCATCGTGACGGGCAGGATTCGCGCCGAGCAGCGCGCTCCGGGCGGCTACGAAATGGGCGTCAGCAGCGTTCTGGTGCTGCAAAAAGTCTCGGAAGCCACGCCCTTCCCCATCCAGCTCAAGGAGCACGGGGTCGATTTTCTCTTGGATCATCGCCATTTGTGGATCCGCACCCCCCGCTCCGCCGCCATCCTGCGTATCCGCGCCGAAGCCATCCGCGCCGCGCGCAATTTCATGGACGATCAGGGCTACACGCTCACCGACGCGCCCATCTTCACTCCCGCGGCGTGCGAAGGCACCTCGACACTCTTTGAAGTAAATTACATCGACGATCAAAAAGCCTACCTGACACAGAGCGGGCAACTTTACGGCGAAGCCATGGCCATGGCCCTCGGCAAGATCTACACCTTCGGTCCCACGTTTCGCGCGGAAAAATCCAAAACCCGCCGCCACCTCACGGAGTTCTGGATGCTCGAGCCGGAGGCCGCCTACGCCGAGCTCGATGACGTCATGACCCTCGGCGAAGGTTTGGTTAGCGCCATCGTGCAATCCGTGCTGAAAAATAAATCCCGCGAACTGGAAACCCTGAAGCGCGACGTAAAAAAGCTGGAAAACGTAAAAACCCCCTTCCCGCGCATCAGCTACGAAGAGGCCATCGCGGTCCTCAACAAGCACGGCAACCCCGCCAAGTTCGGCGACGACATCGGCGGCGACGAAGAAACCATCGTCTCGAACGAATTCGACCGTCCGGTGATGGTGCACCGCTACCCGGCGGCCATCAAAGCCTTCTACATGCAGCCGGATGCCGCCCGTCCCGACCTTGCGCTGGCCTTCGATATGCTGGCGCCGGAAGGGTACGGCGAAATCATCGGCGGCAGCCAGCGCATCCACGATTACGACTTGCTGGTTAAACGTCTGCGGGAGAACAACTTACCGGAAGAGTCCTTTCAGTGGTACCTGGACCTGCGGCGCTATGGGAGCGTTCCCCACGCGGGCTTCGGGCTGGGACTGGAGCGCACTGTGGCCTGGATCTGCGGCGCCGAACACATCCGCGAGGTCATCCCCTTCCCTCGCATGCTCTACCGCGTGTACCCTTAGCTGGGGTAGTCAAGGGTCGGGTTCAAAGCTCGGTCCGGTAGCTTCATCCGGCGTTAGAGCCTCTCGAGGCGCCTGACGCTGGCTCGCAATCCCGGCAGTTACCAACAGAGCGGGTAGGCCTCTCGGATTGTGTGCTGCGGCAGGAGGTCCGCGTTTTCGCGCGCCGGAAAGCCCAGCACGCCTTGCGATACGGGCGCTCGCCGATCAAAGGCTTGACCAGTGAAGGCGCAAAAAGTTCGCATTATCGGTGTGCCCATGGACCTCGGCGCCAGCCGCCGCGGGGTGGACATGGGCCCCTCGGCCCTGCGTGTAGCGGGTCTGCAAACCCGTCTTAAACAGCTCGGCCATCAGGTTGAAGACCTTGGCAACATCTCGGTGAAGCAGCCCGAAGAGATGTCTTACGGCGAAAAGCGCGCCAAGTACCTCGATGAAATCGCCGAGACCTGCAAAGACCTGGCCGAAGCGGTACAAAAATCCCTGGAGGAAAACTTTTTCCCGCTGGTGCTTGGCGGAGACCATTCGATCGCCGCGGGCGCAGCCTCGGGAGTGTCCGCATTTTTTCGCAAAGAAAAAAAAGATATCGGCTACATCTGGCTGGACGCCCACGGGGACATGAACACCCCGGATTCCTCGCCCTCCGGCAATGTCCACGGCATGCCCCTGGCCACCATCATGGGCTACGGGCCGCCGGAGCTGGTCGACCTTATGGGTTTCAAACCCAAAGCCGAGCCGGGCAATATTGTCATCGTCGGCGCGCGCGACCTGGACGCCCAGGAACGCAAAATGATGAAAAAATCCGGCGTCCACGTTTTCACCATGCGCGACGTTGACGAGCGGGGCATGCGCGAGGT
The DNA here is from genome assembly GCA_049516615.1 of Candidatus Acidiferrum sp. GTDB lineage: Bacteria > Acidobacteriota > Terriglobia > Acidiferrales > UBA7541 > Acidiferrum. The sequence goes on along the minus strand of JBEKSZ010000107.1, from coordinate 9,419 downwards.
CATGAGCGACGCCATAAAATACGCCATGGACGACACCGCCGGGTTCGCCGTGAGCCTTGATATGGATTTTGTGGATCCTTCCGATGCTCCGGGCGTGGGCACACCAGTGCGCGGCGGCGTCACCTATCGCGAGGCGCACCTGGCCATGGAAATGCTCGCAGACAGCGAAGCCATGGCTTCTCTTGAAGTCGTCGAGATCAATCCGGTCATCGACGAGCACAACCGCACCGCATTGCTGGGCGTCGAGCTGATCCTCTCGGCCCTCGGCAAGAAAATTCTGTAGCGAGGGGCGCAGAAGCTCGCGGGCTTTTTGCCTTGCCCCGTGGCGCGCCGGCGTCCGCTCGTCGCTGGCCAGCTAGAGCAACGATGGAACTCCGGGCGGCCGCGGCTCGATTTTCCAGGCGCCACCCGAAATCGTCCTATCCCTCTTCTGGAAACCGCCCGCGCCTCTCCTCTTTAGCCCCGCGAATTTTTCTGAAAAAATATCCTCCGTGACTCCAGACAAAAAACGCCTCCGCGTCGGCGTCCTTTTCGGCGGGCGCTCGGGCGAACACGAAGTTTCCCTCGCTTCGGCCGCGTCCGTAATCCGCGGCCTCGATCCCGACAAATACGAAGCCGTGCCCATCGGCATCTCCAAGGAAGGCCACTGGCTCACCGGCGCGGGAGCGCAGAAAATGCTGCCCGACGTGCTGCGCCAGGGGCAGCGCGTGATGATGAACGCCGATCCCACCGACGCCGCGCTCATCCGCCTCGACGGCAGCGGCGCCGGCCAGCGCCTGGACGTGGTTTTTCCCGTGATGCACGGCACCTTTGGCGAGGACGGCACCATTCAGGGCCTGCTCGATCTGGCCGGGCTGCCCTTTATCGGCGCGGGCGTGCTCGGCTCGGCGATCGGCATGGACAAAGACGTAGCCAAGCGCTTGCTGCAATTTGCGGAGATTCCCGTGGTCCCCTGGGTCACCGTGCAGCGCCATGAATGGGAAGCCGACCCTGTCGGGATGCGAACGAAAATCGAAGAGCAGTTTGAGTATCCGCTGTTTGTAAAACCCGCGACTCTCGGTTCTTCCGTGGGCATGAGCAAAGTCCACGCGCGCGAAGAACTCGCGGCCGCCATGACCCTGGCCGCCGAATTCGCCATGAAAATTCTGGTGGAAAAATCCGTAAGCGCTCGCGAGATCGAAGTCTCCGTGCTCGGCAATCACGATCCGCAAGCCTCCATCCCCGGCGAAATCGTCCCGCACCGCGAATTCTATGATTACGCCGCCAAATATCTCGAAGAAGGCACACAACTGCTCATCCCCGCCGAACTGAAGACCGCGCAAGTCAAAAAATTCCAAGCCATGGCCATCGCCGCCTTCCGCGCGCTCGAACTGAGCGGCATGGCCCGCGTGGATTTCTTCATGGAAAAAGCCACGGGGAAAATCTTTCTGAATGAAGTGAATACCATACCCGGCTTCACCTCCATCAGCATGTATCCCAAACTCTGGGAAGCCTCCGGCATTCCCTTCCGCGAACTCATCGATCGCCTCATCACTCTGGCCCTCGAGCAGCACGCGGAAAAAGCCCGCACCAAATATCAGATTGAACTTCCCGCCGGCGTTGGCGGCGCGCTCGACGCCTAGACTCTGGCCCAACTCCGGTTGCCGCCGGGCCTGGCTCCCATGGCGCCAAGCGAATCGCTTGAGGTTCTTGCTCAAGCGGGCACAGCGGATTATTTCCTGGCCCGCCGACCCAAAACATTTACTCCCGCACACTTCTTCTGTTAATTTTGCAATGTGCATCTACCCGCTCGCAGGCAGGAGACTTCCGCATGACCACCTTGCTCGACGTACCTGCCGAAAAACCCGATAAATCCCGGGCCATGATTTTCACCGTGGTGGCCATACTCTCCATCGCGGTCCTCGGTCTGTACTTCCTGGTGCGCTACTACCCGGAAAAACACGCCACGGAACAGTTTTTTAACGCTTTGGTCGCGGGCGACACGAACAAAGCCTACGAGATCTGGAAGCCCGGCCCCAGCTACCAGATGAAAGATTTTCTCGCCGATTGGGGACCCACGGGATACTACGGCCCGATAAAAAGTTTCGCGCTGCTGCACGCCAAGTCTCCCGTGGGCGCCAGCGGCGTCATCATCACCGTGGCCGTCAGTCCATTCTCTCCACTCCCCAACGAAAACTCCGACCCGGCGCAGAGTCAGAAAACCCGGATCGTAAATTTGTGGGTGGAATCGAAAGACAAATCCTTCAGCTTTCCGCCATAAGCGCGTCCTGGTCCGCGCGCGGGGATTCGCTCGCCGGGCGGGGACGTTTTGGCCAGAACGGAAGGGGCTCGGGAATAGGCCGGGAAGCGCAAAGCGTACTGCCGCGTGCGCGACCGCGGACTTGGGCTAAGGTGCGACGGACGGTGCCGATCGCCGGGGGTTCTCGCAGCTTGCGGGCAGCAGCAGAACCTGCCCCGCGTAGATCATTTCCTTGCCAGGCAATGGCGCGTTGGCCTGTGCCACGCACGGCCAGTAGGCGCCGTGCGCGTAGCGCGCCGCGGCGATCTTCCACAAGGAGTCCCCGGCGCGCGCGACCACCGTCTGCGTATGCCCAGAAATTACGGGAACCGGCCGGTCGCCGGACCGACCTTTAGCTGTCTCGGGGACGACCAAGCGAGCACCAGGCTGCAAGCGATGCGGATCGCCGAGGTCCGGATTGCTGGCCAACCACTTGCGCCAGTACACCCCGCTGCCCAGATATCGCCGCGATAGTTTCCAGAGCGAATCCCCGGCTTCGATGGCAACCACTCCACGAGAAACACGGGCCAATTCGGGCGCGCCAGGGGAAAGCGGCAGGGATCGCGGCGCAGCAAGCTCCCAAGTCTTGACCGCCTCTGGTCGGACGGCGCTTGGCGCTCGTTTTGCGAAAGCTCCGTTCGCCGGCACGCGCAACGCACGAGGTCCGGGTTCGCCGGGTTTCACAAGAGCCACCGCCGGTATCTCCGGCCGACGCCGCCAGAGCAAGGGTGTCGGCCGCGAAAAGGGATCGCGCTTGAGCGCCGGCGTGGGAGCCACCTGGTTCGCGCCGGGCTTAAGATTTTTTTCTGACGATGGAGGCGCAACCGTTGCGGGCGCAACTCTGGCCGGCGCAAGGGAGGCAGGACGGGGCAATATTTCCGCCCACGCGGGCTGTGCCACCTGCATGGGAAACGGCGATGCCCCGGCTTCCTTGCTTGCCCGTTCCGTCTCGCGCTCCGCTTTCGCGCGGCGATAGCGCCGCGCCACTTCGCCGAGCGACTCCGGGGGTGCGGATTCCGGCGCCGCGCTCGCCGCAACTTCTGAACCGCTCGTTGCCGGAGAACCCGCCGGAAGAGGAGAATTCCGCTTTTGCGCCTGGCTGGCCGCTGCACGAGACCCATCGCCCTCGACCAGGATCTCGGCGCGCTCTAAATCGTCATTGGTATAAACGTGGGAGCCAGCCGGCGATGGATTCGCGGCCTTGCGCGCTCGCGCCTGTCGTGCCGCTTCCGCCACGTCTTGCGAACCATCCTGCGCCCGCGCAACACTCGCGGCACAGCAACACACGGACAGAATTGCCGCGGAAACGCATACAATGCGCAGCCGCGCGAAGCCTCGCTCCGATAAGGAAAACGAATTCATCAACTCTCGAGAATCCGCCCTGGGGGGACATCCAGAGCCAAGGGAACCGTTTCAAACTGTCCTAATCCTACATCCGGAACCTGGCTGCGGGCGTTTTGGTGGCTAAAGCGTTAACAGCCAGGCTGCCCGGGCAAGGTCGTCACCTGGAGCCGCGCAACGATCGCCTTTCCTCGACCGCCGCGATCAGCTCCGCTGCCGTAACGCTGGCCGTCCCCAATTTCCCGACCACTACCCCCGCTGCCGCGTTCGCCAGCACTGCGGCGTCCTGCAATGCCGCTCCCGCCGCAACCGCCAGCGCCACCACGCTCAAGACCGTGTCGCCCGCGCCGGTCAGATCAAATACCTGCCGCCCGGTAGCTCCGCGCGCTACGCCCGTTTGTCCAACGCGGGCATAGGTCACCTCGGTGTTGGTCGCCGAAATATGAAACTGCCGAGGCCAGGACTCCTCGAGCACGTTCATTCCTCGTCGCCCGCGCGTGATGATCACCGCGCTAGAACCAAAGTGCGCTAGCAGTGCGCGCCCCGCTTCTTCAACAGATTTTTCGTCCTCTAATTCTCGGGTCACAAAGAATCCCGCTTCGGCCACGTTGCAGACAATCACGCGCGCCCCCCGATACGCGTATAAGCGCGACTTCTTCGGCTTCACAAACACCGGCACCTCTAACCGGTGACACGCGCTCAGCACCCGGTCTGCGAAGGCGTCGGTAATCAGTCCCTTGTCATAATCAGAGAGCACCAGCGCGTCCAGGTGTTTCAGGGCCAGAAAAAGCGTGTGCAGCAATTTTTCTTCGGTAGAGGAGCGCAGCGCCTCGCGTCGTTCCTGATCCACGCGAACCACTTGATGGTGCTTGGCAATGATGCGCGTTTTCACCGTGGTAACACGCTTGGCATCGGCCACAACGCCGGCGTGGGCGATCCCCGCGTTCCCTAAGCAGGCCTGCAACGCCCGCCCCGCTTCGTCGCTCCCGGTCACCCCGAAGGCCTCGACGCGTGCTCCGAGCGACGCCAGGTTCGCCGCCACGTTGCCGGCCCCGCCCAGACACTCGTTCTGTTCGACGAAATCCACCACCGGCACCGGCGCTTCCGGCGACAGGCGCGACGCCGTCCCCCACAAATAGCGGTCCAGCATCACATCGCCGAGCACACCAATCCTCTTGCCCCGCATCCGCGGAACGATCCGCCGCAAACGTAAAATATCCGCGCTTTTCCCCGCCATAAGCCGTTCTTTTTTCGGGATTTTTCTGCCGCTCTGATCAGTGCCCTGCTAGCTTCCCTGAGCGGCAACGATCTTCGCTTCTTCGGGCAGCATCACGGGAAAGTCGTCCCGCACCGGATACACTCTCCGGCAAGTGGCGCACTGCAGCCCTGTTTTATCCGCGGTGTAAAGCACCCGGGTCTTGCACACCGGACACACCAGCATGTCCAACAGCTCCTGCGCAATCGCCATGCTCTCCGCCCCGGCCTTTCGGGCAACTCCTTGCTCACCGTTGCGACTGTAACAAATTCCGCACGTCGCAGTCGAATCCCCGCGAGCGTGCGCTGGCGCACGACCTTTTACCGCGAGGCGGGCCGGGCTGCCGAAAAATGTTTCCGCTCCGCGGGCCGGCTGAAATCCGCGCCACCCCGGGGCGCAGCGACCACGCCGGGCAATATATCTTAAAGATAACGATAACATTTTATTCTTTAAATGATAACACCGATGGTGTAACAAAGAAACTAATTGACAACGTTATCGAATGTGCTAAAACGAAACAGCTTTCCGGTGAAAGCCATTTGGTGAATGTACTCTCTCTATAAGCACGAGGAGAGTGTCCAATGCTCCGGGTTTTTCTTGCCAGCGGCGACCAGCGATTCGGCGAAGTCCTGCGGCCCTTCCGTCCCTCGCCAAGCGGCGGAATCGCGGCGCGCACAAGGGCCGCGCAGTCCGTCTCCGACCTGGCAAAGCAGATACCGCCCATAAATGAATCCCCGGTCGCGGCAATCATGGAGAACTTCCGGCTCGCAAGCCTGGTATTTTTACCGGCTGGACAAAACCGCGTCGCGGCAAAAAAAGAGAACAGCTCCCGGTGCCCGCCGCGCATGACCGCCCGGGGGCTCGCGTGCCAGACGCGCTCTAGAGAAATTCCTCTGCATGCAAGAAAAATAACGGCTCTGAAAGGACAATATGTCGACTGCACTCTCTCAGTCGAACTCGGAGTTGAATCTCGCGCTGATCCTTGGCGGGGCTCGGGTGCCTGTAGATCACCCAGAGGATGTGGCCGCCGGCTATCTGGCGCTCGACGGCCACCCACGGGCGGTCGCACACATCGCGAAAATGAGCGGCGGTTCACAGTCGCATCTGATGCGCTGCTCGGACGGGCACTTCTACGTCGTTAAATTCCCCCACAACCCGCAAGGCAACCGTATCCTGGTAAACGAACTCATTTGCACGAATTTAGCCAGGGCCCTGGGGCTCCCGGTTCCCCCTGGCGGCATTGTCGAAATTGATCCTTCCATAATTCAATCCAATCGAATCACCACCGAGTGGCCATTCGGATCGCGACCATCCTCAGCCGGCCTGGGTTTTGCCTCACGACATCCCGGGAACCGCACCCTGATCTTTAACCGGCTCTCCGAGGCCGGAATGAACGACGTTCTGAACCGCCACGTTCTTGCGGGTATTTTCCTGTTTGATCTGTGGACATCCAATCTTGACCCTCGGGAAATACTCTTTTTCAGGCACACGGGCGAGCGGAAGATGTTTGCGCAAATGATCGACAACGGACACTGTTTCCGGGGAAGTACGTGGAGCTTGCACGATATCTATCGCGTGCCCCGGCATCCCAACCCCCACTGTTTTTCTTGGATTACCGGCACGAGATCCTTCGAGCCCTGGTTATCGCGCATCGAAGAACTCGCAGGAGATGTGGTTCGCGACGCCTATCTCCCGGTGCCCCCAGAGTGGTATGGCCTGGACTTGCCACTCTTAAAGAAGCTGCTCCGGCAGCTGGACATCAGAAGGGACAACCTGCGGGGCGTTCTTCAGGGATTCCACCAGGAGCGACCGGAGGCCTTTCCCTTGTGGGGCCAGGCGGCGGTACGGGCAGGGGTTTCAGAGCTGGCGCGCTAGGCCTTCTAGAACCCGGGCGCGCGAGGTTGTGAGGAAATCGCCGCCTGCAGCTGTCGCCGTCTGGCGGGCTCGCCTCGCGCCAAATTTCCCTCCGCGGGGCAATTTCGCGCTCTGCAATTTCCACGGTATAATCAAGGGCTATGCTTGCCGTTGAGAACATCACTATGCGCTTTGGTGGCCGCATCCTCTTTGAGGACGTCACCACCACTTTCATGGAAGGCCGCCGCTACGCCATCACCGGGCCCAACGGCGCCGGGAAGTCCACGTTCATGAAAATCCTCACGGGCGAGCTCGAGCCCACCAAGGGCACCATCACGCGGCCCAAAAAGCTCGGTGTGCTGCGCCAGGACCAGTTCGCCTTCGACGAATTCCGCGTCATCGACACCGTCATCATGGGCAATGCCCCGCTCTGGAAAGCCTTGGTCGAGCGCGACGCCCTGTACGCCAAGCCCCACGAAGAATTGACCGACGACGACGGCATGCGCCTCGGCGAACTGGAAGGCATCGTCGGCGAAGAAGGCGGCTACACCGCGGAAGCCGACGCCGCAATTTTGCTGGATGGCCTGGGCATCGACGCCAGCATCCACGAACGCAAAATGCGCGAGCTGCAGGGCGGGCAGAAAGTCCGCGTGCTCCTGGCGCAAGCTCTTTTCGGCAATCCCCCGGCGCTGCTCCTTGACGAGCCCACCAACAACCTGGACCTCGATTCCGTTCACTGGCTGCGCGAATATGTCCTTGAATACACCGGCGTGCTGATCGTCATCTCGCACGACCGGCATTTTCTGAACAGCATTTGCACCCACACCGCGGACATCGACTACCAGACCATCATCATGTACAACGGCGGCTACGACGACATGGTGCTGGCCAAGACGCAGATTCGCTCGCGCATCGAGGCCGATAACGCGGTGCGCGAAAAGAAAATCGCCCAGCTCAATGATTTCATCGCGCGTTTCTCCGCCGGCACGCGCAGCGCTCAGGCCACCAGCCGCAAAAAAGAGGTCGAGCGCCTGCAAACCAGCGAACTGGCCCGCTCCAACATCGCCCGCCCGTACATCCGCTTCCAGATCAACAAGCAATCCGGCCGCCTGCCGCTGGAAATAAAGCGCCTCGAAAAGTCTTACGATGATCTAAAGGTGATTAAACATTTCAGCGCCAGCGTCACGCGCGGGGAACGTATCGCCCTCACCGGGCGCAACGGCGCCGGCAAATCCACCTTGCTTAAATCCATCATTCACAATGCCGGGGATTTCGTCTCGGACAGCGATCGCGCCTTCCCCATCAACTCCGGCAACATTGTCTGGGGCCACGAAGTGACGGTCGGTTATTTCCCGCAGGACTTCGCCGACGTCATCGATAAAAGCAAAGGCGTGACGGCCATCGAATGGCTCTGGCAGTTCGACCCGCAATCTTCTCAGGAGGAGTTACGCGGCCTGCTCGGTCAGATGCTCTTCAGCGGCGAAGACGCCCTGAAGGCCACCAAGGCGCTGAGCGGCGGCGAGACCGCGCGCCTCTTGTTTTGCAAACTGATGCTGCAAAAGCCCAACGTGCTGATCTTCGACGAGCCTACCAACAACCTCGATTTGGAGTCCATCAATGCGCTGAACATCGCGCTGCAAAAATTCGAGGGCACGGTTTTGCTGGTCACTCACGACGAGGACGTCATCGACGAGGTCGCCACGCGCATCTGGCACCTCGGACCCGACCACCACATCGAAGACTTCAAAGGCACCTACGAAGAATTCCAGGGCCACACCGCGCAGAAAAACGCTGTACCGCCCGTGGCCGCCAAATCTCGCAAATGAACCCAATCCAGAACTCCCGGCCCGTCGGCAAAACCGCGCCAGAAGCGAGTTCAGCCGAGCCAATCCGGATTATGCGCCGTGCCATCGAAACCCGTGCCGGTCTTAAAGGGTTCAAACCTTCCGCTGGCCGCCGCCTCCGCCGTGCGCGATAAAATCCCGTCAATCTCGGCCTTGGTCAAGGCGCTATAGGTCTTCGCCGCGGTGAACGCCTGCTCCACATTCTCCATACTGGTCATCCCGGTGATGACGACCGATGTCGGCAAACTCAGCGCATAGCGCAAACACTCGAGGGCGGTGACCGTATTGCTCCGCAAGATAATTCCCGACCCCATGGGCTTCATCCCCAAGACAGCAATCTGCTTTCCGACCAAAACCGGCAGCACTTCCCGGGCAAAACTCCGGAAGTGCACATCCATGACGTTGAGCGGCATCTGCACCGCGTCGAACGAAAAATTATGCTTGTCCGCCATTTCGAGCATGCGCAAATGCACGCTGGGATCCTTGTGCCCGGTGAATCCCACAAAGCGAACCTTGCCTGCCTTCTGGGCCGCCACGACCGCCTCGACTGCTCCGCCTTCGGCAAAAAACCGGTCGGGATCCTCCAAGCGGATATTCTCGTGAAACTGCCATAAATCGATGCTATCCACGCCTAAGCGCGCCAGCGATTCATCGAGCTGCCGCAACGCCGACACTTTCGTCCGCCCGTCAAACTTGGTCATCACAAATACTTTCTCGCGATATCCGCCCCGTAAGGCCTTGCCCACCCGGCGCTCGCTCTCCCCGCCGTTGTAGTCCCAGCAGTTGTCCGAAAAATTCACCCCGCGATCGACAGCCGCGTGGAAAATCCGGATGGCCTCGGCCTCAG
>JBEKSZ010000106.1:0-19678 GCA_049516615.1 Candidatus Acidiferrum sp. | reverse complement strand
TCCTTGATTACGCTTCGAACGTAAAACTGTATCCCGCGTTCCAAAAATATTTCCGCGAGGCCCAACCTCCGCTTCTGGCCATTTGGGGCCAGAATGATCCTTTCTTCATTCCGCCGGGTGCCGAGGCCTATCGCCGCGACAATCCCAATGCCACGGTGCGATTTCTCGATACCGGACACTTCGCGCTCGAAACCCACGTGGACGAAATTGCCACGGCCATGCATGAGTTTCTCGCGCGGGCGGTCGGCTGAGCGAACTCTCGGCTCGGGAAATTTGCGCCCGGGGGCGATCGGCGGGAAGGCCAGCGACGATGGTGTGGACCATGCTCTGTTTGACCTTCGCGTTCGCGGCGCAGCTGCCCGAGGCGGCCCCGGCGAGAAAACAAAGCCCGCCGGCAACGGTCTATTACCGGACCGCGCAGGTCGCGGGCCTCAAGATCTTTTACCGCGAAGCCGGGCCGCGGGATGCCCCGGTAATTTTATTGCTGCACGGGTTTCCTTCTTCCTCGCGTATGTTCGATTCCCTGTTCCCCGCGCTCGGCCGGCGCTACCATCTGATCGCTCCCGATTATCCGGGGTTTGGGCACAGCGACGCGCCGGAAGCGAATAGATTCGCCTACACCTTCGATCATCTGGCTGCGGTGATGGAGCGTTTCTTGGAACAGCTGGGGCTAGCCCGTTACACTTTGTTTATGCAGGACTATGGAGGACCGGTGGGCTTCCGCTTGGCGCTTTTGCACCCCGAGCGCGTCGAAGCGTTGATCATCCAGAATGCCGTGTCGCACGAAGTGGGTCTCTCGCCTCTTTGGGAAACCCGCCGCGCGTTCTGGAGAGACCGCCAGAGCCATGAAGCGACGTTGCGTGCCAATTTTCTTTCCGAGGAATCGACCCGCGAGCGCCACGTGGGCACAGACCCGCATCCTGAGTCGATCGATCCGGACACCTGGACGGATGAATTTGCATTTTTGAACCGGCCGGGCGAGGCGGACATTCAGCTCGATCTTTTCTACGACTATCGCAGCAATGTGGAAAGTTATCCGCGCTGGCAGCAATATCTTCGCGAGCGCCAGCCGCCGACGCTGGTTATTTGGGGCCGTTACGATCCTTCCTTCACCGTCGCGGGCGCCACGGCTTACTTAGAGCAGGTGCCCCAGGCAGAAGTCCACCTGCTCGACGCTGGACACTTTGCCCTGGATCAGAAAGCCCCGGAGATTATTTCGCTGGTCGAGCAGTTCATGGCGGCTACCACTGCGAAATGAATTTGCCGCCCGATGTTTCAGCTTGCCACTAAAGGAGCTTGCCCACCATGCGCGCGGACATCGTACCTGGAGCGATTTTTCCGGATTACTCGCTGGCGGACCAGACCGGCAAACACCGCAAGCTCGCGGAGTTGCAGGGTCAGGATCCCATGGTTTTGGTGTTGAGCCGGGGCGGATTTTGTCCCAAGGACCGGCGGCAGGCGGAAAACCTCGTGCAGCTGCACCGCGAGATGGAAGTCGGTTACTGCCGCCTGGTCACCATCAGCACCGACAATCTCGTCGAGACCAACGAATACCGCACGGGGGTCGGCGCGCACTGGACATTTCTCTCCGATGCCGGGCGCAGTGTGCAAAAAGATCTGGACATCGCCGAATACACCGACCCGCCGCACAATCCGATGATCCCCCACGTCATCGTGCTCGAACCCGGGTTGGTGGTTTTCAAGATTTACCAGGGATATTGGTTTTTTGGCCGGCCGAGCAACGAGGAGCTGCGCCAGGACTTGCGCGCGGTCCTAGAAAAGTGCCGCCCGGATTGGGATATCACCGCTCCTCAGCAGAGGGCCGCATGGAGCCGGGGCGAAAAGGAACGCTTCTATCCTTACGGCAAAAGCTATGCGCGGGTGTTCGGCGAGCAGGAATAAAAGCGCCAGGTGGACGAAGCCCCTCGGACGCCCTGCCCGGCAGGAAATTCCGGCACGCGGCCGGGACTGTGGATAGATTGCTTCAGCCCAGCGCAAAGAGCGGGGCAGCTCGCGGAGGGATAGGCATGAAGAGGTTTTTCGCAATTGGCGTCGCGCTGCTCGGCCTTCTGGCGCGGCCGTCCGGGCTCCGGGCACAAGACGTGGCGAGCGCGGAGCCTCGCCCCATGGTTTTAACCGAGGCCATTCCGTTGCCGGGGGTCAAGGGGCGGTTCGATCATTTTGCGACCAGCGGACGGAAATTGTTTATCTCGGCGCTGGGGAACGACACCGTGGAAGTGCTCGACATCAGCGGGCGAACCCTGGAGCATACGATTACGGGAGTGCCGCATCCGCAAGGCGTGGTGTTTGCCCCCGAAGTGAACAAGCTTTTTGTGGCCAGCAGCCAAGGTAAACTGTATATCTACGACGGAACCTCCTTCGAGCTGATCACTGCGATCGATTTCCACGGCGACGTCGACAACCTGCGGTATGACGCGGCCAGCAAGCGCGTGTATGTAGGGTACGGGGACGACGAGAAGGCCGCCATCGCGTCGGTGGATGCGACGAACAACCAGCGCACCGAGGAAGAATACAAACTCGGAGCGCATCCGGAATCTTTTCAACTGGAAACGGCGGGACCGAATATCTACGTCAATTTGCCGGATCTCGGTCAGATTGCGGTCATCAATCGCAGTACAAAGGCGATTGCGCGATGGCCGCTGACGCTTGAACACAATTTTCCCATGGCCCTTGATGAGGGCGATCACCGGCTCTTCGTCGGGACGCATGAACCGCCACGCCTGGCGGTGTTCGACACCGCTTCGGGAAAAATGCTGGCCGCGCTTCCCAGTGTTCAGGACGCTGACGACTTGTATTACGACGCGAGGCGCAAACGCATCTACATGGCCGGAGGAGAAGGCTTCATTTATGTGTTTCAGCTCGGGGATGCGGAGCGTTTTGAATTGCTGGGCAAAATTCCGACGGCTCTCGGCGCGCGCACGGCGGGCTATTTCGGACGAGGCAAAAAGAATTTCGACCGTTTTTATCTAGCGGTTCCCGCGCGCGCCGGTCGCGACGCGGAAATATGGATTTATACCGTGCAAGACTGACCACCCGGCGCCGCACCGCGAGCCGGATCCTCCGCGCGCCAAGGCGCAAACCGGTGAGCAGCCAGGGCTCTTGGCGGGTCGCTGGTTTTCGCACACCCGCATTGTTCTGTTGCCGGGCGCAACAGCGAGCGTCGAGAAAAGCTAAAAATCGTCAGCCGAGCTCAATCAGTTGAGCTGACGGGTGAGCTGCGGCGTATCCACCGAGCGCACATTGCCGGTCAGGGCCGAGGTCTTCAGCCAGTCGATGGTGTTCATGGCGATCGAACCGGTTTGACCGCGCGTGTCGGTGATGACCAGCACGTCGCCGTCGCGGTAATACTTGCTGACCTCGATCACCTGGTTGCTGTTCAGCACCAGCATGGTGATGTGTTCGCCAGGGAGCGCCTGGCTCGTCTGCGGGCCGAGCGACGGATGGAGGGCCGCGAGCGCGCTCTGAAGCTCTGTGGTTGTTGCGGCGGTGCTCGCGGACCGCGTAGCTGCCGCGAGTTGCATGGTGCCCGCTGGCGGAGCCTGGCTATAGCTGGTCGGACGTGCGTAGGGCGGGCGATCTAGATGGGGGTTCAGCGCGAAGCTGCGCGGAATCACGATGTCGTCCATCAGCCGCAATTCAAGCGGCTCCTCACCCTTCAGTGCGGGGCGCGGTCCACGGAACGGCAAGCTGACCACCTTCCATGGCCAGAGGGGCGGAAACATCCACTCGACGACGTCGCGCGTGGCGTGGCCGTTCCCGTCGATTGCGCCTTGCTTGTCCACTTTGTAGCCGCGGGCCTGGATTACCTTGGCCGGCAGTGGCAGGTCGCCGTTCGGCAGGATCACGCGGTCAAAGGTGATCTTCAGGTTGCCTTTGCCCACGAAATGGCCCGGCTCTTTATCCGATTCAAGGTGTCCGCCGAGCATACTGCCCCGCGGAAAGAGCGGCCGGCCGAACTCCTGCTGCGTCCGCAGATGGCATAACACGGGATCGCCAACCGCGGCCGTTGCCGAAGAAAAGTTCGGCTCCTCCAACGTGCATTGCAGCAGCGTACCGGCTGGCACGAGTTGATCCTGGGCACGGATCCCTCCCGCGAGCAAGAGTAGCGCCGCCGCACTCACCACACTGCCGATGAGTCGTTTCATGGTTGTCCTCCAGATGGTCGTTTTCAAGCAGCGGCCGGAGCGAGCTGGCCGCGTGCGACGGCAGGTAGGCCCGAAGACTCATACGAGAACACACCCGGGCGACACCTACAGTTGCCCCACCCCAACCCAGGGTTCGGGAAAAAGTCGCTCGCCCCGTTTGATTTTTTTTTATGCCTCTAGGGGCTTGCCGATTCGGATCAGTTCTCGCCTGGAGGGTGTCCGTTTTTGGGTCAGTGCTCCTGCCGGTTAGCCGTAAAGCCCCCAACTCGAACATGTTATAATTGCGGCAGTTGGTCGTTTTTCGGGGGTTTCTATGCCCAAGCCGCAGCAAGCCCGCCTGACCGAGCCTCTCGTTCGCGAAAATGGAGTGCACCGGACAGCTACCTGGGACGAAGCTCTCGGTCGCGTGGTTCGGGCCTTCGGTAAATCCATCGCCAAGAACCACCCCCGCGACTTTGGCATGTTCAGCTGCTCGAAGACCATCAACGAAGTGAACTACGCGGCGCAGAAATTTGTGCGCAGCGTGATGGGCACCAACAACATCGACAGCTGCAACCGCACTTGACACGCCCCCAGCGTCGCCGGTCTGGCGGCGGTCTTCGGAGCGGGCGGCGGGACGAGTTCCTATCGCGAGATTGAGGATACCGGCGTCATCCTGTTGTGGGGCTCCAACGCGCGGGAAACCCACCCGATTTTTTTTCATCACCTGCTCAAAGGTATCCGCAACGGTGCGGAACTGTATGTGATTGATCCGCGGCGCACGAGCTCCGCGCAATGGGCCAAGCTGTGGCTGGGTCTCGATGTGGGTTCGGACATTTCGCTGGCCAACGCCGTGGGCCGGGAAATCATCGCCGCCGGCCTGCACCACGAGCAGTTCATCCGCCACGCCACCAGTGGATTTGCGGCCTACCAGGCGCATGTAGAGAAATACACGCTCGAGCGTGCCGAGCGCGAAACCGGCGTGCCGGCCCAGGCGATTCGCGAGATGGCGCACGCCTATGCCAAGGCTCCGCGGGCGCAGCTGTGCTGGACTCTGGGCATCACCGAGCACCACAACGCGGTGGACAACGTGGTGGCGCTGATCAACCTGACCATACTCACCGGTCACGTGGGCCGTTATGGCAGCGGCGTAAATCCCTTGCGCGGGCAGAACAACGTGCAGGGGGGCGGGGACATGGGCGCGATCCCCGATCGTTTTCCGGGATTCCAGCATGTGGAGAACCATGAAATTCGCGCCAGGTTTGAAAAGGCCTGGGGCGCCAAGATCGAGCCGCGCCGCGGCTGGCATTTAAGCGACATGTTTGAAGCCATGGATCGTGGCGAGCTGACCACGCTTTATGTCCTTGGCGAAAATCCCGCCGACTCCGAAGCCGACCGGCATCAGGCGCTCAAGCGCTTGCGCGGGCTCGAATTTCTGCTGGTGCAGGACTTGTTCTATACCAAGACCGCGGAACTTGCGGACGTGGTTCTTCCCGTGGCCGCCGGGGCTTTTGAAAACGAGGGCACAGTAACCTCGAGCGAGCGGCGCGTACAGCGCGTGCGCCGCACGGTCCGAGCCCCCCAGGGCGTGCGCGACGATCTGGACATTATTTTCGACCTGGCCCGCCGGTTAGGACACGACTGGGGCCATCCTGATCCGGAAATGGTTTGGAACGAAGTGCGTTCCTTGAGCCCCATGCACGCGGGCATGAGTTATCGCCGGCTGGAAGAAATGGGCGGCATTCAGTGGCCCTGCTACGACGAGACGCACCCCGGGGAGATGTTTCTCCACGGACGGCTTTGGAGCGATCCCTTGATTGGCCCGCGCGCGCCTTTCAGCGTGGTGGAATTTGAGCCGCCGGTAGATCAGCTCGACGCCGACTATCCCATTCGCCTGACCACCGGCCGGAAACTGGATGACTACAACACCGGTGTGCAGACCGAAAGATATGCTTCGCCGCTGCGCCGCGCCGTGGCGATTGAAGTTTCCCCGGAAGACGGCCTGCTCTACGCGTTGCGCGAGGGTGACCGCGTTCGCGTGACCTCGCGGCGCGGCTCGGTTGTCGCGCCGGTGCAGTTTGATAGCGCCTTGCGTCCCGGACTCGCGTTTTTGTCGGTGCACGCGCACGCGGAAGTGGCCACCAACGATCTGACCATCGATGCCATCGATCCGAGATCCGGAACCTCGGAGTTCAAGGCCACCGCCATTCGCATTGAAAAAGTCTAAGATACCTCTGTGGACCTCCATCTCACCAACGCGCAAGCGACCGCCGAAGAACGCGCCGCCGTTGACTCGGAGTTGGGTGTGGCGGCATCCGGCTGGCAAGGCGGCCGGCGAGAGGCCTCGGATACGCGCGCGGCTCGTAGCGGCGCCGGTCATCCGCCGCGGCATCGTTTGCTGCCCGTGCTGCATGCCATTCAGAATCGCGTGGGCTGGATCAGTGCGGGCGCGCTCAATTACGTGGCGCTGCGTTTCGACGTGGCGCCCGCCGAAGTGCATGGCGTGGCGTCCTTCTATGGAATGTTGGCCCTGGTGCCCCGCCCCGCGGTTGTCGTCCACGTTTGCGATGACCTTGCCTGCCTCACGCAGGGCTCGGAGAAAATCTGCGCGGAACTTGAGCGCTCGCTGGGCCCGGCGGGATCCTCTTGTTCTGAAGGTCGCGCCACCTGGCAACGCAGCCAGTGCCTGGGTCTTTGCGAACGCGCGCCAGCCGCGCTCGCGCGTTCGGCCGGTGAAAAATCCCGCGAACGTGTGCTGGCCCCGGCCTCGGCCGAGGCCGTCGAGGCTTTGATCAGGGATGCGATTGCCGGGCGCTTGCCGCCCGCGCCAGATGAATTAAACGTTCCGGCCAGCGTTCCTCAGGCCGCCGGGAAAACCGCGACCTTGCCGCTGCTCCGTCGCATTGCGCAAGGCAGCGCTCCGACGCTCGAAGGGTATCAACACGAGGCCGGCTACGAGGGCCTGCGCAAAGCCCTCACGCTCGGGCCAGAAGGCACCCTTCGTGAACTCGCGGCGGCAAAACTTCTCGGCCGCGGCGGCGCGGCGTTTCCCACGGCCAAAAAATGGGGGGCCCTTCTCGAGCAGCGGCACTTGTTAAAGGCGGGCTCGGCCCGCGCCCACTACGTTATCTGCAATGCCGACGAATCCGAGCCCGGCACCTTCAAGGACCGTATCCTCATGGAAGGCGATCCTTTTGCGCTGCTTGAAGGCCTCACCATAGGCGGCCTGGTTACCGGCGCGCGCCAGGGCTACATCTACCTGCGCGGCGAATATCCCCTGGCCGCAGAACGGGTGCAAGAGGCCATCGACTCGGCCAACAAAAACGGACTGCTCGGAGAAAACATTCTGGGCAGCGGCCTGCAGTTTACGGTTGAAATCCGCCGCGGCGCGGGAGCCTACATTTGCGGCGAAGAAACCGCGCTGTTTAATTCCATCGAGGGCTATCGCGGCGAGCCGCGCAACAAGCCGCCCTTTCCCACGCAGGCGGGACTTTTTCGCCAGCCCACAGCAGTCAACAATGTGGAGACCCTGGTCAACGTTCCGGGCATCCTCCGCGCTGGCGGCGCAACCTACGCCCAGCAGGGCACGGAAACTTCCGCGGGCACCCGGCTCTTCTGTCTGTGCGGACACATCGCGCGCCCCGGCGTCTATGAAATCGCCATGGGTGCCACGCTGCGGCGTCTCATCGACCTGGCCGGTGGCGTCGCCGGCAGCGGAAATTTGCAAGCGGTTCTGCTCGGCGGCGCAGCCGGAGCTTTCGTTTCCCCCGAGGAGCTGGATGTTCCGCTGACCTTTGAAGGCACGCGCGCGATCGGCGCGACGCTCGGCTCCGGCGTGGTGATGCTGTTTGACGACACCATCGATCTAGGAAGAATTCTGCTGCGCATCGCCAGTTTCTTCGGCCATGAAACCTGCGGCCAGTGCGTCCCCTGTCGCGTTGGCGTCGTGCGCCAGCAGGAAGCCTTAGAGCGCCTCGTGAATGCCCGGCCGCTCGGTTCGCGCGCCGGGGAAATTGCCCTGCTGCGGGAAATGGGGCAGGCCATGCGGGATGCTTCGATCTGCGGCCTGGGGCAAACGGCTTCAAGCGCCCTCGAATCTGCGTTGGCACGTTGGAGCATTTTTCCGTCATGAGCGAACCGCTGGTTGAGAATCACCTGTCTAGATCGCCGCGACCTGACGCGCCACAACTCGACGCGCCCGAGGCAACCGTGCCTCTGCCGCGCGGGCCGCTTCCTGAAGCTCCGCCGGCGCGCGAGCGGCGTTCCGTCGAGCTTCAAATTGATGGCCGGCCCGTTACCGTTCCCGAAGGCTCGACGATTCTCGACGCTGCCGAGCAACTGGGCATCGCGACTCCCACGCTTTGCTTTCTCGGGAGCCTCACGCCTGTCAATGTTTGCCGCGTCTGCGTGGTGGAGCTCGAAGGCTCGCGCACGCTGGTGCCCGCCTGTTCGCGCAAGGTCGAAGCCAACATGTCGGTCAAGACCGATTCCGAGCGCGTCCGCCTCAGTCGCCGCCTGGTGCTCGAATTTCTGGCCTCCTCCGTGGACCTTTCAACCGCGCCGCACGTGCGCGAATACATGGATCGTTACCAGGCGCATCCTGAACGTTTCGGCGAAACCAGGGCCACCGTCGCGCAACCCGTCAAAATTGACAACGATCTTTACGTTCGCGATTACGCAAAGTGCGTACTCTGCTACAAGTGCGTCGAAGCTTGCGGTGTGGATGCGCAAAACACGTTCGCCATTGCCGTGGCGGGCCGCGGTTTTTCTGCGCACATTGCCACCGAATACGATGTGCCCCTGCCGGATTCGGCTTGTGTTTACTGCGGGAATTGCATCGGCGTCTGCCCCACCGGCGCGCTGATGTTTAAAAGCGAATACCACATGCGCCAGGCGGGCACCTGGGACGAGTCCCGGCAAACGCAAACCGACACCATCTGTCCCTACTGCGGCGTGGGCTGCGACCTCACCGTGCACCAGCAGGACGGCCACATCGTGCGCGTAACCTCGCCGCCCGAGCACAGCGTAACGCACGGCAATCTGTGCATCAAAGGGCGCTTTGGCTGGCAATACGTGCAAATCGAGCCCCCCGGCAGCGCGGGAAAATAGAGCCCTTACCTGCTGGCGGCGCTGAACGCTGCACGTGGCCGGCCCGGAGCTCATCCATGGGGCGAGGCGAGCTGCTTCCTCTCCTCGCCTGCGCTTCCTCGCCGAAGGAAAGCGTTATGCGGCCCGCCCCTGCTCAGGAACGCAGCGCTCGTTGCGCAAGCTAGTTGCCGAGTTCAACGGGCTGACCGGTGGCCTTCGCGAGCGCGCGCAGGTAGGCGTCGAGGGTGCGCGTGTAACCCAGGGCAAATCGCGACACAAAACGGAACACCGGGTTGTAGACTTCCCCGTCTTCCGTGATGCGCACGACGGTCACTTCGCCCCTAGGCTCAAGCGAGAACGTCCAGGTGCCCGAGTAGGGCAGCCGGGCGGTGACGATCCGCCGCCGCAGCGAACGCGGAGCCATTTTGTCCAGAACTTCATAGGTGATGGTTTGACCGTCACGCGTGGTTTCGCGCAGCAACTCCCTGCCGGAAGGATCAGAGAGCGCTTCACAGTGTGTCACCTCCGGCCGCCAATCCTGCGCGCCGGCAATGAAGGAAAACAGGCGCTCCGGGCTGGCGCGAAACGCGGCGCTACGCGAGGCCACGTGATGTTTGGGGAGCAGCGCGCCGATGACCAGGACGGAGAGCAGCAAAACCACCAACAAGGCCGTCAAAAGCAGCGCGATCTTCACTGGTCCATGCTCCTCTTCCTCTGGCGCAGCAAAATTCTTGCGTACTTCGCGAAGCGTTCCATGCCTTGCAGCGCCGGCTCGAGTTCCCCCGCGGGCATCAGGCGAAACATAGCGGTCAACAGCTCGGGGTCGAGAATGGTGTTCTGCTCCTTTACCCGGGCGCCCGCGGCGGTCAAGGTCAAGGCCACCCGGCGGGCATCCTGTTTGTCGCGGCGCGTGGCGATGTATCCGCCACGCACGAGACGTGCCACGGTGATGCACATGGCCGAGCGGCCCACGCCGAGGTGCTCGGCCAATTCCGACAAGCTCGTAGCGCGCGTGCCCTGCAAATGATCGAGCACGCTCGACTGCCGCTCGGTCACCCCGCGTCCGGCTTCGTCCTGGCGCACATGCCGCCGGTGACAAGCCAGAAAAATGGCCGGGTAGGCGTCGAGAAGCCGCCGGATTCGCGAATCCAACATAGGCGCGAGAGTGCTCCAGACGGTTTGATGTGTCAAACAGAAATATTCGGCGCCGGGGCTGGGGGGCGGCTCGCCAAAGAAAACCGCCAGGTGGCGGCTCGGGCGCCTGGCGCTTCGAACCCCCCTCTGGGGCCCTAGAGGGAACGCAGGAAATTCAGCAAATCCTGTTGCTGCTGCGGGTTGAGGTTCTTGAAGTTGCGGATCACGCCGTTGGCTTCTGAACCCTGACTGGCGTGCTCGAAGATGGCGTCCATCAGGTCCGTGGTGCGGCCGTCGTGGAGAAAGAAAACGCGCTGGCCGAGTCCCCAGAGCGGTGCGGAGCGAAACTCGTCCGGTCCCGCCAAGCCTTGCGTGACGCCATCAGCGAGGTTGCTGCCCATATGATGGACCAGCAGGTCGGAGAATAGATTCGCCGTGCCCGGGCCGAGACCGGGCGTAAAGGACGATGGCGCGGTGGGCAGCGAGGTGGTGTGGCACAGGGCGCAGCCTGCGTTCTGAAACAGATGGCTGCCATTGCTGATCGAAGTTGCTCCGCCCGGCGTGCTGGTCGACGGGGTGGGCGGCGCGAGCAGGCGCATGAACATGGCAAACTGCACGGTGTCGCTCGGCACCGCGTAATCCGGAGAGGCGGTCATGTTGGTGGCATCTTCCGGGGTGGGATTGATTCGGCAATTTGCGGG
This sequence comes from Candidatus Acidiferrum sp., assembly GCA_049516615.1. Lineage (GTDB taxonomy): Bacteria > Acidobacteriota > Terriglobia > Acidiferrales > UBA7541 > Acidiferrum. The sequence goes on along the minus strand of JBEKSZ010000106.1, from coordinate 8,610 downwards.
AAGTCCGCCGCGCAGGGACTCGTCCGGACTGGCGCGCTCGTTCTGAAACAGTTCGCTGGTCACACCCATTTCGACGTTGTAGGCTTCGCCGGCAAATATCTCCAGCGATTTGTTCTGGGCCTTCCAGCCAAATCGCGTGATCGCGCCATCGTTGCCGTCGCGGTTGGCCTGGCCGGAAATGCCCAGCTGATTTTTGGCCGCGGCATTGCCATTCAGATTCGCGAGGATGGCCTCGTCGGGAATGTTTTCAAGCAGGCCGGCGCCAAAGACGGGCGTGGGTATGCGGAAGCTCACGTTGTTGAGTGCCAGGTTTTGCGCAAAGTTCGGCTGCTTGATGGCGCAGGTGCCCGCGTCCGGGCGCCCGCTGATGACGAAGAGATCGTGCACGCCGCCATCGGGCGTATTGCTGAGCGAACCGTTGTTGTTCAAAAAGAATTTGAAGCGCGCTTCGCGCACCGGGCCTTGCGGGGTAATGAAGCCTGGAAGCGAGTTGCTGGCGCTTTGGAACTCCACCTGGGGGTTCTGCCCGAGGAAGGGAAAGGCGTTGATGCTCGGGCTGCTGCCGCCGACGCTTGGCTGGATGTGACAGCTGGCGCATTGGTTCGAGTTGAAGCGCGGACCGAGACCATTGTTCGTGCCGCCTTTGACCACGTCGACGGCGATGAAGCGCGCCAAGCCGTTGCTAAAAAAATCCGTCGCGCCGGGCGTTTCCGCCACCGATGCCAGGGGCTGGCCCGAATCGACCGTGCCGCCGCGGACACCAGGATCGTGCGCAGCCATCTGCCCGAGCAGCACGCTTGCCGAGCAGGCCATTAGAATGAAGACCAAACCGGTGAAGAATTTTCTCGTCGGAGCGGGTTTGCTTCTTGCGATGAGGGGAACGATGAATTTTTGCCGCATGGGTCGAACTCCTTTTGTTTTGGGCCGCCAGCCTCAACCGACCGGGCGAGGCGATCGCGCGCCCCTCCGGACAGAGTTGTACTGACCACCGTTTTTCGCGGAACGAGCAGAGCGCTCGGATTAGGTCTGAGATCGAATCGAGCAAGCCTCGTCGATTCGGTAGTCCTAGCGTTAGGCTGGATTTCTCTGGGGCGTAAAGTATTCTAAGCCGGTAATCACGTCATCTGGACACACGGCCAGTTTTGGGACAGGGGCTATAACCTGTTACCGGGACACGCGGCCGAACCCTGCGGGAGCCCGCCGCAGAGGAAGCGGCCCGGCGCTATTTAGAGTCGCGATTCCTGAGTTCCGTTCTGGCTCCCGGGGAGCGGCGGCGGGGAGCAGCGCGATGGTCAAGCACGCGGCGTGCTATTCGCCACGCGCTGCGTCCTTTGCGGCGGCCAGTTCCTGACGCACGGCCTCCAGGGCTTCCTTGGGGGGGCCGATGCGGTGGTAGCGCGAGTAGAAGGTGCGCTCGTGGAAGGAAAAGCTGGTGAAAAATTTTCTGCCGTCGAAATCATATTGCGAGAACGACGGAAACCACAGGCCGGGCGCGAATTCGTAGCGCTCCTGCATGAAATGGCTTCCTTTGTTTACTTTGGCGAGAAACAGGCCGACGGAAATGTCGTCCGTAACTTCGCCCTCGACGCGGGCGAGCTGCCCGGCTTCTTCATCGATCCAAACAAAGCCGCGGACTTTGGCGAAGATGCCGGTGGCACGCGAGGTGGCCTTGTATGCGGGGTTGGGGAGCATGCGGTATTTAGAAAGCACCCGCCCGCCGCGGGGCTCCTGGCCGAGGTAGGTGTAGAGGAAAGCGGTGCGCGTGGCCTCGATCAGTTCTTCGCGCTCTTTGTGTTTCTTGGCGATCTTCTCGTAAGCGTCGTGCTGCGCGTGGCCCTCGCCGGCGGCAAAGGCCAGAGAAGCGGCGAGCTTCTCGAGGGCGGCGCGATACGCGGCAGGATCGGCGGGAGCCCCGTCCGGACCGACCGGGATATGGTCGACACCGGTGCCCGCGGGAATCACGCGGCTGATCTTGACCTCGGGCGGGCTATCGGAGGTGGCGGTCTTCTTGATTTCGACGCGTTCCATGCGCTCGAACAGCTCCATGGCCGTGTCGTTCTTTTTCTGGTTATCGACGACGCGGTCGAGTCTGGCGCCTCGGAGCGCGGAATCCGCTGCCGCCCCGGGAGCCTGTGGCGCGACGCTGCTGGCGCCCGCGAGGCAGGCAAGTCCAATCGAAATAATGACATACGAGCGCATTAGGCCTGGCTTCTCCGTCGCGGCAATGGTGGTTCGATTCACTCGGCGGGGAAACTGTTGCATAACGGAACCCCCCCAAGAGTCGCGGCCATTCGCGCCGCGAATGGATCTTCCCGTCTGACTCTAGCGATTTTGCCATCAGCCGGAGGTCAAATTGCCTTCCCTGTCGCCCTTGCGAGAAGGCCACTTCTTGGGGGGTGTCTTCGGATGGCCCAGACGTCGCGCGGGCCCTGGCTCCCGGTGAGTCGCAGGAAGGAGTCAGATTATTGATAGTAAGTGACTTACTGGAAAAGAAAGGGGTCCGCGTCAGGAAAAGGCCCTTTATCTCACGGGGGGAGGTAAGGAATCGCCCGCGGATTGCGTCTAACTATTTTAGAGGGGCGAGGAACGAACCCGGGCGCTGTCTCGTAGTTAACCGTAGGGCGTTCGGTTCTCGCGCGTCGTCACCCATTCGGCTCGGGGACGCTGTAGAATCAGAATCGAATCATCCCGTCCGCGGCAAGAGGAAGTTCCAAAGGGGCCGCTGGAATCTATCGGCCGGATGCGGAATCCCGATGGCAGGCAGAGGAGCAGAAGCAAGATGAAGGTGGGACCGAGTTGGGTGTAACACCGATCGAGCGCTGGACTGGCACGCCAGGGCTGGCGATGCCCGTGCCCGAAGTGGCATCGCGGGCGGCGCGCTTTCGCGCCGCAGCGGTTACCGTGCTTGAAACCTTCCGCCTGGCGCTGGAATCCCTGCGCGCGCATAAATTGCGAAGCTTTCTGACGCTCCTCGGAGTGATCCTGGCGGTCACCACGCTCGTGACGGTGATGAGCGTGGTCTCGGGAATGAATACCTACGTGGCCGACCGCATCGCCAATCTCGGCGCCAATGTGTTTCTGGTCGATCGTTTCGGCATCATCACCAGCCAGGATGAATGGGTCAAGGCCCAGAAGCGGCCGCTGATTCGCATGGAGGATTTCGAGCGTCTGCGCGACACCATGAAGACGGCCAGCGCCGTGGCAGCCGAGGCCGACCGCAACGTGCAAGTGCGCTCCGGCAACGTGAAGATGGACAACACTGACGTGATGGGCGTGACGTCCAACTTCGCGGACGTGCGCAATATCAATGTGGCGCAAGGCCGATTCCTGACGCGCGCCGATGACGAGCACCGCTCCGAGGTGGTCTTTCTCGGAGCGGACGTAGCCAAGAAGTTTTTTGCCAATGTGGATCCCGTCGGGAAGATGATCAACGCGGAAACCCACAGCTACCAGGTGATCGGCGTGGCCGAAGCCATCGGCAGCGCCTTCGGGCAGTCGCAGGACAATTACCTGATGATGCCCATCGGGACCTACAACAAGGAGTGGCAGCGGCAGAGCGACTGGTACACCATCTTTGTGCAGGCACCCTCGGGGGAAATGATGGCGGCGACCGAGGATGAGGCGCGCATGTACATGCGGGCATGGCGGCACTTGCCTTACGACGCCAAAGATAATTTTGCGATCTTGGGCTCGGATTCGATTATGAAATTGTGGCACGACCTGACCGGGAACCTGGCGATGGTGGCGGTGATGCTGGTCAGTGTGTTCATGGTGGTCGGCGGCATCGTGATCATGAACATCATGCTGGCCAGTGTGACCGAGAGAACCCGCGAGATCGGTATTCGGCGCTCCCTCGGCGCGCGCAAATCGCACATTTTGCTGCAGTTCATGACCGAATCGGCGGTGCTTTCAACCGTCGGCGGGCTCCTCGGCGTCCTGCTGGCATTCGGGGTCGTCTCGCTCGGGCACGCGACGACTTCGATTCCCATGGAGATGCCCCTGGCCGCGGTGCTGGTGTCCTTGTGCGTGTCGACGGGCGTGGGACTTTTCTTTGGAATTTATCCGGCGATGAAAGCTGCAAAGCTCGATCCCATCGAAGCCTTGCGGGCGGACGGCTGAGGAGCGGCTATGGCACAGGCCTACGGCGAAAATCTGAAGCAGGCGCTCGACACCTTGCGCACGCACAAAATGCGCAGCGCCCTTACGGTGTTCGGCGTGGTGCTGGGCGTCAGCGTGATCATGCTGGTGGCCGGGCTCATCAATGGTTTTGACCAAACCATCCAGGAACAGATCAAGCAATTTGGTTCGGACACGGCATTTATTTCCAAGTGGGACCAGGGACGCCATGGCGATGCCCCGCTTGAAGAACGCCAGCGCAAGGCCCTGACCATCGACGATGAACGCGCCATCCTTGAAGGCTGCACGCAGGTCAAGAGTGTGACGGCATTCCTGCAAACCGACTGGATGCACCCGCACAGCGTGCGGACCAAAGCCGGGGAAGTGACGGCCATCGATTATCGCGGGGTGCAGCCGAACTTTGGCCAGGTGTATGCCAATGCCGCGACGCTCGAAGGCCGCTTCATCGGCGAAGGCGACGACCTGCACAAGGAAAAAGTGGTGATGCTCGGCGAGAACGTCGCCCCGGTCCTTTTTCCGGAAGGTCATCCCGTCGGAAAGGACGTGAATATCGACGGCAGCGATTTTCTGGTGATCGGGGTGGTCGAGAAGCCCAAAGGCGGTTTCGGTATCGGCGATGAAGACCGCCGCGTGCTGATTCCGTACGGCACCTTCCGGAAAGTTTATCCCGATGCCGACGAAGTCAGCATGCGCGCGCAAGCTTATCCGGGGCGGCTCGATGAGGCGGTAGACCAGATGCGCGAGGTGCTCGACCGGCGACGCGGGGTCCCTTACGGCGGCAAAGACAATTTTTCCATCAGCACCGCGGACCAGGAGGTAGCCGAGTTTCACAACATCATGGTTATGGTGTACGTGGCCACCATTGTGCTGAGCTCCATTGGGCTGCTGATTGGCGGAGTGGGCGTCATGAACATCATGCTCGTCAGTGTCACAGAGCGCACGCGGGAGATCGGCGTACGCAAGGCCATCGGTGCGCGCAATGCGGACATTACCTGGCAGTTTCTTCTGGAAGCCATGACCCTGACCGGCGCGGGCGGGGTGATCGCGCTGGTGCTCGTGAACGGGCTGGTGCTGCTGATCCGCTTGATGCTCGATTGGCACGGCATCGTGCCCTTATGGGCCGCAGCCGCAGGCTTGATTGTGAGCATCAGCATCGGGCTGATTTTCGGCGTGTGGCCGGCGACCAAGGCCGCAAAGCTCGATCCTGTCGAAGCCCTGCGTTACGAATGAGAAGGAAAGACCCTTAGAAAAAAAATCCTCCGGGGACGATTCCGGGGAAAAGAACTAGCGCAAGGCCAAGGCCCCTGCGGTGCTTGGCGTGCCCGCGGTTACGACCGGCGCGAGCGAGCTCGGCCACACCACCTCGAGCCAGGTCTCGTGCTTTAGCAGCATTTTGGCATGTCGCGATATGTGAATGCCGAGGAAGTTCGATCCGTCCGCGCGGATTTGAGAAATATTGTCTTTCTCGAGCAGCACGCTGTCATCGGCCCGCGTGAGCACTACGCGGAAGGTATGCTGTCCTGCGGGAACCGGGCAGTCAAAGCGCAGCGTGTCGCCGACATGCTCGGCTTCTAACGGCGTGCTGAGCAGCAGTTGCTCGCCGGAGAACACCGAAAGCTTCTCGTCCGTAACGCTCGAGAGCACATCGACGTGCAGCGCAGCCTTGCTGCCGGCGGGCGCGACCGCAGTATTCGCAGCAGGCGCCACCGCCGCAGCTTTGTCGGGTTTGGCCGCCGTTTCAAGCGGCTTCGATTTAAGAGCGGGGGTCGCCTGCCGTGCGGGCAGGTGAGCCACGGCCGCGGCGGCCGATGCCTCGGGCCGCGCGCCGCCCGGCGGCGAAGAGATTTCTCCGCCAGGCGCAGCGCTTTGCGCGTCTGCGCTTACTCCGCTGGCAGAGCTTGCGTGCTCATCCGCTGATCCGATCGTGGCGGTGCTGACATTGATCAGCACGCCGTCCGTGTCCATCTGCGGAACCAGATTTGCGGCCGGAGCTGCTGGCGAACCGCCGGCAGGTAGCTCGGGCGTAGCGTTTCGGGAGACGTCTTTGCCCGACCGGTTCGCGCCATGACGCCAGACCGCGCTCGCTCCCGCGCCGAGCACAAGCAGCCCCAGGAAAACCGCTGCTGCAAGGCGCAAGTCACGCGCCTCGGTGGGCCGTTTCCACCAGGAGCTGATCATGGGGGCTCGCAGATCAACGGGCTTGCTGCGCGCAAAAGGATAGAGGGAAGCGCCGAGCGCCTCGGCGGTGGCATAGCGGTTCGCCGGATTCTTCGCCAAACAGCGCATCACCACGTGGTCAAACTCCGCCGGCAACTCCGGGTTGTAATGGGACGGGGGCGGTGGCTCGGCGGAAACAATCTGGGCGCAAACGGCGCTTACCGAGGTACCGTCAAACGGCCGGACTCCGGTCGACATCTGATACAGGATGATGCCGAGAGAAAACAGGTCGGAGCGGCAGTCCTGGGTCTTTCCCAGAATCTGCTCGGGAGACAGGTACGCCGGGGTGCCGAGCAGGGTGCCGGCGCCCGAAACCTGGGTGGCGAAACGTGCGATGCCGAAATCGCCGAGCTTTACCTGGCCTTCGGCGGTGATCAACACATTGGCGGGTTTCACATCGCCGTGAATAATTTTGCATTGATGGGCGCGCGCGAGGGCCGAGGCCAGGTCGGCAGCCCAGACCGCCGTTCGTTCAAGCGGCAGCGCTCCCGCCGCGAGCGTGGCTTCCAGGGTTTTGCCTTCGACGTATTCCATCACCAGGTAGGGAATGCCCTCCTCGTCGGTACCTACGTCGTAGAGCCCGACGATGTAGGGATGGGTGAGGCGTCCGATAATCTGCGCTTCGCGGAGGAATTGCTTTTGCAGGTCCCCCGAGCCGAAACCGCGGAGAAAGGTTTTAAGGGCCACCGTGCGGCCGATCATGGAGTCGCGGGCCTTATCGACACGGCTGGTCGCGCCGGTGCCGATGGTTCCGATAATTTCGTAGCGTTTGTGCGGACTGGTCATGATCGCTTTACCGCGCCCCTCGCCGAGCATGCCAAGACTGCCAAAAAGGGCCTTCCCGTACAATCACCCAATAGTTTGAAAAACCGAAACGTCCGTACCCCTCCTGAAGGTCTAAGGTAAACCGTGTAGACCCTTGGGGCTCCCCGCTTCTCGGCTTTAGGCCGAGCGCAGCAGGCGCGTTGCGCGGCTGCGCAGCGTGACCGCGGGTGGCGCGACTTGCGCCGGCATCTTGCGGCGAGCGAAGGGATAGAGCATGTTGGCCAGTTCCTCCGCCGAGCCCACGCGCGCGCCGGGGTCTTTCGCAAGGCAAGCCGCCAAAAGTTCATCGAGCCCCACGGGCAAAGATGGATCGCCGTGCGAAGGCGGCAGCGGCGTCGAGTTCAGCACGCGTTCGCAGATGTTGGGGAGCGTCTGGCCGTCGAAAGGCCGCCGGCCGGTGATCATTTCATAGAGCACCACGCCGAGAGAAAACAGGTCCGAGCGGGCGTCCTGGGGCTTTCCGATAATCTGTTCCGGGCACCAGTACGCGGGGGTTCCGAGCAGCGGGCTGCCGATGACGTCGCGGCTGGCCAGCCGCGCCATCCCGAAGTCCGTAAGCTTCACGCGGCCTTCGAGAGTGGTAAGAATATTGGCAGGCTTCACATCCCCGTGGATGATGCCCTTGCGATGCGCGACGCCAAGTGCGGTGGCCACTTCTGCGGCCCAGGCGCAAGCCTTTGGATAGGGCAAGTGCCCCTTGGCCAGCTGCTGTTCGAGCGCCGGACCTTCCAGGTATTCCATGACCAAATAAGGCGTTTGCGAAGACTCCTCGATGCCCATGTCGTGCAAGGTGATGATGGAAGGATGGCACAGCTGACCGACGACGCGGGCTTCCTGAATAAAGCGCTCCCGGGCATCGCCCCGGGCCAGATCGCTCGAGAGCAGCTTGATGGCCACGGTGCGGGATATGAGCGGATCAAATCCGCGCGCCACTTTGCTCTTGGCACCGGTGCCGATGATTTCCAAGACTTGATAGCGCCCGACTTGCACAAAGACCTTTCCGAGTAGCGGCGTTCCTTGGGAGTGCTGAAGAGAGGGTAAAGCCCAGTGTTGCGAGGTTAAATGGAGCAAGCGTTTGGGGCCAGAGTACCTTGGTACTGGGCCAAAAGTTTAGCGGTCAAGGGAAAGGGCGGCGGGCGGGAGTGCGGTTTTGAGGAATTGCGCCAGGTCTGGCGCGGAGTTCATCCGCGCGGGAAAGTCCCGGACGTAAGCTCCCATTTCGTGCTGCCAGCGGCGATGGAATCCGAAGGCTTCCATCTCGTGCAGGGCCTGGTCGGCGGGCCAGTGTTCGATGGCCATGCGATAGGAAGCCACGAAGACCCCGGTGCGGTCCTCGCCGTACTGGCAATGTACGAACACGGTTTCCTCGGGATGATCGCGAAAAATGGAAAGAAACTCGATCACCTGCTGGTTGCTCGGCGCGGAAAATCC
>JBEKSZ010000105.1:0-32732 GCA_049516615.1 Candidatus Acidiferrum sp. | reverse complement strand
CTACGGCCTGCTGCCGCGCGCCAATCGCGGCATCTTCGGAATCAACGAGCTCCCGGACCTGGCCGGAAAAATCCAGGTTGGCCTGTTCAACATCATGCAGGAAGGCGACATTCAGATTAAGGGTTACCCGCTGCGTCTTCCTCTCGACGTGCTTATCGTCTTCACCGCAAATCCCGAAGACTACACCGCGCGCGGCAAGATCATCACTCCGCTCAAGGACCGCATCGGCGCGGAGATTCGCACCCATTATCCGAGCAGCGTTGCCGAGGGCATGACCATCACGAACCAAGAAGCCTGGGTGGCCCGCGAACGCGAAGGCGGCCGCAAAATCGAAGTTCCCGAATATCTTCGCCAGGTGGTCGAAGAAATCGCCTTCCAGGCACGCGAAGATAAGCGTGTCGACCGCCGCTCGGGCGTAAGCCAGCGCCTTCCCATCACCACCCTTGAAAGCGTGGTAAGCAGCGCCGAACAGCGCGCCGCGCGAACTGGCGAAACCGATTCCTACGCGCGGGTCAGCGATGTTTACGCCGCGCTTCCCGCCATCACCGGCAAGATGGAACTGGAATACGAAGGCGAGCTAAAAGGCGCCGACTTTATTGCCCGCGAGCTCATCCGCACCGCGGTCGGCCGCGTCTTCTCCAAGAATTTCGGGGAGACCAATTTTCAAGCCATAATCCAACACTTCGAGACCGGCGCCGAAGTAAAACTCCCGGATAACGCCACCACGACCGAGCGTTACCAGCAACTCAGCAAACTCCCCGGTCTAATGGAAAACGTAAACAAACTGGGTGTAGAAGATCGCAAAGCGGCAGGCCCGGCGAGCGCGGCAGCGGAAATGATCCTCGAAGGCCTGTGGGCCCACCGCCGCATAGGACGGAGCGAGGAACGCGGCTACTACGTGGACAAGCCGCGCCAGCCGGAACCCCGCGACCCGGGCAGCGCCAATCGCCCCCCGCGTCGCGGCTTGAACTGAAGCGGACCTAAAAGCGCGAGCGCGGCACCGGCACTACACCGGCGCTGCTAGAGATTCTAGGTTGAGGCGAAAACATGAAATTTATCCGCTATAAAAAATACACCGGCGAACCCGCCGACGCCGTAGACCTCGAGGAACTCGTAAAACGCCTGGGGGACTTTTTCCTGCAATCTGGCTTCGAGTCGCAATACTACGGCATCAACGAAATGGACCCCGAGCGCAGCATGGAAGGCCTCCGCGAAGCCATCCTGCGCGCGCTCCAGGAAGGCGACCTGCTCGGCGACGGCGCCATGAGCGAAGAACTGCGCAAGATGCTGCAAGATCCCGGCGCCATGAACCGGCAGGAAATCAGGGATTTAATAGAAAAGCTGATGGAACGCCTGGGCCAGGAAGGTTTCATAAATCCCCAGCAGCCCCCGCAAGTCACTCCGCCGCCGAACAGTTCAGCGCGCGGGCAAATCGGCCAGCCGCAAGAGCGTCAGCCGGAAGTGCGCTTTGAAATTACCGATAAAACGATCGATTTTCTGGGTTTCAAAACCCTGCAAGATCTGCTGGGCTCGCTCGGCCGCAGCAGTTTTGGCCGTCACGACACGCGGGACTTGTCGACCGGAGTGGAATCCGGCGGCGTCTCGCGCCCCTATGAGTTCGGCGACACGCTCAACATGGACATCAGCGCCACCCTCTTTAACGCCGTGCGTCGCGAAGGCGCCAAAGTTCCCATCGAGATGAACTATAGCGACCTCATGGTTCACCAGTGTGAATACCACAGCTCCTGCGCCACCGTAGTTCTGCTCGATTGCAGCCACAGCATGATTCTCTACGGCGAGGACCGCTTCACTCCAGCCAAGCGCGTAGCCATGGCCCTTTCCCATCTGATCCGCACGCAGTATCCGGGCGACACGCTAAATCTGGTCCTGTTTCACGACAGCGCCGAAGAAATCCCCATCGGCGAACTGGCCCGCGTGCAAGTCGGCCCTTACTACACCAACACCCGCGAGGGCCTGCGCATGGCTCAGCGCATCCTTCTTCGCCAGAAAAAGGATATGCGGCAAATCGTCATGATCACCGACGGCAAGCCTTCGGCTCTCACCCTCGAAGACGGCCGTATCTACAAAAACGCCTTTGGCCTCGATCCCTTCGTCGTCGGGCAAACCCTCGAAGAAGTAAACAAGTGCAAGCGGGCCGGCATCATGATCAACACCTTCATGCTCGCCAGCGATTACAGCCTCATCAACTTCGTCCAGAAAATCACGGAAATGTGCAAAGGCAAAGCCTACTTCACCACTCCCTACAACCTCGGGCAATACCTGCTGATGGATTACATGCAGCGCAAAACCAAAAACATCCATTAGCCCGTGCACACCGCCGCGAACATCATTTCTTGATTGCGCCCCGGCTGGACCGCGCGTCTACATCCCGGGAACTCCTCTCCCGGGGCTTGAACGCGCCGCCAGCGATCTCCTGGGGGAACCCGCTTTTTAATCTGACGTGGCTGCGCTAAACTCGGGCCACGTCATTGTTGCGCCGCTGCACTTGATGAATCGGAGTCCCAGCCTATGACCGCGCTTACCGCCGGAAAGATGGCCCCTAACTTCTCCCTGAAAGCGCTGGACGGCAAAGAGTATTCCTTAAGCGCGGCCAGGAAACGCGGGACCGTGGTGGTGGCCTTTTTCAAAGTTTCCTGCCCGGTCTGCCAATTCACCTTTCCCTTCCTGGAGCGCTTGTATAAGCGCTACGGCGGCGACGGCGTTACGTTTCTCGGGGTTTCGCAGGACGATGCTCGCGCCACAAAACGTTTCGTTGAAGACTATGGCCTCACGTTTCCCGTGCTGCTGGACGAAGATGGCTACCCCGTCTCGAACGGGTATGGACTGACGAACGTGCCGACCATTTTTCTGATCGATTCCGACGCGGCGATTCGCGTGACCTGCACCGGATTCAGCAAGGGCGATCTTGAAAGCATCGCCAATGAACTTGCCGCGCATGGCCGGCAAGCCCCGGCGGCGCTGTTTCTGGCTAGCGAACAGGTCCCGGAATACAAGCCTGGGTGAGGCTCGAAAAACTAGGTCCCGGTCGGGACTTCTGACGGCTGGCGAGAGCTTCTGCGGGGCACAGCCTCCCGTCTGCGGGCTGCGCCGGGTAGTGCCCCTCGCACGGAAGTCTGTGCCGCCAAGACACCCTCCCGCGCGCGCCGCTACATCAGTACACGTCTGGTTCGAGCTCTTTCTTCTTATGCTTTGCCGGGCGCAGGCGCTTGTCGACGATGACGCGCGTGGCCGCTGGGACCAGGCCGGACTTGCGGGCTCGGCGGCGGGCTTCTTTCGCGGGATCGAGAATCTTCTTTTTTGCTTTGCTCACGGGCGCATCCTGACGACCGAATCGGCGGCGATTGGCGCACTGCCCATCCGGGGAGCAGCCCGGAGCGCCCCTACCGGGGATTCTTGCGCAAGGATCTCGCGGATGGCGCGCCAGGCCTGGTCGATGGCTTCGTTGGTGTAGGCGAAGGCGCCGGCGTCGGAATTGGCGATGTGGATGTTGCCGAAAGGCGCGCGGGCGATTTCGCAGGGCGCTTTTCCGGGCTCCCAGACCGGGTCGTAGAGCGAATTGTACTCGTAGGCATAACCGTGCGGCCAGCGGTTAACGGTGATGGCTTGGATGTCGCGCGCAGCGTCGAAGCCGCCAGGGGCAAGCATGCGGTTAAGCTGCTCGCGAATGTTGCGCTCGAAGGTTTCAAATTTGGTGCTGTACAGCAGGCCGCGACCGGCGCGCTGCTGGTCGCGCGCGGGCAGCCCGGGCGAGCACGGAACATACTGCATGTGAAGTACGCACGGTTCTTCGGCGCTCTCCGGATACCGATAACCGCCCATGCTCACCGGGAAATCGAGACTGACGCTGTCAAAGAAGCTGGTGCCGAGACACTCCGCACCGCTGATTCTTAGTTTCTCGAAGGCCCTGCGGTTGCGCAGCACCACGTTGCTGTAGACCAGCGGCACCTTTACGCCGTAGGCCAAACCATCTTTTTGCGCCTGGGGCATCTCCGGGCACAGGTAGGGAATGACCGTGTTCCAGCAGGCCAGCACGCATTTGCCGCCGCGCACGCTGTGCGCCTGGCCATCGCGGACATAGGTCACTTCGACGTTCGCGGCGTCCCCATCGCCGGCCGCACCGCCGCCAACGTTTCTGGCGCGCACGACCGTGGAATTCAGGCGAACGCGGACTGGTGATTTCGCTTCATCCAGCCGAGCATAGTCCATTTTCGCAAGAACGATATCCTCCATGCTGCCGCCCGGCGCGCTTTGCGAAATCAGCGCACGGACGAGCATGCGCGCGATGGAGGCGTTGCCGTCAGGAAAGTGATAGATGTACGGTTCTTCATCCTGGCGAGTGATTTCCAGGCCCATGCCTGGGCCGTAGGGTCCGGAAAGATCCATGCCATCGAAGCCCGGGTGGGAGCGCAGCTTGGCGAGATCGCCCGCGGGGACGGCGTCGATGCCCACGCCGTAGAGTCCGTAGGTGGTTTTCTGAAACATGGGGAGCGCGTCCTGCAATAGTTGTACGTGGTGCAGCAGAAAGTCTCGGTAGCTGATTCTGGAAAGATGGATTTTCTTGGTTTCCCGGTCCATCCCCGGCAGATAGTCGATCTTCTCCGTGTACAAGCGAACGATGTCCGCTTGAATGGGTGGCGAAAGCGGAGTCCTAGCCAGGAACTCCGCCCAGGCGGGTTTTCCCACACCGGCGACGAGACGGTCGGCACCAAAGGTTTCCCGGTCGAAAAACACACCGCGACTGAGGCCGCGGGAAGAAAAGAATTTTGTGTCGTGATATTTATTGAAGCGCTGGGGTTCGATGCCCAGTTCCCGGAACAAGCCTTGGCCTTCGGCACTGTAGAGGTTGGGCCCGGAAATGCTTTGCGTGCCGCCGTAGCCGAGAAGCAGCCGGCCACAGCATTGAAACTCGTTTCTCTTGGCGTGCCCGCCGAAGTCGTCGTGATTGTCGAGAATCAGAATGCGGGCTTTGGCGCCGGCCTGCCGGCGGTAAAAGTAGGCTGCGGCGAGCCCGCTGATTCCTCCACCGACAACAATGAGATCGTAGTGTTCGTCCACGGGCGACGCTGCCGGCCAGCTCTTGCCGTCGCGCATGGCGTGGGCTACTTCCCAGGAACCGTCGTGGCTGCCGCGCATCCCGGTTTTCGCTGGTGGATAGTATCGCGCCCCGGATTGCGCGCTTTGCTCCTCCCCTGTTTCGCAGACAGCCGGCATGCCGAAAGCTTCCGCCCACGCGGCGTGCGGCACGGTCAGCGCGGCGCCAGCCGCGACGCGGAAGCCATTTAGAAAGTCGCGGCGGGTGATGTTGCGGCCCATGCCCAATTCATGGTTTCCCATCGTCTTGGTCAAGCTTGCCTCCTCGGGAGACACGGTACCAAAGCCAGGGGCACAGAAGCTAGAGGGCAGGAAGAGTGGACCCGGCCACGACGGGAATTTTGCCATGATTCCTGCCGCAGCGGTCGAGTAGACTTTTTTTAATGATTCTCGAAGGGTTAGACGCTTGGCCGCGAATTGCTATTATGCCCTGCACAGGCCTTAGAAACTGAACAGTACCTGGAGGTCCAGGCGGCGGTTGGCGGTGGTGGTTGAAAAGGGTCGCCCAGCCAGGCCGTTGGCGTAGGTGAAGATTGGGGAGGTGACGATTCCTACCGGCGTGGCCACGTTCACGTCGTTGAAGAGATTCTGCGCGGAGACGCTGAAGGTCAGACCGTATTTGCGATTGGTGGGGTTGCCCGGGCCGAAGCCGCCACCGCCTGGCCCGCCACGACCGCCTCCGCCGCCGCCGGGGCGGCCGAAGGTGCCCCCGCTCGGGCCACCCATACCAGCATTTGCCGTGCCTTCCTTCTTGGCGCCGAAGCCAAAGCTCTTACTGGCGCGCAGGTTGAAGCTGAAGCGTCCGGGGCTGGTGCCGTAGTCGTAAGGGACAAGAATGTCTCCGGGCTGCGGCGCGATGTTAAAGCATCCGAGTCTGGTCTGTACCAGATTTGAGGGCGCCCCGGTACCGCAACCCGTGGCCAAAGCCGGCCGGTCGTTGAAAATCGAATCGTCGTTGTTGTCCTGGCCGGTCGTAACGTTGTACGGGATGCCGGAGCTGGCGATTACGAAAGGGCTGAGACGGAAGGCGTAGGGGAGGCCGATGGTGCCGCCAAGGAAGAGCCGGTTGCGAATGTCGTAAGGCGTGCGACCATAGTCCTCGGAGATATCGTAGGAATTGGAGGCGAAAGTGTTCGGGCCGGCGGTGTCAGCGTCGGCGTAGTTGAGGGTATAGTAGCCGAAAAGTGAGAGCTTGGAGCCCATGCGGACGCTGCTGTTGATGATGAGCTGGTTCTGTTTAAAAACTCCTTCGTCTTGATATTGGTAGATATCGCCCGCGGCGGGATCAGGACGCGGCTGCGCAGCAGGATCGCAACCAGCTAGGGTGCACGGCAGCGGCGCATTGATATTGCTGGTGACGTACTGATGCACACCGCGCGAACTGAGATAGGTCACGGCCAGATTGGCATACTTGGTCAACTGACGTTCGACACTGACCCCCGTTTGCATGGTGTAAGGAGTGCGGAGACCGGGATTGTTCTGATAAATCGTGCCCAAACTGCTGACCGCGCCGCCGGCGGTGAGGCAGGTTGACGGCCCGTAATCGCCACTGGGATTGGCGATGGGAAAGCAGTTCGGGTCGATGATGGTCGTCTGGGTCTGGCTGATGCCGTTCAGCCGTTCCTGCTGCTCGATCAAAGTTTGTGTGAAGCGATCATAGAAGATGCCGAAGCCGGCGCGCAGCACAACGATCGCGGGCTTCTTCCCTTTCGCGCCCACGCCCCATGCGGCACCGAGACGCGGGGCGAAGTCGTGGTGGTCGCCGAGGCTATTTTGCGCTTCGTAGCGCAGGCCGTAGCTCAGAGTGATGTTCGGCCGGAATTTCCAGTCATCCTGCACATAGGGCTCAACGTCGAGGTAGGTATTGGTAAGCGCGGGCGTCCCGGAGATTACCGAATACTGTTTGGGGCCATATCCTGCGGCGAAAATCATCGCGGGAGTTTCCCCGGCGTTGAGCAACTCGAGAGTGTTCTGGTAGATCGATAGCGAAGCAAAAGTGAACTGCCCGTTGAAATTGTTGGTATCGCTATTGTTGTCCTGCGTGACGCGCAACCGGCCGCCAATTTTAAAGAGGTGGTTGCCCGCGGTGATGGCGGTGAAATTCTGCAGTTCGTAGGAATTTTGCACCTCCAGCTGGTTGCCGGTATTGTTGGGGCCGGAAATGAAAGCGCCCTGGACGTTCACAGTCGGATTGTCGGCGGAAAACGGAAGGCCGGCGGAGACGATGTTCTGGCTGGTGGTGTCGTGGCGATATTGGAAGCGCGTTTCGTTGATGGTGCGTGGGCCGAGGACTTGCGTGTCGGTGACCTGGAGAGTGTGCTCGCTCTCGAGCGAGTTGTAGCCCTGAGTGTCGAGGTTGAATCCGCCAACCCCCTCATTCTGCTCGTTATCGCGAAAATACTGATAGCGCACGGACAGGGTGTTGTTCGGGCCGAGCTGAAAATCGAAACGCGGGCCGAGATTGGTGCGGGTCTGCGGGAAAGGCACGGCTTGCGCCAGCGGGGTGGTGACCGTGGGATCGCTGGGGTCGAGTACGGTGGCGCTGACGATGTTTAGATTATTTTGATTGCGGCGGTCGATGCTGAAGAAGAATGAAGAAGCCTTGCTGAGCGGGCCCCCGATGCTGGCGTTGTAGAAGGTGGAATCGTAGCCCGGCTGGGAGGCGTCACCGAGGAAGGGGTCTTTCGAGTTAAAGTCCGACGAAGTGCCCTGGATCTGAACCTGGCCGTGCCAGGCGTCGGTGCCGGGCTTGGTGAGGATTTCGATGCGGCCGTAACCGAGCTTGTCGTATTCCGCGGAGAAGGGGTTCTGGTTGATGCGGATTTCGCGGATGGAGGATTTGGGCGGAAGCTGTCCGGCGGTGAAACCGTCGATGTAGATCTGGCCACCGTTCGGGCCAGCGGAGGGTCCGGCGAGGGCCTGGAGTTCGGACTGAAATTCGTCGGGGTCGTCTGAAAGAGCCTCGAGATCTTTGTCCTTGATGACAATCATGCCGGCGTTATTGGCAGGGTTGACGTCGACAGTGGTGTTCGAGTCGGTGACTTCGACTTTCTGCTCTTCCATCTGGATGGTAAGGGCGATGTTTACGTGCTGCGTTTGTCCGGCGGCAATGACGACATTTTCCTGAGTAAAAAGGGCGAAGCCCTGGGCTACGGCTTTTACGGTGTATTTGCCGGGGGCGAGATTCTTGAATTCGTAGTTGCCGTCTTTCCCGCTGGTGGTATCGAGGGAAGCGTTCGCCGGGGTGGTCAGCAAGACGGTCGCGCCGGCGACGGTGGCGCCGGACGGGTCGCTAACTTGGCCGCGGAGTGCGCCAGGGGCGGCTTGCGCGGCCACGCTTTGCGGCGCCATCACCAGCCACAGGGCCAGCGACAGGGACACGATGATTAAGAGCAACGCTTGGAGTGGCCGGGCTTTCATCACTGCTCCTGAATTAAATTTATTCGCACGCACAACGCGGAGCGCAACAGAATCTTTTTCCGCAGCGCATTGCAAACTACGGCGTACCGCTGTCTCCGCCGGGTGCCGAGCCGAGACTCCAGGCCGAGAGTAGTGAAGACTGGCCGCCACTGGGGGAGGCTTCGAGAATCGGCTCGACGCCCGCGAGCAGGGTAATGGCAGTGACGGCCCCACCTTCCGTGCCTTCGGTCGTGACAATCATGACCGCGTCACCCTTCTGAAGGTCACTCAGGTTGGATGCGGGCATGCGGGTCAGCATTTGCTGCAGGTCCCCCTGTCCTCCGCCGCCAGCTCCTCCGCCGGGAGCGCCGGCGCCCGAGCGCGTGCCCGGTTGGCCGGAGACCGGCCCCGCGCCGGAAGCGCTGGCGTTCGTGCTCCCGGGCGCGCCTGCGGGCGGCGGGGCAGAGTTTTCGCCTTTCATGCGGGCGGCAATGCGCTGCGCTACCGGGGCTGCAAGTTTACGCAGTTGGGAGTCGGCGGTCACCCGGACGGTGAAAGACTTTTTGGTGGCCAGATCGTGGACCACCATGGTTCCCGCGCTGAGGTCGAGGGAGGAAATCGTTCCGGAGATGTTGCGGAAGGTGCCGGAGACGACTTCATCGGCGGCGAGGGCCGAGCCGTCAGCAGTCTTCGTGCCGCGAGCGCGGAGTTGATCACCGACGTGCACTTGCTCGAGGGGCGCGGGCTTGGCGTCGTCGAACTTGACGGAGTCGGGAGCGTAGCGGCGCAGAACCGTGCTCTTGGCGATTTCGACCACGATACTTCTCTTCTGTCCCATGACCGTGACGCTGATGGTCATGGTCGATGCCGCAGGGTCGACAGCAGTGACGATGCCACCGAGACCGTGGCGTTGCCATTCCTCGCGATCCTTGGCCTGCTTGGCGGCAACGTCGGTCTTGGCCATGGCGATGAGGGAGACGGCAAGAACGGTTCCCGGGTCGTCGCCCGGCCGGCCACGCACGAGGACGCGGTCGCCGGGTTGCAAGTCACTTGCGGAGATGGGAGTGGCTTGCTTGATGTCCTGCTGGCCGGGGGCTACGCGCACGATTTTTGTTTCGGGTTGAAGCAGGATTTTCAGTTCTTCTCCGGAATCAATGGTTATGGTCAGAGTGGTCCCAGCGAGGGCTTTGACGGTGCCGACAGCTCGGGTTTGGGCAGCGGCGGCGGCCGACGCCTGTTGCGGCCCGGGAGCGGCGAAAGCGCCGCGCGGTGATAGCGGCGCTGCGAGCAGCGCCGCCGGCATAAGAAAGGACAGCAGGGTTCGCCGCGAGGACGGACGGATGCTCAGAGAGTGCAACCAGGATTGGCTGTGCCACAGGCTGCTGTGACCGGGGTTGAAACTGTTGCATGGCTTTCGAAAGTTCATTCCCACCCCTTCGCCTTCACGGATTTGCGTCGCCTGCTGGCGCTGCGCTGATGGATGCCCGGATAGGCTCCGCCCCGCCCCGTTCTTCCGGGCAGTTTGTTGGACGTTGTTCGAGAGGGAAAGTGGTACAGGCGTTCGCAGCATGGCGGTTACCAAGGGTGAGGATCTGCGCAATCCCGGGCCCCCTCGAAATCCAAACCATATAAGGGCGAATGGCCCAGGCCAGATGGAATCCATGGAAGCGGTAGGAGGCTGGTTGCGCCGGCTTGGCCCCTAACGTGGCGGGACGGCCGTGGCGCTTAAGGACACCACGTGGGGGCTGCCGGCCGCGTCGTCCCTGATTTCTAGTTGAGCGCTCTTGCCCCCCGGCGTGACGGGAGCGAACACCACGCTGATCTGGCAACTCGCCCGAGGCGGCAACTGGCCGCTATCTTCCGGACAGGGGTTGGCGGTTTTGGCGAAGCGGAACTCGTTGGCGTCGGCTCCGCTGATGGTGATGGCGGAATTCAGATTGAGCGTGGCACTGCCAGAATTGGTGAGGGTGATGGGCTGCGCGGCGGAACTGGAGTTAACGGGCTGGTTGTCGAAGGACACGCTCACCGGGGATAGCGTGATTCCGGGCACGGACGCCGTCGGCATACCGTGGAGGGACACGCTGCGCGGGCTTCCCGATGCGTTGTCGGAGATGGTCAGGGTGGCGATGAGATCGGTGGTGCTGCTATGGGGGTGAAAGACCAGCCGGATTTCGCAGCTTCTGCCGGCGGCAAGTATGGCAGGGCTGGTGGGACAGTCGGCGGTCTGCTGGAAGTCGCCGCTATTCTGGCCGCTCAGCGAGATGCTCGAAATGGTGAGGTCGGCCTGACCGGTGTTGGACAGGATGATGATTTGCGGGCTGCTCGAGGTGTTTTGGGCCTGGTTTCCGAAACGCACTTCGCTGGCGGAGAGGGTTACCAACGGGTCGCTGGCACGGACGGGGACGGCCGAGCACAGCGCTGCTAGGACGACTGCGGAGAACAGCTTAGGGCGCTCAGGCGTTTTCATTGTGGCTCGGCTGGGGTGAAGTTTGTGGTCGGCGCTTGAGGTGAGCCGCGAGAAAAGAGGCTCTAGAGTTCCGAGCCTCTTTCCACGGCCCCCGCTTTCGCACGGGCGCTTGATGAAACCAGGCAGAAGCGCCGATCAGTGCTTGCCGGCGGTTCGCGACTTTTCATGCGGCGTGGCGCTCGAGTCGCGCGCGCGGGCCGGGCGATCCGTGTAGCTGGCGTCGTAGTTGCGGTTGAACTCCTCGACCTGCTTTTCCGCTGCGTCTTTGGCGATGCCGTAGCGCTCCTGGATCTTGCCGACGAGTTGATCCTTCTTGCCAGCAATGACGGTCAAATCGTCGTCCGTCAATTTGCCCCACTTCTCTTTCACCACGCCTGCGGATTGCTTCCACTGGCCTTCGATGCGATCCCAGTTCATGACGCCTCCTTGGAGTATGGAAAATTGGTGCGGTGCCAGGCTCGCGAGCGATGTTGCCAGGCGGCGCCGGGTGAGCTGGCACGACTTGCCTGCCGCCTCAGGAGAACATTTCCCGAGCTGCGCCGGAATACAGTGTTCCGTGCAGGCGCGGGCACGGCCAGCTGTAGCATGCAAGGCGCTTCCCTTTCGGTAGGCGCTACCAAATTTAGGGTATGGGAAAACCGGCGGGTACCGGTTAGCCTAGCGAGTTGCTGCTGTTGCGAGAACTTCTTCGTGCACCATTTCCGGGTTTCGTCCTTTAGCAACGTCCGAAAAACAACGCTGCGGTAAAATATCTTACAGATGGCGCCAGGCCCCAATCTCAACAGTTCCGCGTTGATTCATGGGCGGCGACAATTTCTACTGCGGGGCGCGGGGCTCGCAGGGTCCCTGGCGCTGGCACCCGGGCTGCTGTGGTCCAGGCAAGAACCGGCGGCGCAAACGGTTTCGGGTCCGCTGTCGCCTAGCGACCATGCCTTGCTTGAGGAGATTGCCAAGGCTGCGGCGCAATTTTTCTTTGAACAATCGCACCCCGAGACCGGGCTCACCAAAGATCGCAGCTCGGCGGAAGGCAACGACTCGCGGGACGTGGCCAGCATTGCGGCCACGGGATTCAGCCTGACGGCCTTGTGCATCGCGGACAAGCGCGGGTGGTCGGACGGGCAGAAAATTCGCCAACAGGTGCGCGCTACGCTGGAATTTGCGCTGAACAAAGCGCCGCACGAAAACGGGTTCTTCTATCACTTTCTGAATATGCGGACGGGAGCGCGCGTACTGGCGTCCGAAGTGTCTTCCATCGACACGGCGATTTTTTTGTGCGGCGCGCTCACTTGCAAGGCCTATTTTGCCGCCGATGAAATCAGCGATCTGGCCGATAAACTGTACGAACGCGCGGATTTCGCGTGGCTGTTGCGCGGACAAAAGATGGTTTCGCAAGGTTGGACGCCAGAGCATCAGTTTCTCGGCTCGTCGTGGGACACCTACAGCGAGCTGATGATGCTGTACCTGCTGGGTCTCGGCTCGCCAACCCATGCGCTGACGCGGGAAGTGTGGGACGCCTGGGGACGGCCGATTTTCGATTTTTACGGTGTGCGATTTATCGGCTCGTATGCGCCGCTTTTTGCGCACCAGTATTCACACGCGTGGTTTGATTTTCGCGGGAAGCGGGACAAGTTCGCGAACTATTTCACCAATTCGATTCTCGCCACGCGAGTGCACAAGCAGTGGTGCCTCGATTTAGCACACCAGTTTCCGGACTACAGCGACGATTTGTGGGGTGTTACGGCCTCGGATTCGCCACACGGCTACGAGGTGTGGGGCGGGCCGCCGCTTATGGGGCACCCGGACGGGAGCGTGGTGCCCTGCGCGGCGGGAGGCTCGCTGCCGTTCCTGCCGCAGGAAACGATTCGCGTACTGCGCACGGTGCGCGAGAAATTCGGGGAAAAAGGCTGGAGGAAATACGGGTTTGTGGATGCCTTCAATCCGCTGACAAACTGGTATAACCCGGATGTGCTGGGCATCGATGTGGGGATTACGCTGCTGATGGCGGAAAACGTGCGCAGCGGCTTTGTGTGGGAACAATTTATGAAAAATGACGCGGTGCAGCGCGGCATGAGCGTCGCAGGTTTCCACGATGAGCGGGCAGAGACCCCAGGGGCCGCCGGGCCGCCGGGCGGGGCTTTTCCGTTTTGGCCGGGCAGCTAGAGGCGCGAGGCAGCAGAGGCCCACCGGCGCCGTTGCCTCCTCAAACTCTTACGGATTGATTTCCGCAAGGAGCAGTCCGCGCGGGGGAACGGTTAGTGTCAGGCGATTTCCCTGCAGCGGCACGGCTTGCGGGGCGGGCAACCGCGCCGCGGCGCGTAATTGCGCGATCTGCGCGGCGGTCAAAAATCGCGGGCTGCCCATCTTTTCGTAGGCCGGCAGGGGCGAGCCGCGCTGCTCGTCGATGATCGTTACTTGCGCGGTGCGCTTGCCCCACATGCCGCGGAACTTCAGGTGCACTTCTTCGGCTGGGCCGGGTTTTTCTTCCGGCGGAGTCAGCTTGCCCCAAAGAGCCAGGACCAGCGTGCCGTCTTTTCGTCTGGTGACCAGCATGGAGTCGCTGTCGACGTCGACGCGCGAGTCGCCGAGCAGGTGGAGCAGGGCGAAGGCGTTGAACGAGGGCTTGGGGATACCGTTTTCGGCGAGCAAGCCGAAACCGCCGTAAAATGGTTTCTTGACCACGCCCTGTTCTTCAAAGACGTCCGAAAAATCCCAATAGCTCATCATGCTGGTGAGGCCGTCGCACTGACGGATGGTGTCCGCCATCCATGGGCCCATGTAGGCGCTGTCCGTGACCGCGGTCTGATTGCTGTAATCGGCGTTAAATTCACTCCAGATCAGCGGCAGGTTCGAAAACGCGGAAGCGGCGATCTGCTCGTGAACCTTCTTGACCGAGCGGCACACCATGCGGTCACGCGGAATCACTTCGTGTGTGCCGAATACGTCTTCAGCTTTATCGTTGCCATAAACGTGCGTGGAGACAAAATCGACGGGGATATTCTTCTCCTTGCAGTGGGCCAGAAAACGGTCCGCCCATGCGGCCTGCGCCGTGGCCGGGCCGCCAATCCGCAATCGTGGGCTTACGCGCTTCACCGCGCGGGCCGCCCGGTCATAGAGCTCGTAGTAGGTGCTCTCGCGCGGGTCGCCCATCCAGAAATCCAGGTTTGGCTCGTTCCAGACCTCGAAATACCACTGGGCGACCTCATCTTCTCCGTAACGCTCGACGAGGTGGCGGGTGAAAGCCTCGACCAGCTGTTCCCACTTGTTCCAGTCTTTCGGCGGGCCGACGTTTGGCTTGTACCAGAAGGCCTGCACAAGCTTGGCGTCGGAAGTCAATTTGTTGGGCATAAAGCTTAGCTCAACGAATGGCCGCACATGATTCTTCAGCAAACCATCGTAAATCTGGTCGACGTAGGAAAAGTTATAAACCGGGTTGCCGTCCTTATCCTCATCGTACAAACCTACCTCATCGAGAAAAATTCCGTGGAAACGGATGTACTCGAAACCCGTCGCCAGCTTCACCTCGCGCAAATCGTCGCGGTAGCTGTCGCGAAGGGAAAGCACGGCGCGACCGGAGCCAAACATCCGCTCCCAGAAATGCGGAAAGGGATGGGCGGGCGCATTCAGATTGACGGTGATTTCGGGCGCTCCGGATGGCCTCGTCGGCGCTTGCGCGTCGACCGCCGGGGGCACTGCGCAAAGGCCCAGAGCGGCGAAGACCGCCAGTCTGGCCAGGTTACACAAAACCGTCGCATAGAGATCGCTTGCCGTTCTTCGGAAAACCGTCATCGCTTTGCACCCCTCCATCACTGCCCAGCCCTCAGGAGACCCAGTCGTCGGTTGCCGCCGCCGGTTCAAAGTTCGTGGCCGACGGCTTTCGTTCATGCAAAATTCTCTCCGTCGACGCCACCATTACCTCGCGATGGAACAATCGCTGAAATATGGTGTTGCACAGCAAATTCGCCACGGACAACAAACTCATACCCTGGTGGTGCGCCATCCAGCTGCGCACTACCGCCGCCCTGGGCGCTTCTCCACGGCCGGGCTGACCGAAATCCGCGGACTCGTAATAACCGAGCGGTCCGACCCACTCTCTTGCCTGCATATCCTGCAGGTTGCGCACGGCGTTACCCGGGTCCACGTTTAACGCCAGGAAAGCGGCATACGGAGTGATCACTAAGCGGCGGACGGTGTCCGGTTTCAGCGCCAGGGCGCGAACGCCGAAAGCGTGGTACTCAAAATGACCCGCCTCATTCCTGGCGTTGCAAGCGCCCTCGGAAATGCCCCAGGGGATATTTAATTTTTCGGTTACCCGCCGCTGGGAAGCCACCGCGCCACCCAGGCTGTTCTCCAGCAATGTCCCGGGATAAGCGCGCATCCACAGCACGGGCATGAGATATTCAAACATTGTCCCGGTCCAGGACAGCAGCACGTTGCGGCCCGCGTATTTGGTATGCACCCGGCCAAGTTGAAACCAGCTGTTCTGCGGGATGTCCCCCTTGGCGATGGCCACAAAGACGGCGCTGCGAGCTTCGGAGGCCAGCAAATCATAACAACTTTCGACTAGTTTATTCTGCTCGACATCGTAGCCCACCGACAACATTTTCCGTTTGCGGTTGTATAGAAAGCGGAAATCCATCTCGTGGACGAGTACATCAGCCTCTTCTGCCAACCGCGTCAGCCTGTGCGCCGTGTCGCGGGCATCGATGGCGCACTCGGGCAGGCGGTCGCTCAATTCCTGCAGTGCACTGTGCTCTGCGGTCCAAAAGGAATACTCGCCCAATTTTTTCTGCAACTTGGCGGCGAAACCGGGCAATTCCAAAAGTGTAAGACCAGCCGTGGCGTCGCCGTACAGCATTTCGCCCACTTGCTGGCGGACCGCGGTATATTGCGGCAGCATCCACGGCATCCAGCGCTCCACCACACTCTGCAGTGCGGCCACTTGGGATTGACAGGCGAGCGACCACCAACGCGCCGAGGCGTAGGATTTTTCCGCCGAATCCTCCGGAATATAGGCGGGCATCTCCTCTAGAGCTTCCCGCAGGGTCCCGAGCGCACCGGCCCAGGCAGCGACGCTGTCTCCGAGACGCGTCGATTCCGCGCGCAGCTTGTCAAACTGTTCCGCCACCTTCGCACCCGCGCCCGCTCGCTCACATTCCTTGGCAGCCATAGCCAGATGTTCCCGAACGCCACGCAGAAACTCCCGGCGGAGAATCGGCTGCTTGGCGATTGCCAAACTTCCCTGCTTCAAACACCACAGCGAACACGCCAGATTGCCGCTGTCGACACTGGAAACAAATCTGGGTTCCAGGGCGGTCAGCGAAACGGTGTCAAACCAGTTCAGAAAGTGACCGTGAAAACGGGGGAGCCGCTTGGCGCCCCCCAGAGTCTTTTCCGTCATCTCCAGGTAGGAACTGGCATCGAGGAAGCCCAGTTCGTATGCCGCGTACTGGGCGTTGAATTGCAGACCGAGATTGGTAGGCGACAGACGATGGGCCACGCTGAACGGTTCTTCGTACACGTTGTCGGGAACGAGCCAGTTGTTTTCTGGTCCGGACATTTGCCGAAAATACCGCCAGGTCCGCAAGGCAGCAAGACGCAAAAAATCTTCCTCGGCCGGTCCGATGTCGGTACGCATGCCGTGCAACGGACGATCCAGCCAACTGGCCGCGGGCTTGGCGAGAATCCACAGGGTTAGAATCGGGAGCGCGGCCAGCAACGCGGCCGGCCGGAAAAACCAGATCACCAGGGCCAGCACGCCGCCGACGATGGGTGTCCAGTCGAGATAAACGTCGACGGGAGTGCGCTTCTTGGCGTCCATCTCCGACTGTGCAGCGGTTTCCCACTCCAACAAATTGCGCCTGCTGACCGTAAGGCGGAAGACAGTACGAAAAATGGCGTCCAGGGTGGTGAGAGTCTGGTGCGCGAGAAACGTCAGGGTGATCAATACCGTGATCTGTCCGGAAGTGAAGTCGTTGAAGCTTTGTCGAAACAAGCCAGCGCGATCCTCAGAGCGCCACGATCTGGAAAGCGACAGCACCAGCTGCACATAACTGGGAATGAGCATCAGTGCGACGGTCGCCGCGGTCCAGTTCCCGGGGGAACCTGGCAGGTAAAACCACGCCGCCAGCAGCAATACGAAGGTGGCCGCTTCGATCACGCTGCGACGCAGGTTGTCCAAGATCTTCCAGCGCGAAACAACATCCAGAGGGTTTTTGACCAACCGCCCGTTGGCGTTCGGCACCCTGGGCAACAACCAGCGCAAAATCTGCCAATCACCGCGAATCCAGCGGTGCTTGCGGCGACTGTGCGCGCTGAAGTGCGACGGGTAATCGTCAATGATTTCCACGTCGGAAACGAGCCCGGCCCGCGCGTAGGCGCCTTCGATCAGATCATGGCTGAGAATGGCATTTGAAGGGAATCTTCCCGAGAGCACCTGGCGGAATACATCCACCTCATAGATGCCCTTGCCGGTAAAAATCCCTTCTCCGAACAAATCCTGATAGACATCGGAAACCGCTCGCGCGTAGATGTCGAGGCCTGTCTGTCCGGAATAGAGAAATGCCAGGCGCGATTGATTCGCCGACTGCACGCTGATGCCGACCCGCGGCTGCAGCACGCCGTAGCCTTCATCGACGGCATTGGTCGCGGGATTGACGCTGGCGCGGTTGAGCGGGTGGGCCAGCGTGGCCACCAGGCGATACCCGGACTCGCGGGGCAGTTGGGTGTCCGAATCGAGGGTGATCACGTAGCGCACGCGGGGCAAAATGGAAAGATCGCCGAACTTTACCGGAAAGCGGTCGTACTGGCCCCGCAGGAAGTCGTTGAAATCCAGCAACTTTCCGCGCTTCCGTTCCCAGCCCATCCACTTGTTTTCAATTTCGTTGAAAACCCGGTGGCGATGGAAATGAAGGAATTGCCCGCGCCCGCCGCGTCCATATTTGCGGTTCAGCTCTTCGATCAGCCCGGAGCAAAGAGAAACGAGCTGGTCGCGTTCATCGAAGCGCTGCTCAGAATCCGGGGGATCGGTCAGCAACGCGAAATAGAGTTGCGGATCGCGATTCCCCACGTAGCGGATTTCCAGGCTGCGCACCAGGTCCCGGATTTGCGGCTCGCTGATCAACAGCGTGGGTACAGCGACGATGGTCAAGCAATCCGCGGGAATACCTTGCGAAAAATCCAGCCGCGGCAGGGCCCGCGCCGGCACGAGAAAGGTCACCAGTTGATTCACGACTTCGACCGCCGCCTCGCTGGCGGGCAGCATTAAAAATAGCACCGCCGATATGATCGGAACGGCACCGCTCACTCCGGTCACCACAAAAAGCATCATCCCGAAAAGCAGCAGTTCGAGCGTTAGAAAGTAAAATACCTCCGGGGCCTCGCGAAACGTCTCGGTAAAGCCCTTGGCACCGCGCGCGCGGTAGTGAATCTGCTGCTTCATCAGTCGGCGGCCACGCCCGAGCAGATAGAAGCCAACGTGTCCGCGGCGCTCCCTGGCGCGCTCGTTGGGATGATTCTGTTTGAGGGCTTGCCGCGAAAAGTCGACCGCCAAGCGCGCGATTTCAAATTCGTCCGCCGACGAGGACTGCATCAACTCCTGGATCGCAGAGCGATACAACTCACAGCTCTCAAAATCCATCTGCGCGTAAGCACCGATCGGATCGCCCATCAGGATCGCGTCGGTACGGCTCAACTGCACAAAGGCATCTTTGAGCGTGGTGTGGCTCAGCCGGTGGAAACTTCTGATCAGCGACGAAAACGGGATGCTCGCTGCAGCCTTGGCCATGGCCTCGCTGTCCGGCGTTGCCTGGCCCGTTCTAGCTTGAAGCGACTTCACCTTTGCGGCCGCCAGCTCCAGCGCCGCCAGCTGCAGCATGGGCTTCAGCATCCAGATCTCATGCATCTCGAAATAGCCGGATTCCTGGAACGCCTGCAGGTATTCGCTGAGCCCACCCTCGTCAAACGAGCCGTGGACCGCGGAGAGATAAGCTCGCGCGGCAACGTAGGGCCGCAGCAACCTCGTGTCCGTGGCGGACAGGTTGCTCAACTGTTGGACGGGAATCTCGAACTTCAGTGCGGCACGCACCTCGAGCGCGGCGGCTCGCAGCAGGCGGAGATTGTTGAGAAAGCTGCGCTCATCCGCGTCCTCAGAAGGCGGTTGCCGCGAGGCCAGATTTTGCCCGGCTTCCAGAATTGCCGCCGTGGCCTGTTCGAGCTTGCGCTGCAGCACGTCACTGCGGGAAACCTTTATGTCCTCTTTCCATTCCTGCGCGCGCGCCCGGGCATCGTCACACAATTCTGAAGACTGTACGCCGGCCGGTAGCGGGCTCGCGGGTTCGCTTTCCAGACGGGGCTCGGGATTCATTTCCGCGGTGCGCTCGAGTTCGACAAGATCTTCGTCGTTCATAAATCTCGCTAATTCTCAAAAACCGGCGAAACTCTCCGCAAGGCCATTACCTAACGGTAACTGGCCGCTTGCATTTCGAACATGGCCGCGTACCGCCCGCCGCGCGCCATCAACTGCTCGTGCCGGCCTTCTTCAGCGATCTCGCCCTTTTCGAGCACCACGATGCGATCGGCCATCTTAACGGTCGAAAAACGATGAGAAATCAGCAACGCCATTTTGCCTTTGGTCAGCTCTGCAAAGCGTTCGAACACTTCGTGCTCCGACTTCGCGTCCAGCGCTGCGGTAGGTTCATCGAGCACCGGAAGCTTGGCCACCACCGATTCCGCCATGCTTTTCTTGGCCGCCAACTGGATGCGTTCCATATTTTTCCGCTCGGAAATTTGTCCCATGGCGATGTTTTCCCAGGCGGTCATGTCATAGCGCATGAAGTCTTGAAAGATCACCGCGATCTGGCTCGAATAGTCCTCCAGATCGTATTCCCGCAGATCGATGCCGTCGAGCAATACGCTGCCCGCGGTCGGGTCGTAAAGCCGCGTGATCAGTTTAACGATAGTGGTCTTGCCTTCGCCGTTTTCGCCGATCAAGGCGATGCGTTCTCCCGGAGCGACCCGCAAGTTAAGATATTTCAACACCAGCCGCGTGCTGCCGGGATAAGAGAAAGACACATCGCGAAACTCAATTCCCTGCTGAATGGGTCGCGGAGCGCGGAGCGCATTGGGCTTGGAAGTGACCAGGGGCCGCAGGGCAAAAAACTCCAACAAATCCGTCAGAAAAAGGGACTGGTCCGCGATACTTGAAAACGTTGAAAAAATCATCTGCAGGTTCGAGCTGGCCCCGGCAATCGCGCCGGTCAGAAATGTCAGCGTGCCGACGGTCATGAGCCCGGCCACGGTTTCAAAAATCACATACACGTACGCTCCGTAGTAGCCCAGGGTGGTCACCAGCGAAAGCACCGCCGTGGCCCACAGGCGGCGTTTAGCCAGCGCAACATTTTCGAGGTACACGTCGTCGGATAATTCCGTGAAGCGGTCGGTCAGATAGCGATTCAGACCGAAAAGCTTTAATTCCTTGGCGCTGTCCTTGCTGGCGCCGAGAAACCGCAAATAGTCAATCTGGCGTTTGACAGGAGTCAGGCGAAACGCCAGGGCATAGCCCAAAAATGCAAAGTGGCTCTCTCCCAAAAACGCCGGAACAACGCACACGACGAGGAGGAGCAAGAGCCAAGGCGAGAAAAACAAGATGCTGGCCGCCAGGGTGGCGGTGGTAATGATCTGCTGGACCAGCAAACCCATCTGCCGCATCATGCCCAGGCGGTCGGTGGCTTGCACCCGCGCGCGCTCAAGCTTGTCCTGGAAACTCGGATCTTCATAGCAAAACAGGTCCAGTCGCGAGGCATGCTCCATGATGCGAATGCTGATATGGCGGGCAAACTTGTCGGCCAGCAGGGTGTCGCAGAAGTCCACGATGCGATTCAAGATCGTGGCAACCGACGCCAGCGCAAATTCCGCCCCCACCAGCCACCAGAAGTCGTGGCGCAACGCGTTTCCCCGCGATACGTGAGAAACCACGGCGTCGATGATCAACCGTGTTACCGCCAGCAGCCCCAGAGGCACCACCGCCACGATGGCGCGGAGTGCCAATTCGGCACTGACTACGGCAGGACTCGACTCCCAAATGATTTTTAATACCGGAGGGATATTCTTCAATGCCTGCAAACGCTTGCCCCAGGCATTCTGGAAGTTGCTTTGGACGGCTTCGGAGGTCACAGCCACGTTGAGCTAGGTTTCAAGGTCAAGATTGGCGACGCAAATTGCAGTTCATGCATTGTACACGGCAAACCGAACGACCACCATCGCATAACCCACCTCTGCCCGTGCAACGACATCAGGCACACCATACCGGCGAGGGATGCCACCACAATAAATCACAGGGGATATTACGGGACAATACGGGCAAGACCCTACGCGTTACAAAGCCCGCCGCTCTCTAGGCGCGAAGCCGCGCGGCAAGCCCCAGCGTGGATGCTACGGCAAACACCCCGACGGCCGCGCTGCAGAAATATCGGGTAAACGTTGCCAGCGCCGCTGGACCAGAAGCGATCGCCAGGGCCACGATCGCCAAAACGCCGACCACCGCGGCGAACCTTAAAAGTGCTTTGCGATAGTTCATTTTTTGCCACCTCCG
The DNA here is from genome assembly GCA_049516615.1 of Candidatus Acidiferrum sp. Classification (GTDB taxonomy): domain Bacteria; phylum Acidobacteriota; class Terriglobia; order Acidiferrales; family UBA7541; genus Acidiferrum. The sequence continues at coordinate 11,166 of JBEKSZ010000105.1, read as the reverse complement.
CCACACCGCAGAATTCTCTGCCGGGATGGCAGATAGCATTTCCCGCACCAGTGCCTGATGTTGTATCTACGGCACTTAGCGGGACCGCAGGGAGCGCGTCAACGCAAATTCGCGGTTCGGCGCGTAAATCTTTCCTACCAGCAACATGCTTTAGTCAGCTTTATCTGCAAGTCACCGTCGCCTCGCCAGGATTTTTCGCCAGGTGATTACCGCCTGCGCCCCCGTTTCTAAGAATCTCGCATCGCGGCTCTACACACTCCCGTGTATTGTTCGCGCGGGGCTAGGGACTTATCGTCAACCTACGCTTTCAACGCAGAGAGCGCGCTGGCTACTGCCGTCCGGTGGGTTTGTCTGGCCCACAGAACGAAGAAAAAACTTGAGGAGCGCTGCGCCATGGAAAAGCCTTACCCGCAAAACGAAGAGACCGGTTTAATCGCCCGTGCCCGCTCCGGTAATTCCGAAGCCTTCTCTGAACTCGTGAATCGCCATTCACAGCAGATCTACGGCGTGTCATTGCGGATGTTGAAGAACCACGAAGACGCAGAAGATAACGTGCAAAACGTGCTCTGCAAGGCCTACAACAATATCCGCCAGTTCGAAGGCAACTCGCGTTTTTCCACTTGGCTCGTGCGTATCGCGATCAATGAGGCGCTGATGAAGCTCCGCAAGTCGCAGTCAGACCGCACCGCGCGGAGCGCGGAAGTCTTCCGGCCCGACAGCGATGAACCCATGATCCCCGAGGTTGAAGATCACCGCCCGAATCCGGAGCGGGCCTACATCGCCAAGGAGCTGACGGCCAAAGCCTTCTACGGCCTGCACCCTTCCCTGCGTGACACCTTCATCCTTCACAAAGCCGAGGGCTGGACCAACCGCGAGCTCGCCCGTGCCATGGGCATTACCGTCGAAACCGTGAAATCCCGTATCTTCCGCGCCCGTGTCCGCATGCGTACCCAATTGCTCTCGCTTTCTGAGGAATCGCGCTCCCAGGTAGCCGCTGCCGTCTGACGCCGCCGTCACCGCCGGCGCCAAGGCGATCTGCGAATGCTGCCAACCCACTCTAGGACGATGTCCCGTGGCTCGAGCGATCCGACGCCCGAGGAACCCGAGCCCCAGCCGTTTGACCCCGAGCTTCCGCCCCCTGCCCCGGGGGATCCGGAACTACCCTCGGAACGGCCCGAGCCGCCGCTTCCCGAGATCCCGGACCCGGCGCCTGGCTTTCCCGACGCCCCGGCAGTCGTTTGACCTCTGGCGGGCTCGCGCGTCGCTCTGCGCCTCAGCAAAAAAAAAGCACCAAATGCCCCTGAAGGCATTGCTGCCGTAACTCTCTCTTTGTTGCCGACTACTTCTTTTGCGTTTGGCTGTCGCTGGTGTTCGGCACATCGATGCCGAGGGCTGTCGCCAGAGCAATCTGGTGATCCTGCTCCTCAACCAAAATCTCGCGAATCACCTCCGCCATAGCAAACTCGCCCAACTCATCGCACTGGCGCACGCGCGCGCGGTAGTTCCGCACGGTCTCATTTTCGTTGTTCAGATCCGCCTTCAGCATCTCTTTGTTGTCGTCGCTCTGCTTTACGACCTTGGGCGTGACCGTCGGTTCCCCTCCGAGGTAATCGATTTGGTTGGCGATCTTGATGGCGTGTTGAAGCTCCTCGCCGGCGTGCTTTTCGAGTTCGCCGGCAATGTTCATGTACTCAGCACCTTTGAGCGTCTGGGAATACACCACGTAAGCGATAATCGCCTGAAACTCCCGGGCCAAGTCTTCATTTAAATTGGCGATCAGTTTTTCGCGAGTGATCGTGCCTTCCTTGCCGTGACTCTCCGACATCATGTGCCCCCGTTTAATTGATTATCCATCTAGTTGAATAAGAGTCGCTCGGTTGGCCGACGGCAATCGTCTCGCCGCCTGGCGAACCGGATGGCATCTCGCCACGCGGCGCAAACATGGCCAGGTGGCGAATCTCGCGTGTTCCGGAGATGGTCGCCCGTCACTCGAGCTTCGCGGACAAGGTATCTAAAGCGGTTTTTCCGGTCTTCAGGACTCTGGCCACAGTCTGCTCGCCTTTTTCCAAGGCGTCCTGTACCTGATCGAGGGAACGCTTGGCTTTGCGCTTGATCCGGTAAGCCTCGTCCTCGACGGCGTCGCTGATCCACTCGCGCGTCTCTTCGCCGGACTGGGGGGCCAGAAGTAAGGCGGCCCCCGCGCCCACGGCCACACCCACAACAAAGGCCAGCAATACTGTTCCCGAGTCCTTCATGGCATCCTCCATTGGCAAGCGCAGGGTGCCACGCGACGGCAGGTGGCATCCCCAGGATTCTCGTTCTAGTTACCTAGTACTGCGGGGTTGCCGCTTGCAGCCTTTCCATTGCCGTTTGCACCTACCTCTTTTGCCACCGAGGCGTCGATGCGCGGGCTGACATAATTTCCGCGCTCGAGGACCGCATGAAGCGCGCGAACCAATTCTTGTTCCGCATCGGTCTTGAGCAAGTATCCGTTCACACCGGCCTGAAACGCGTTGCGCACCAGTTCCGAGGACTCATGTAATGTGAGCAGCACGATTTTGACTTCCCGGTCATCCTTGCGTATTGCCCGGGTGGCCTCGACACCATTCAGCCCGGGCATCGAGACATCCATCACGATGGCATCCGGTCTGATCTCGTGGGCCATGCGCACGGCGTCATTGCCATTATCGGCTTCTCCACACAACTGCCATTCAGGAAAGGCTTTCAGGATTCCTTGCACGCCGCGGCGAATGAATGCATGGTCGTCGACAATCAGCACTTTAGGCATGGCCGTCTCCCGTTCCTCGATGTCCACAAGGGAATACGGCTTCTAGGAGCTGAAATAAAGCCACAAACACTCGAATTTGCGACCAGCTTGTTACCATCCGTCCCCGGTTGGAGGCGCTAGGCCTCGATGATCTGGTTCTTTACCGCGTATCGTACTAGCTCACTGACCGAGTGCAGCTCGAGCTTGCGCATAATATTGGCCCGATGGGTCTCGGCGGTTTTGACGCTGATGTTGAGGGCTACCGCGACTTCCTTGCTACTTTTACCTTCCGCCAGCAACTGCGTGATTTCGCGCTCGCGCGAGGTCAGCCGGCTGCGATATTCCGTGGGCGCGGCGTTTGGCGTGGTCTGCTTGCGGAATCCGTTCAGCAACATTTCCGCCGCGCGGGGCGTGAAGAAGGAACGGCGGTTGGAAACGGCATCCACGGCAGCCACCAGGTCGCGATCCGCGTCGGACTTCATGATGTAGGCGCGCGCTCCGGTTTCCACGATGTCGTGAACCAGTTGATCAGAGAAATGCAGGGTCAGGATGACAATCTCGGTTTTTGGCAGGGCTTTGCGGATTCTCCGGGCGGCCTCGAGCCCGTTTAGATCCGGCATGCTGACGTCCATAACGACAACGTCCGGTTTCTGCTGCTCCGATAGAGCCACCGCCTCGCGCCCGGTCTTGGCCTCGGCACACACATCCCAGCCAGGCTTGGCGGTCAGAAGCGCCTTGAGCCCCCGGCGCATAATGTCGTGATCGTCTGCTACAAGGATTCGTAGGTTCATACTCCTCCTGTCCAAAGACAATACGGGTACGCGTTTCTTACACGAATACCATCATCCCTGTATTTTATCGTGGCATCGCCCTGCCGGGACGTTGCTGGCGGCTAGCGGACCTTCGGGCGGTCGTTCGGGCGCGCCGCGCCGCAGCCCGGCGCTCTCCGCCCCAGCATGGCTCCGGTGAATCTAGACCGCGTCTACAACGATCTCGCACACGATGTACAAATTTCAACCGATGTCGCGTTTGCGGGAACCGCGCTTCAATGTTGCGTCGGTTATCTCACAATCTGAGTTGCTCAAGGAGCCTGCGATCATGATTACCGTCCTCCTCGTTATCCTGTTGCTGATGGCCGTCGGCGCGTTTCCGAGCTGGAATTACAGTCGCAGTTGGGGCTATTTCCCGAGCGGAGGCCTGGGTCTCGTCGTGTTGGTGCTCCTGATTCTACTCCTGCTTGGACGAGTGTAGAAACCGTCGCCAGACGGTTCGGCAGCTCGGCCCGCGACGGTGGTGTCGTGTATCATTCGTGTGCAAGACTTCTTGAAGCTGCCGGGCGCCCCGAACATGACCGACGCAAGAACGGATTTCACCGAGACCCGGCAGTTCATCGCAAAGAGTTGGGACTCGCTTACCCGTACCCTAAACCGTTGGGAGTCCTATCGCGACCCGAAGACCGACGAAGAGCCCATTCTCTATCTTCCCGCCGAACTCCCGGAACCCCCGGCAATTAGCGAGCTGCAGAAGCGTTACCGTCTCGACGTCCGCCGCCTGCCGCAACTGATCACCACTCCGGACGAAGTGAATTTGGCCAAGATTGAGAACGAAGGCTTGCTCTATCTTGAGCATCCCTATGTGGTCCCCGGCGGGCAGTTCAATGAAATGTACGGGTGGGACAGCTATTTTATAATTCTCGGACTGCTCCGCGATAACCGCACCGCCCTGGCCAAAGGGATGGTCGAGAACTTTTTTTTTGAACTGGATCACTACGGCAGCATCCTGAACGCCAATCGCACCTACTACCTCACACGTTCCCAGCCGCCCTTTTTGACTTCGATGGTGTTAGCCCTGTTTCATGCGGACATGTCTACGGGCGGCCCGGATCGCGCCTGGCTCGAGCGCGGATACGCATACGCCGCGCGCGATTACGAGCAATGGACGAATCCGCCGCATCTGGCCGGGCACACCGGACTTTCCCGTTATTTCGATCACGGCGACGGCCCGGTTCCGGAAATCATGGGCAATCCCAACGATTATTATCGAGGCATCGCCCATTTTTTCCTGCTCCACGACGGTCAGGGCGCCGGCAGTGTAATTCGGCTGAACGGGCAATCGCCTGAAGCTTTCATTACTGGCCCTATTTTCCCGTTTTTCGGCCACGAGCACACGCCTGCGGGTGGCCATGCGGAACCATCTGAAGAAGTCCATCGTCTGGCCCTCACGGCCGATTTCTATAAAGGCGATCGCAGCATGCGCGAGTCCGGTTTCGATGTTTCTTTCCGCTTTGGCAGTTTCAGTGGCCAGACCCACCACTTCGCTCCGGTCTGCCTCAATTCTCTGCTCTACAAAACCGAGACGGACTTGGCGGCCATTAGCGAAATCCTCGGCAAGCAGGAGCGCGCCGAGGAATGGAAAGCCAAAGCCGCGGCTCGCCAGCGATTGATCGACAAATATCTTTGGAACGAAAAGCAAGGCCTGTTCTTCGACTATCATGCCACCGCGAATGCTCCCTCGAGCTACGAATACGCCACCACGTTTTATCCCCTGTGGGTCGGCGCGGCCTCCAAGGAGCAGGCCGCTCGCGTGGTGAAAAATCTCGCCATGTTCGAGCAACCCGGCGGCCTCGCCATGAGCACCCGCGAATCGGAAGCGCAATGGGACTTCCCTTATGGCTGGGCGCCCATCCAGCTCATCGCCGTCGAGGGCCTGCGTCGCTACGGGTATGCGGCAGAAGCCGATCGTATCGCTGAAAATTTCCTCACTATGGTGGTGCAGAACTACGCAAAAGATCACACCATGCGGGAAAAATACAACGTCGTCACGCGCAGCTCCGCCACGCGCATACGCGTGGGCTACAGCCAGAATGAGATCGGCTTCGGATGGACCAACGGAGTCTTCTCTGAACTTCTTGCCCAGCGGCAAGCCCCAGAGGGTTAGCACTGTTCTGGCTCTTCTGATGGGTATGGCGATGCGGGCGCCGGAATTCCAGGTTCCCCCGGCTATCCCTTCGTGTCCTTTCATACAGTTGACTTCCTCTCTATCCTGCCAGTAGGCTGCATGCCAACTGGCGGAGTTCAAACACTTGGGAACCGCATAGCGCGCAGGAACCGCTCTTTTCCTCTCCCGCGGCTACCGTTACGCACGCCGGCGTTGCTCCCCGGACTACTTCTTTGTCCAGTTCAAGGCTTGCCTCGAAAACTGATCGATAAGGAGAGTTCCTGTGAGCGAAGGGAAGAAAACTGCAGTTCAGGGCCCTGAAAGAGACACCCCGGCATCCGCAACGAACCGCAAAGGCGCGAGCAGGAGGCAATTCCTCGGCCAGGTAGGCGCAGCCGCAGGCCTTGCGGCAGGCACCCTGGCCGCTCCCGCGGTGGCGTCCGCGCAATCTGTCAGTTCCAGCGCAACAGAAGTGGCGTTACCATCAGGTGTGACCAACCCAAGAATCATCGATGCGTTCACGCTACGCGTCGCCGAAGCCACAACGGATGCTTTGCTGGGCCCGGCGAAAAATGTCAACAACGGCGACCAGGCGCTGTACGCCGACCACGGCGGCACCTTCACCAAAGCGCTGGCGCACGACCAGTATGGACGGGTGACGCGGGCATCCTTCGCCAGCTTCAGCAACGCGCTGAACACGGGTAAGTTCTCCGCCTTTGAAGAAATCATCGTGGGTGGCAGCAAAACGCTGAATGGACCGCAGGCCGCTTACGCTTTCGACCTTGAGGCACCAGATAGCTCCCAGTTCGGCCAGCCACAGGTACCTCCCGCGCCGCCCATCGCCGGCGCGCAATCCGGCACGGAACTGCTCGAACACTACTGGGCCGCGTTGCTTCGCGATGTGGCGTTCACCGACTATGCCACCAGCTCGGTGGCAGCCGCGGCGGCAGCGGAACTAGGATCCCAGCCAACGTACCTCGGACCAAGGACCAGCGGCGGTCAAGTTACGCCCAATCTGCTCTTCCGCGGCACTTTCCCGGGAGAGACGCTTGGGCCTTACACCTCACAATTCTTCGTTCAGCCGACGTTTTTCGGTTCACAACCTCTGAGCCAACAGCAGCAAACCTTCCGGCCCGGCCAAGACTTCGGTGCCAGCAGCTTCACCGAGTGGCTGCAGATCCAAAACGGTCAGGCTACCGGGCGCGCGCTCGAATTCGACCCGCAGCTCCGTTATCGACGGAACGGGCGTGATTACGCGGCTTTCACGCACGTGGACGTACTCTATCAGGCCTACTTCGTGGCCTTTCTCGTACTCGCCGGTATCGGCGCGCCTGTGAACCCCGGCAATCCCTATGTTCATTCGACGACCGAGAATGGCTTTGGCACCTTCGGCGCACCGGATTTCGCGGCTGCGTTCGGGGACATTGCTGTCAAAGCACTAAATACGGTCTGGTACCAGAAGTGGCTGGTGCACCTCCGTCCGCGTCCGGAAGCGACCGGGGGACAAGTGCAACTGGTTAAGACCGGACAGAGCGCGTTTACCGACGTGATTCCCAACGCCGCGGTTCTAAACTCGGTTGGATTGCAGACAAGCTTTAACACCTTCGGCACCTGGCTGCTCCCCCTGGCATTCCCGGAAGGCTCGCCAACCCACCCCGCGTATCCGACCGGTCACGGCACGGTCGGGGGGGCCTGCATCACCCTTATCAAGTTCTTCTTCGACGGCAGCCAGTTGATTCAGCCCCTGTTGGAGGCCGCCGGCGCGAATGTGGCGGTGTCGAGCGACGATGGCCAGTCGCTTTTGCCATACAACGGATCGGACGCGGGAGAACTGACCGTCAACGGCGAACTCAACAAGCTGGGGCACAACGTCACCTTCGGACACGGCGTTCATGCCGGTATTCATTGGCGCAGTGATAGCGACACCTCCCTGTTGCTCGGTGAGGCCGTAGCTCTCGCCTTCCTGAGAGACAAAGCGAAAACCTACAATGAGCCGTTTACCGTCAGCTTGACCAAATTCGACGGGACCACCGCGACCATCTCCAACGTCGGAAATCCGTAGTCTGTCGCGCGCAGCGCTTCGCAGCAACGACCGTTCCGGAGGGCGGGCAGCTGGTCTAATCCGCTCTCCGGCTTTCTTTTTCTTTAGGGTATCGGCATGGGAAGCGTAACTTCTTAAAAGAAGCTCTAGCTGGCGCGACATTTTCGATATCGACGATCAGATTGTACCGCTCCTCGTTTGCAGGCCCGGGATCTGGCCGTTGACAGAACCTCTCTCTCTCCTATATTCTCGAAAAGTACTTGGTAGAGGTGCGGACACCATGAGTAGCGCGGTACGCCGTTCCGATTCGCTTCGGAGTTTCGCGCGAAATGGGTTTAGCGTTTGTAGTTGCTGTCCGCCGAAGTCGCAGCGATAGCTGAAATCGCTGCTGCTGGGGTTCAGGCTGAAAAGCCTGCTCACTGTCATCCCGTCGTGGCCCAACGGGCGCACGAACGGATGGAGCGCTATCGAGAGGCGGTCACCGCGTTTAATCTTCGCGTTTTCTTCCTTTCCTCTTGCGCCGCAAACCATTTCAATTTTTCTGACGGACGGTTCCCTTGGACGTTTTCGCCCTGACGCGCGCGCTCATCGATCTTGAGTCCACCACCGGACGCGAAGCCCCTGCCGTCAACTATCTTTTCGCGCACTTAAACCCACTGGTCGCCGCACACAAGGGAACAATCGAGCGCATGCCGGCCGGGTCCGGTCGCGACAACGTCCTCGCCATCTTCGGCCAACCGGTCGCCACGCTTTCGACGCACATCGACACCGTCCCGCCCTTCTTCCCTTCCCGCGAAGACGACACCAACATCTACGGCCGCGGTTCCTGCGATGCCAAAGGCATCATCGCCGCGATGGTTTCCGCCGCGGAAGCGCTGCTCACGGGAGGCACACGCAATTTCGCGTTGCTGTTCGTCGTGGGCGAGGAGCGCGACTCTGCCGGCGCGCGCGCCGCTGCCGCGAATCCGCGCGGTTCGCAGTTCCTGATCAACGGCGAGCCTACGGAAAATCTTCTGGCGCTCGGCTCAAAAGGCGCACTCCGCTTCGAGCTAATCGCCACCGGCAAAGCCGCCCATTCCGCGTATCCCGAACTCGGCCATTCGGCCATTCACACGCTGCTCGAAGTTCTTCACGAGCTCCGTCGCATGCCTTTGCCGAGCGACCCGCTTCTTGGCGCAACCACGCTCAACGTGGGGCTGATTTCCGGCGGACGCGCGCCCAACGTCATTGCCGACCACGCGCAAGCCGAAATCATGTACCGCACCGTGGGCGACCTCTCGGCGATTCGCCGGGAGGTCGCACGCCTTGCCGCCAATCGCCTCGAAGCCCGCGAGGTACACTTCAGCGAAGCGGTGCACATGCAGCCCCTTGCGGGCTACCCAACCACGGTTGTTTCGTTTGCGACCGATATTCCTATTTTCAACGGAAGCTGGGGGCGCCCCCTCCTCGTCGGTCCCGGTTCCATCCACATGGCGCACACCGCCAACGAGCACATCGCCAAGAAAGATTTGCTCGCGGCCGTGAATATCTACGCGCAAATGGTGCGCCAACTCGTGGGCAGCGGAGCTGTGTCATGAGCGTGCCCATTGCTATCGTCGGTTGCGGCAAAGTGGGCCGCCTCGTTGAGCAACTCGCGCCGGAATATGGCTTTGCGGTGCGCGCAAAGTTTAACTCCGCCAACATCGCTTCCCTTTCGCCGCAATCGCTAGCAGGCGCTCGCGTGGCGATCGAGTTCTCGACCCCGCTCGCCGCCCCGCCGAATCTGCAAAATCTCGCGGCCCTCGGCGTAAACACGGTTTGTGGCACAACGGGCTGGCTTGCCATGCTTCCCGATGTGCGCGCCGCCATCGCCTCTGCAGGCACGGCCCTGGTGTACGGAGCGAACTTTTCCATCGGCGCAAATCTGTTTGCGCAAGCGGTCGCCAGCGCCGCCGCGACCTTCGCCAAACACCCGGAATACGAAGCCTGGTGCTGGGAAATCCACCACTCCGCAAAGAAAGATGCCCCCAGCGGCACGCTGAACTCTCTTGCGCAACAGATCCGCGACAGCGGCTACGCTCGCACGCTCACGCTTTCCTCGAATCGCGCCGGCGCGCATCCCGGGACGCATGAAATCGGCTTCGACTCCGCCGCCGACACCATTACCTTGCGCCACACCGCACGCAGCCGCGAAGGTTTTGCCCTTGGGGCGCTTCGCGCCGCGCAATGGATCGCCGGAAAAGAGGGTGCATACGAATTTCGCGACATTCTCGGCGAGCTGAACTAGCGCGATGCGCGCCGGTCACCGCCCAGGCAAGAAAAACGAAGGAGAACCAGCATGTTCACCGGCACCGGCACCGCACTCGTAACCCCATTTGATCGCGACGGCTCGCTCGATGAGTCCACACTGCGTAAACTCGTCAAGCGCCAGATCGCCGCGGGGATCGATTTTCTCGTCCCCTGCGGCACGACCGGCGAAAGCCCCACACTCACACACGCGGAACACCTGCGCGTTGTCGAAATCACCGTCGAAGAGGCTTACGGCCGCCTTCCCGTGCTCGCCGGCGCGGGCGGTTACAACACCGCCGAAGTAATTTCCCTGACCCGCGAACTAGCCGCCCTGGGTGTCGCCGGTTTCCTCTCCGTCACGCCCTACTACAACAAGCCGACGCAAGAGGGCCTCTACCAACATTTCAAGGCCATCGCCGCCGCCACATCGCTGCCCATCATCCTCTATAGCGTGCAGGGCCGCACGGGCGTCAACATCGAGCCCGCCACCGTCGCGCGGCTCGCGCAAATTCCCAACATCATAGGCATCAAGGAAGCCTCCGGCAATATTTCGCAGATGGCCGCCATCCTCAGCCAGGTCCCCGCGGACTTCGTGGTGCTTTCCGGCGACGACGCCATCACCCTGCCGCTGATCGCCCTCGGCGGTCGCGGCGTCATCTCCGTGGTCTCCAACGAAATCCCCGCGGAGATGTCGCAGATGGTGCGTCTCGCGCTGGCAAATCAATTTGCCGAAGCCCGCGAAATCCATCGCCGCTTCCATCCGCTGATGGAAATCAATTTCGTCGAATCCAATCCCGGCCCGGTGAAAGCCGCCATGGCCGAACTGCGCTTACTCGAACCATCCTGGCGTCTTCCGCTGGTCGCGCCGCAGCCTGTCAATCTCGCTCGCATTCGCGGGGTGCTGGCGTCTCTCGATCTACTCGGAAACCCAGAGCAAATCTCGCAGGAACAGAACGCCGAGGTCCGAACGGTTTCGCTGGAAAGAGCCCGCATTGCGTACTCAAATTGAAGCGCTCTTTGACAATCCGCCGCCGGGCTACCAGCCAGAACATTTCGACGTTTTCGAGCGTTTCAAGGCAGCCCTCAATCGCGGCGAAATCCGCGCCGCCAACCCCGACCTTTCCGCCCCCGGCGGTTGGCGCGCGGAAGCGTG
>JBEKSZ010000104.1:0-19806 GCA_049516615.1 Candidatus Acidiferrum sp. | reverse complement strand
ACAGTATTTCGAGGATTTCTTCATAGCGCTTGAAGGGGGGGATCAGGTAGGCGCCGGCAAGTTCGCTGCGCGCCCAGGCCAGCATTTGCCGAGCGACATCGAAGCCGCGATCTCTTGCGGAGGCGCCGGCTTCTTCCATTGATTTTAAGACCGGCTGCGGAATCATGATGCCGGGGACTTCGTTGTTTAGGCGCAGCGCTTGCTTGTAGCTGTTTAGCGGCCAGATGCCGATGAGCACCGGAATGGGCGATGGGCCGCCCAGTTTCTTGACGAAAGCGTGCCAGTGCTCGGGGTCAAAGAGCGGCTGGGTCATGGCGAAGTGCGCACCGGCTTCGATCTTAGCGTGGAAGCGTTCGATTTCGTTGTCGAGATCATCGGCCACGGGATTGACCGCGACGCCGATGGTGAAATTGGTTGCGCCGCCCAATGTTTTGCCGGCCCAGTCCGTGCCCTGATTCAAGCGATGGAGAATTTTCACCAGGCCTACGGAGTCGACTTCGTAGACGCCGCTGGTTTCCGGATAATCCCCAACGGATGGCGGATCGCCGGTAATTCCCAGAACATTGCGAACGCCCCCGACGGTCCAGGCGCCCAGCAGCATGGCTTGGAGTCCGATGATGTTGAAGTCTCGCGTGGTAAGGTGCGGGACGGTTTCAACGCCCCGCGCTTCGAGGGCCCCGGCCACGACCAGCGCGTCCATGCCCACGCGGGCCATGGCACCGCTATTGATGTCAATGGCGTCGGCTTTGCCGGAGGCCATGATTTTGTCGACTTGCTCGTAGATGCGATCGAGGGAAAGGCCTTTCGGCGGATCGATTTCGACACACACGGTGAACTGTTTGGTCTGCAATTTCTTCCAGAATTTGCTTTCCGGACTGCGCTCGGGAATCGGAGCGGGCTTGGGTGCCGCTTCGACGGTCTGCGCAGAAGCGGAATATTTCGCAGGACGCAGGGATTTTACGGCCTCGGCCATCGCGCGAATGTGCGCGGGCGTCGTGCCGCAGCAGCCGCCGAGGATACTGACGCCCAACGCGGCCGCTTCCCGGGCGAACAGCGCGAAGTATTCCGGAGAGGATTTCGGATACACGATGCGGTCGCCTTCGCGCTTGGGAAAGCCGGCGTTGGGCATGCCGCTCACGCGAATGTCGCCGGCCCTCGCCAGTTCCGCGAGAATGGGCAGCAAAGACTGCGGTCCCAAGGTGCAGTTCGCGCCAATAACCTGAACATTCTTGTTTTTCAGGAGTTGCGCGGCCGCAGACGGGCTCATATCGCCGAACGTGGTGCCTTCTTCGGCGTAGGTCAGTTCGGCAATGATGGGCAGGCCGGAAAAAGAGCGGATGGCGTCGATGGCCAGCTGCAGTTCTTCGATATAGGAAAAGGTTTCAAGGCAATAGAGATCCACGCCGCGTTCTTCAAGGGCCAGGGCCTGTTCATGAAAGATATCTCGAATCTCGCCGGGCTCGGGATGGCGGGACTGCACCCCGAGACCCAGCGGGCCGATGGAGCCGGCGATTAAAACCTCGCGCGAGGCAGATTCGCGGGCTTCGCGGGCGATCTTCACGCCGCGGCTGTTGAGGCGTTGCACTTCGTCGGCCAGGCCGAGCGGGGCCAGCTTGAAGCGGTTGGCGCCAAAGGTGTTGGTTTCGATGATTTGCGCGCCGGCGTCGATATACGCCTGGTGCACGCGAAAGACGGCTTCGGGCTCCGTGCTGTTCAGTTCATCGAAGCAGCGCTGTGCACCGACGGATTCGTGCAAAAGAGAGCCCATCGCGCCATCGGCGATGAGAATGGAGTCCTTCAGGAGTTCGTTGAAATCGAAAATCTTCACGATGTATGTTCCGTTCTAAGGATAAGTGCGGCGGCGGCGCGGTTAGCGCTTCTGTTCCATGAGCGTCGCCACAGAGCTCATAAGGTCGTACTTGGTGAGAATTTCAAAGTGCGCGTTGCCCATGTCGACGAATACGGCGGGGTTTTCGTGGCTCAAGATGTAGGTGATGCGCTCGACGGGAGCATTGCGGGCGATCTGCGGGATGGGCTTGCTCATGACTTCGCGCACCACGAGCTTGCGCAGGTCTTTGCCTTGCAGCGCCATGGTGAGGATCTGATCCTCGTAGACCGTACCGATCGGAATATTGTCCTCAAAAATCGGAATTTGCGAAATATCCTGCTCCTGCATCGTTTTCAACGCATGGAAAACCGTCTGGTAGGGACGGGCCACGATCAATTCACGCACTTTGCCGGCTTTGCGTTTCGCGGCAATGATATCGGATGCGGTGATGGGCACCGCGGATTCGACATAGCCGCGCTCGCGCATCCACTCGTCGTTGTAGACCTTGCTGAGATAGCGCATGCCGGTGTCGGGCAGAAAAGCGACGATGAAGGCTTCCGGCCCGAGATTCGCGGAAATGCGCAGGGCGGCAGAGATGCAGCCCCCGCCGGAACCGCCGGTGAAGAGACCTTCGAGCTTGACCAGGCGGCGGGCCACCACGAAACATTCTTCGTCATTCACCTGAATGACGTCGTCCAGGATTTTCATGTTCATGGTCGCGGGGAAAAAATCTTCGCCGATGCCCTCGACCACATAGGTCTTGGCTTTGGCGGTCTGGCCGGTTTTGAACGAATCGTAGTACAAGGAACCGATGGGATCGACGCCGACGATCTTGATCGCGGGATTTTTCTCTTTCAGATATTTGCCGACGCCACTGATAGTGCCGCCAGTGCCCATGCCGCAGACGAAGTGGGTGATCTTCCCTTCGCTATCGTCCCAGATTTCCGGGCCGGTGGCGAGATAGTGCGCTAGCGGATTCATGGGATTGGCGTATTGATTGGGGTAGAAGGAATTGGGAATTTCGCGCGCCAGCTTCTGCGCCACGGAATAGTAGCTGCGCGGATCTTCCGGCTCAACCGCGGTAGGGCAGACGATAACTTCCGCGCCCAGGGCCTTGAGCAGATCCACTTTTTCTTTGGATTGCTTGTCGGTGATGGTGAAAACCATTTTGTAGCCGCGCACGGCAGCCACCAGCGCGAGGCCCATGCCGGTGTTGCCCGAGGTACCTTCGATGATGGTCCCGCCAGGCTTTAGCAAGCCGCGGCGCTCGGCATCATCGATCATGGTGATGCCGATGCGGTCTTTGACCGAACCACCGGGATTGGTGTAATCGGCCTTCACATAAATCTCCGGCTTTAGCCCCTGATTTATGCGGTTCAGGCGCACGAGCGGAGTGCCGCCGATGGCTTCTAGAATGTTGTTACATTTCATGTGGACATCTCAATTGTGGCGCGATTGCACGGTTTGCCCCGCCATCAGCGCGGCTGGCGAGTGTGTCATAATCCCCTTAGTTTAACACGCGAATGCAGCGCGCGGCCGGGCGCGACGAGGAGATTGCTATGCGGGAAAACATTTCGAGCGGAACGCCGTGGGAGCCCATCGTAGGGTACTCGCGCGCGGTGAAGATCGGAAACGTAATCGCCGTCTCTGGAACCACGGCGACCGGGCCGGATGGCAAGATCGTGGGCATCGGCGACGCCTATGCGCAAACGGTGCAAACGGTTAAGAACATCGCGGCGGCTCTGGCCCGGGCCGGCGCCACGCTCGAGGACGTGGTGCGCACGCGGATGTTCGTAACCAACATCGCCGAATGGGAGAAGATTGGGCGGGCGCACGGCGAATTTTTCGGCTCCATTCGGCCGGCTACCAGCATGGTGCAGGTCAGCAGTTTGATCTCTCCGGAAATGCTGGTGGAGATTGAAGCCGACGCGGTTCTTGCGTCCTAGCCGGGCACATGGCCGGGGCCCTTTACGATTCGGTGATCGCGGATTTTTACGATGCTTCGCCCATGGTGGCTGGGCGGATGCAGGACCTGCTTTTTTACGTCGCCGCGGCTCGGGAGTACGGCGCTCCGGTGCTCGAACTCGGATGCGGCACAGGGCGGATGCTGGTCCCCCTGGCGCAGGCCGGGTTCAGCGTCACGGGACTCGATATTTCGACGAAGATGCTGGAGCACGCCGAACAGCGGCGCACCCTGCTCGGCACTGCGCAACGCGAGCGCATCCGGCTGGTGCCGGGCGATATGACGCGATTCGCGCTTGGCGAACAATTTCCCCTGATCATTATCCCGTTTCGGCCGTTCCAGCACTTGCTCACGGTGCGCGAACAGCTAGAGTGCCTCGGTTGCATTCGCGAGCATCTCGCAAAGGGTGGCCGCTTGATCATGGACTTTTTCCAGACCGATGCGGCGCGCATGCACGATGCGGATTTCCTCAAGGAACACGCAGTCGCAGACTACCTGATGGACGACGGCCGCGAGGTGCATTTGACGGAGCGCGTCGTGGCCTTTCATCGCGCGGAACAGCGCAATGATGTGGAGATGGCCTTTGAGGTGAGCGGCCCCGATGGGCGCAAGAAGCGCAGCGTGTTTGCGTTCACGATTCGTTATTTTTTCCGCTACGAGGTGGAGCACCTGCTGGCGCGCAGCGGCTTCCGCGTGACCGCCTTATATGGAGACTTCGATCGCTCGCCGCTGCGCGATGAATCTCCGGAAATGATTTTTGTGGCGGAGGCAAGTTAGCGCCCTTCTTCCGGGCGCGTTGCGAAAGCTACCACCTGGCGCGGACCCGGTAGGTCAGGACCGCCGTGCCATTTTTCTCTACCGGCACATTGAACTGGGCCGCGAATGCGCCGGTCTTGGTGAACTTGTAGCTGGAAGACAGCATTTCCCAGTCGCCCCCGATGGGTTCGTTGACCTGCACGACGATCGGCGTGTCTTTGTGATTGCGCAGGGTGATTTCGTATTCCATCTCCGAGACGTGGGTGTCGATCTTCTTGTAGTCGGTCTGTTTGCGTTCGCAGACCACGTCAAAGGCGTTGCCGATATGGATGGTGATCTCTTCGTCCTTGGGCGTGTGCTCGATGCGGTCTTCGCCGATGAACAGGATGCCGCCGCGCGAATCTTTCTGATATACGCGCAAATTTCCGGCGGGCAGCGGCATGCCCAGTCCCGATCTCTCGGCATTCCGGAATTTGTAGTAAACCAATACGGGATCCTTGATGGGAGAACCCGGACTCTGCGGGTTGCGGTAGTAATAACTTTGACCGTCGACCGCGAACAATTTTTCAACCGGAACGTTGGTGCCTTGGAGCAAACTGATTTGCTTGGTCTCTTTGTCTTCGACGGAAGTCTTGCGCCCGAGCGTATACAGGTGATATTCGCTGAAGTTTTCCTGTTCAAACTGGGGCGCCGGTTTGGCCTTCGCGGCTCCGGAAATCATATCCGCTCTGGCGATGCGCGCATGTTCGGGCAGGCGATTTAAGTCCCCGGCGACCAGTTGCAATTTCGCGTTGTGAAAACCCGTGCCGCTGTTGTTGCCGATAGTTACCCAGCCGTCGAGGTCCGCGGCCTGGTCGTCGCGGCCGACGGTGAGGACATAGTCGGCATTCCAAACGACCCCGCTGGCCAGGTACGAAGTTTCGATGAGCTGTTTGCGCGCGCCGGAATTGTCGAGGGACATCAGCAGCGTGGGTCGGTCGTACAAGTTGGCCGGCACTTCCGGAAAGTGATAACTGCTCACCGGAGGGTTGGTCACAATATCGTTTCCGACCTTCCAAACTGTGCCGTTGTTGTCGGCCAGCAGCGTGGCTTTATATTCTTCGCGCTTTTCCGTGTTGTTCTCGATGAACGAGCGCTCGAGCGTCACTTCCTTGCCCACGTATTTGTGAAGAAGCTTCGCCGGTTCGAGCAGATCATATTCGTAGTCCTGCTCCAGCACCGCGAGCTTCGCAGGTTCGGTGAGCGAACGAAAATGTACCGTTGCGGGATTTACGGTGGCGGCGATGTCCATGAATTTCAGGCGCACAGAACCGGCCGGCAGGGTGAGCTGGCGCACATCGCGCACCAGCGCAATGTTGGAGTTGTACACCGTCACCGAGAGTTCGGTTTGGTCGTTCAGGCTGGTCGAGGAATCAGGGTCGTGTGCGGTCTGGCTCTGCGCGTTTGGCTCCTGTGTTCCGGCCGGGAGCAGACTGGCATTCCCGGCGCATAAAACCGCAGCGCTCAGGGCCAAAACCTTTATGGCTTGTGCCTTGCTTCTGGTTACGTTCATCGCTTTCACCTCTTCGGAAATGACTTCGAGATTAGAACGAGACGGTAGATATTTCTTGCACGGAAATCGGGGCGGAATACTCGGTCATGGCTTGGCGAGGGAAGTCCACGTGACCCCGCCGTCGGAGGTGGCCACATTCACGCCCAGGGCCACGTCCGAGATGGTGGCGTGCAAGGCGTCCGCGGCGTGAACGACGCTGAGGTCGGCGCTGAGCGGGGATCCGAGTTTCGTCCAATGCGCGCCGCCGTCGATCGTCAACAGAATGGTGCCCGCCCGCCCGACGACCCAGCACACCGCCGAGCTCGGCGCCGAGCCTGCGTTTAAAACCACATCGACCCCGCTGTTTTGCCGCTTCCACTTCGCTCCGCCGTCGGCCGACAGCTCGATCAATCCCTTGGGACCAACGCGCCAGATTACGTTGCCGCCCGGCGCGGGAATTAGATGGGGGTCGAGGTGCGCGGCCCTTGCCAGCATTTTATAATTTCTGCCATTGGTGGGCGCTGTCTGCGCGCTCAGCAGTGCGGGCGCTGCTTCTTTCCTGATCTCTTGAGCGTCTTTGGACGCGGCTGGCGCCGAGGCGGCCGTGACGTCGGTAGTTTCCCGTCCGGCGGAAGCAGGCGGCAGGGCGACCTTGTCCCCAGCGGCCCCGGGCTGCGCTGCCCCGCTCGCCACGGTCACCGTCTCGGTCGCGGCCGGGACTGGTGCGGGAGGAAGTTTTTTTGCGGCGGCTCCCACGTCCGGTGCGGGCGGGGTTTGAGCGTTCCCCGCAGCCTGCGCCGGGTTTTGCTTCTCAGTTTGCTTCTCAGTTTGCTTCTCGCTTTGATTCTGATCCTGGTTCTGATTTTGATTTTGATTCTGGATCTGATTTTGATTCTGGGTCTGATTTTGGGTCTGATTTTGGGTCTGATTTTGCTTCTCACTCAGCTGGTCTTCAGAAAGCTGCGTTCCTTCTACCTGGCCGCCCAGCGCCCCACTGGGCGCAACTGGCTGGCGCAAGTCTCTCCCGCTGCGACTCAAGGCCTTCGTCGTCTGAGGATTGCCTTGGTCGTTCGATTTGCTATCCGCCGCGGCCGATTTCTGCTCCCTGAGCAGGGGTGTCGCCGGCGCGGCCACGGGCGACGCGCCTTCACGGGTTTCCGCAATTTCCTCGGCCGGCCTGCTGAGCACAGGGGCATGCGTCGATCGCAGGTGCCATCCGAGCCAGAGAAGCAGCGCCGCAGCGATCGCTCCGGCGGGTGCGAACCACAGGCGCATCCCGCGTCGAGGGCTCGTCGAGACCGCGCCATGCGGCGCGGAGCGCGCGAGCCCACCTCCGGCAGGGTCGAGCAAGACCCGCCATTCATCGTCGCTCGCGGCAACGACACCGTCGGTGGCTTCCAGTTGCGCCAGAATCTCCCGACAGCGCGCGCAAGAGACGACGTGTTCTTGGCAAACGCGCCTCTCGAGAGGGGACAAGCCACCCTCGTGGTATGCCGCCAGCATTTCCGCATCGGGACAGACTCCGCCCAAGGTGGCCCCGGCAGTCGAAGATGGGCCCTGGTCTTCAGACCCGGGCGGTCCTCCGGGCGTTCCCGCACCCCGGGCAACGGCGCGCAATTGCCGGGCCAGTGCTTTTTCAAAAACGGGGTCGTCAGCCGGCATGGCGGTCACCTCCAATAGAACGCTCTCGCCCTCGAACCTTGCAGGCAGAAAAACAGCTCGCCGCGGGCCTCATGATTCCTGGCTCCCGGCGTTGCGGCGCGGGTTTTTGCGCGACCATGTCTCAGGCGAAGTTTCCTCGGCCGCGCCGCGGCCGTCGCGGGGAAACAGCGAATCGAAATCGATGGGCGCGTCTTCGGTCGCATATTGAAAACACAACGCGATCTGCGCATCGCTGAGGCCCGGCCTAAAGACCCCGTCTTCGCCGGCGGCACGCTCCCCGCGCGCGTTGCGGCGCAAATCCTCTTCAACGAGCGCGCGCAGCTCGCGACGGATGCGCTCCAGATTCCGCGAGACACTGGACTCGTGCTCGCCGCACAGGCGCCCGATTTCCGCCAGGGTTTTGTCCTCCACATAGTAGAGACCCACGCGCCGGCGATCGAGAGGTGCCAGTCGCTCAAGCGCGCCTCTGAGGGCCATGCCGAAGAGCGCCAGGTATTTTTCGCGATAGGGATCGGCAGGGAGTGCGACGCGTTCAAGCGCGGGAGCGGCCGCTCGGGGGAGCGCGGCGCCGCGCGAATCATTCAGTGGTTGACCGGAAAGAGCATCCTCGTCGAGGGAAGCAAACCGCCGCGCGGCGCGAATGCCGTCCACGTGGCGCTGCGCGAGCACGGCGCGCAGCCACGTTTTCAGCGAGCTGCGTCCGTGAAAATAGCGAAACAGGGAACGCGCGCCCCGCCGGCCATCAGCCAGTCCATACAGCTCCGCGAACAAGGAATCCGCCAGCTCGCGCGCTTCCGGGGATTCCGCGTTCCGGCGCAACATGGCTCCCGCGCATTTCCGCAGATATCCGCGATACTCAAGGACAAAAAAATCCCAGGCCGCGTCGGCGCCATCGCCACACGCACAAGCCAGGGCAAAATCCTCAAGATGCAGGGCAGCGAAATACCCTTCGGCTTCTTCCCATAATGGTTTCTGATTCTTGAAGCGGGAAGCGGCACAGCGGGCCAAGTGCCACGCAAAACGCTGCGCGGAGCATCCCCAACGCGCGAGCTCGGCGCGCGCGCAGAGGCTCTCAAAAAACGCGCCGTGCGCATGGAGCTCGGCAAGCACATCCGCCAGGGCGGCTTCCGAGGGCGTTTTCCGGGCGTCCGGCATAGGGTCGACGGCGGTTGAAACGGCACTTTACCGCTCGACCGTCCTCCATCCTCGGGTGTCTCCGGCGTCTGCGAAATCAGGAAGCCCGCGCCGGTATCCGGCCCGGCCGCGGCTTGCAGAAAACAGCACTTGGCCGGGGCGACAGGCGCAACCAACTGACGGTTTAGAGTATCCTATATGTGCGTTGCGCCCCAGCCCGTGCAACCCAATCCGCCTCGCCGGGTTAACAATCGGAAAGCGCAGCGTGCGCTCACGGGAGCATTAGCGACTTCGCGTCGTTAGTACCAAAGTCCTATTCGGCCACCCTCATCATCGTCAGTACTCTAGTACTGCAAGAGGGCTCGTCCCTAATCTTGCCAGCGAACGAGGGGAGAGTAAGGCGCTCCTATCCGAACGGTTCTGAGGACGGAAATTTTCCAAGGCGGTAGGGCGGATGACCAGCATGCTCGCAGATCCAGTAACCAAAACCACGATGGGCGTTGGCTTTGATGCCAAGACTCGTCGCCCCGCCGATCCGGAAGCCTGGAAACGCGCCATCGGGACCAAGCCGGTTGCTGCCCGTTTAGCATTACTTCCCGAAGGCAAGCCGCGCTGGGGACGCGTGGGCCTTAGCGCTCTGGCGCAGATCATCATCGTTGGCTTTGTTCTGCTGATGCCCCTGCTGTACCCGGAGCGCATGAAAACGGCGCTCAATTTTGACATCATCGAGATCGCCCAACCGATTACCACCATACCGGT
Organism: Candidatus Acidiferrum sp.; assembly: GCA_049516615.1. Classification (GTDB taxonomy): domain Bacteria; phylum Acidobacteriota; class Terriglobia; order Acidiferrales; family UBA7541; genus Acidiferrum. The sequence goes on along the minus strand of JBEKSZ010000104.1, from coordinate 10,173 downwards.
TGCGCCGCCACCTCCGCCGCCGCCAAAGATTCGTCAGAAGGTCGCCCCTGAACCGCCGAAACCGGTGATCGAAGAGCCCGTAAAACTGAATCCCAAGCAGCAGCATATTTTCGTCACCCCGAAAGCCGTACAGCCCAAGATTCAGCCCGTCGACGCCAAAGCTCCGGACCTCGCTCCCGTTCTTGAAGCCGCCAAGATTGACGCGCCCACCAATCAGCCGAAGCGGCCGAAGGAAGATGTCAAGCTGAACAACATGAACAGTGGGAGCGCCGCGCCGGCAACCGTCAAAGCCCCTGTTGATAAGGTACAGACCGGCGGATTCGGCGATCCCGATGGACTCGCGGGCAAGGGCGATCCCAACAAATCGAACATCGTGAACCGGCAAGGGTCTCCCGCGCTCCCTGGCGGACCGGGTTACGGGAATGGCACTGCAGGTGCCAATGGAATCAAGGGCACGGTGGCCAGCACCGGTTTTGGCAACGGAACGGCTAACCCTCCGCAGGGCGGCGGTAAGCGCGGCTCCATCCAGCAGAGCGGATTCGGCGACCAGACCGTAGCAGAGGCGCCCAAGAAGAAGGTGGCCGCCACCGAGGGCGCTACCACCCCGGTGGACATTCTAGAAAAGCCCAAGCCGGAATACACCGCCGAAGGACGCAGCTTGCGTCTTGAAGGCGACGTGGTCTTGGATCTGGTATTCCTGGCCAACGGCTCGGTCGAAGTAAAGGGAGTGGTATCCGGTCTCGGCCACGGGCTCGATGAAGCAGCTACGCGGGCAGCACAACAGATCAAGTTCAAGCCGGCACGGCGTGACGGCCAGTCAGTGGATTTCCCAGCGCGCGTGCGAATTCAGTTTCGCATGGCTTACTGAGGGGGAGAAGGAAAATGGGTAAGGTATTTTTATCGATCGCGCTGCTGGCGATCAGCGGATTTGCAACCTTTGGCGGGCAGGCTCCGGCGGCTGGGCAAGCTGCAACCTTTCAGCAGATCGGTCCCGCACCGCGCACCATGGACGAAGTCGTGGACCGGGTAGTCGCCAACGAAGCCAAGCTGGATACCCAGGTCAAAACCTACTCGCCGCTCGTCGAAACCTACATTCAAAACCTGAAACCGGACAAGGATCTCGGCTATACCCCGGCCGGCGACAAGTACTTTTTGGGGCGCGCGGATTTTTCCAAGGGCGTGCAGCTGGTGTCCTTAAACGACAGCGGAAGCCGGGGCAAGAAGATTTTTGTGTCCGTCGGCAATTTCTTCTCTTTCGCCATGCAGTTTCTGCCCGATGGTTTCTTGCAGATGATTTTTATTGACACCAGCGGTTTCGACAAGCAGCACTACAAGTTTGACTACGTGCGCCGTGAATTTCTCGGCGAAGTGCGCTGCCTGGTGTTCGACGTTACGCCCAAGGAGAAATCCGGCAAAGGGCGCTTTCTCGGCCGCATCTGGGTCGAAGATCAGGACTACAACATTGTGCGCTTTAATGGCGCTTACGGTGGCGGTGGCCACACCAGTTTTTATTTCCACTTCGATAGCTGGCGGGCCAACGTGCAGCCCGGCCTGTGGCTGCCTGCCTTCGTCTACAGCGAAGAAAAAGATTTGCACTACGCCCTGACCAAGAAGCTGGATTTCAAGGCCCAGACGCGTCTCTGGGGCTACAACCTCGGCAAGGCCGGCGAGGAGCAGGAACTCAGCAAAATCCTGGTCGAGACCCCGGTGCAGGATGACACCAAGACCGCCAACGACCTATCGCCCGTGCAAGCCCAGCGTTCCTGGGACCGCCAGGCGGAAGACAACGTCATTGACCGCCTGCAGCGGACCGGATTGATTGCCCCGAAGGGCGAGGTCGACAAGGTTCTTGAAACGGTGATCAACAATCTGGAAGTCACCAACAATCTCGATATCGAACCCGACGTGCGCTGCCGCGTGATGATGACCACCACTCTGGAATCTTTTACGGTCGGTCACACCATCGTGCTCAGCCGCGGCCTGATCGACGTGCTGCCCGATGAAGCCAGCCTGGCCGCGGTGCTGGCCCACGAACTCGGCCACATCGTTCTTGGCCATCGCCTCGATTCGACCTACGCGTTCTTTGACCAGATTATCGTCGACGAAAAAGACACCTTCCGGCATTTCGGCTTCCAGCGCACCCCCGACGAAGAGCATGCCGCCAGCGCCAAAGCCATCGAGCTGCTGAACAATTCGCCGTACAAAAACCAATTGGGCAACGCCGGACTCTTTCTCACCGCTCTTGAATCGCGCCAGAAAGAAATTCCCAACCTGATCAGCGCGCACCTGGGCAATCGCGTTCCGGTAATTGCCGACTTGAAATCCAGCACACCCGTCGATCAAAAAACGAATCCCCAGCTCATTGCCGCGCTGCCCATCGGCGGCCGTGTGAAGCTTGATCCCTGGAACGACCATTTGGAACTGATCAAGAGCAAGCCCGTGGGCACTGTCGCCGAGCGCGAGAAGATGCCCTTCGAGGTCACGCCGTTCATGCCCTACCTGACGCGCTATGGCTCGGATGCCGCCAAACCCATCGCTGCCAGCGCCGCTTCTCCCGCCGACCCGGCTCCCAAGCCCGGCGATCCGCCAGCCGCCAACCCCCAATAACTTTCTGATCCTCCTCAAACGATCCGGCCCGGGCGAGCAAGCGCTTCCCCGGGCCGCCTCAGTTTCACCCCCGACCTCGGCTGCATGCCTAAAAACGAAATCACAATGAATTACAATTCGCCCCGGATCCACTCGGCGACCAGCGCCAAACCCGCCTGCACCAGGTCCCCGGAGCGGCCTTCGCCCCACCACTCGTTGACGTTGTCTTTAAAGAGCGCTGACGCTTCGACCTTGGCGCGTTCGAGCTTCAGTGCCAGCAGCGGGTCGACTGGCCGGGGCTCGGCCGCTTCCTTCAGTTGCGCCAGTATCTGCTGCTGCTGCTTCATGTCCAGGATGGAAATCGCCGAATGACAGTAGGGGCAAGCCGAGTTCGCCTGTAAATCGATAGCCGCCCCGCAGTTGCTGCAGTTCACGCTCTCCAGGTTTTGTTTGAGTTGCCGGATCTCTTGCGGCGAGAGCTCCCGAATAAAATTCTTCTCTTTCAGAAAATCGAAAAAGCCGATGAAGTGCCCGTGCCCCCTCGGACATGTCCAGTACACGAACCGCATGTTGCGCACCATATCGTGCGCCAGGGTCAGCGGGCCTTCGCAGCGCGGACAGCGCAGCACCTTCGCGAGGACGGGCTTGACGGTGGACGAGTGCTCCCCGATAAATTTCATCAGCCGGAGCGTCGCCCCGGGCGCCAGTTGCAAACTCTCGTGCTGATCGAACCAGAAGGCCTGGCAGCCCGTGCACACATCGACGGTCATCTCTCTGCCGAGTCGCGCCTCGAGCGTCCAGGCGGTCATCTCTTTTGCACAATTGCTGCAGTTCATGGACCGCGATTCTAGAGGATTGCTCGCGGGAATGCCAAGGTGCGGGAAAAGCCGAGATCTTGCCTCGCGTCTTGACCTGGGGTGGCTAGCCGTTTTCGACGCGCGTTTTTATATCCGAGTACGCGGCAGCGATGAGCCTGCTTAGCGCCGCGGCGTTTGTGGAGCTTTCAGGTCGCAGCTTCACATGGCGCATGAACTTGCCGGTGCCTTCTAACAAGCGATCCGGATCGGGCAGCGCGGCTCCGTGAAAGAACCCCACGTTTACGTGCGAAGTGAACACATTCACATAGGCGAAGGGCGCGTCGCCGAGACATGCAACGGGACAGCCGTCATGCACAAGCTCCCGGACTTCGTCACCGCACTTTCGCATCAGCTCAAAGCACTGACGCGCAATGGCGCCCAATTCACCCGCATGCTCTTTCATCCACGCATCGATGGCGGGGTCTCGCTCGAGGGCTCCGTTGAATCGCAGCAATTCCGTTCTCATTCTTGCTCGCCCTTCTGCTTACCACAGCTGCTCGCAGTGCTGCGCGGATGCCCTTTGACGGTACGCTTCTTCCGCGGCTGTGAGCAATGTGACGCGCGATTACCAGCCCACTTGCCGCATCCGCTCGAGGATGAGTGCGCTGTAGCGAGTCATGCGCTCAGGCCTCCGCTTCAAGGGCAGGGGCAGAATTGCGGCGAGTTGCGCCGCCTGTTGCCGGTCGATACTCCTCGCCGAAGTTCGGTAGTAATAATGGCCCGCCGCCTCCGCGCCATAAACGCCCGGGCCCCATTCGACCACGTTGAGGTACAACTCGAGAATGCGCTGCTTGCCAAGAACCAATTCGGCCACCGGGACCAGTGTGAATTCCGCGCCTTTGCGCAGGATGGAGCGGCCGGTTCCAAAGAACAGGTTTTTTATCAGTTGCTGCGTGAGGGTGGACCCGCCGCGAATGCGGCCGCCTTCCATATCGTCTTCGGCAGCGATTTGTATCGCGTGCCAGTCGAATCCATGGTGCTGGTAGAAGCGCGCGTCTTCCGCGGCGATCACCGCATGCTGGAAATCCCGCGAGATCTGGCTCAGCGCAACGAATTCGTACCGTTCGTGATATGGCGCCTGGTGAAGCCAGGCTTTTAAGCGCCGTTCCACGTGCACCGCGGTGGTCGGGGGGTCCATCCATCGCGCCGCCACGAGTAGCAGCACCCCAAGCAGCCAAAGAGCCGCGAGCCCGCCGAGAAACCATCGAAGGAAGGACCAGAGATAGCCTTTCCAGTAGGGGGGCTGCGGCGCTGTGGGTGGATTTTCCGTCACGCTTCAGGATAATTGTTCCGGCGGGATTTGCCATAGTGCCTGAAAGATCCCGCTAAGGCGGGCGAGTTATCGGAAGCCTGCCCCCTGCTCGCCATTTTGCGGGGGTTTGCCCGGGGAGCACCCGAAGTTGCTAGGGTTTAGCGGTGAGCGCCAGCATAAATGTGTAGTTGAATTTCACGGCATCGTAAAAATCCTGCACGCCGACGCGTTCATCTTTTCCGTGTGCGCGCACATCGCCCACTTCATAAAACATGCAGGAAATCCCGTACGTCGGTATTCCGGCAATACGCAGAATTTTACCGTCGCTCGCGCCCGTCGACATTGTCGGCACCCAGGGAACTCCCGGCCAGCGAACGGCCAGGGCTTTTTCGAGCGCGCTCGTTACCGCGGGAAGGAGCGGCGAGGCCGAAACGTTCACGACCGCCACGAGCGTCCCGTCCGCGGCCCTTTGCTGCACAAAATTCACGGTAACTTGCGCGTCGTCGACGACTTTTATGAGCGTCTGGTGTACCTGTTCTGGATCCTCTCCCGGGAAAATCCGGCAATTCACGTTGGCTTTGGCCATCTGCGGCAGGGCGTTGGCTGCGTGCCCTCCGCTGAGCATGGTGGCCACACACGTCGTGTGCAGCAACGAGTTGTAATAGACGTTTTTGGACAGGCGCGCGAGCGCGGCTGGATCCGCGGGCTGCCGGGCGATGGCCTTTAGATCAACCGCCTCTTGCCCGCTCATCTGCGCCGCCGAAGCAGAGAAGTATTTTCGTGTGGTCTCGTCGATGTGCACCGGAAAAGAGAAGTTCTCTAACCGCGTCAGCGCCCCGGACAAATGATAGATGGCGTTGTCCGGACTCGGCAGGGAACTGTGCCCGCCCGCATTCCTCGATTCCAGCTGGAAATCGGCATAGACTTTTTCGCTGGTCTGTATCGCGGCCTGAATTCGCTTGCCATCCTTTTTGTCGAACTCTCCCCCGTCCAGGTTGATGCAGTACTCGGCCTCGATCCAGTCGCGATGCTCTTTGAGCAGCCAGTCGATGCCGTTGAATTCACCGCCTTCTTCATCCGCGGTCAGGGCCACGATCAAGTCGCGGTCGGGAAGGTATCCCTCCTTCTTCAGTCGTATGAGGTTGGTGACCAGCATGGCGTCACCCTCCTTCATGTCCTCCGTGCCCCTCCCGTAGTAAAAACCGTCTTTTTCGATGAACTGGAAGGGGTCGCTCGTCCAGTCCTCGCGGCGCGCTTCGACAACGTCGAGGTGCCCGATAAAGAGCACGGCCTTGCGCTTGCCTGTGCCGTGCAGGCGCGCCACGAGATTCTTCTTGCGCTCGTTGGGCCCGGCGACGATGACGTCCTGCGCGGGAAATCCGGCGTCGCGCAGGCGCCTGGCCATCGCTTCGGCGGCCGTGGTTACGTTGCCGACAGAATCCGTGGTGTTGATTTCGATCAGTTCCTTGAAAATGTCGTGCGCCAGGGGATCGGGCGGCGGGGTCTGCTGCGCATACGTGCCGAGCACGGCGCCTAAGGACAAGAGCAGCGTCACCACCGCACGATCCGTCAGAACATTCCGCATCAGTCGCTCCAGAAAAAGTGTAGACAGCAAATACACGGGCGAGACCGCAGCGGGCCGGAGCAGGGTACCGCGGCCGCCTTGTCCCGGGAAAAACCGCCACGAAGGCGCTAGACTGGCAGACGTAGCTTACACGCAATCACGTGACGGGAGACCACCCATGACCTCAAGCAAGCAGCGCGCCCGGCAGATCGCCATCGGCGCCACACTGTTCATCGCCGGAATGACTGCCGGACAGCTTCACGCCCGCTCCGGGGGAGTGGTAAATCGCTTCGGCCAGCCGAAAACGGTGCTGCATGTGGTGATCTACAAGTTCAAGGACACCACCTCGAACAACGACCGCGAAATCGCCATCAACGGCATCAAGGACATGGCCGGAAAGATTCCCGGCATCAAAAATATCTGGCTGAAGACGGAACGCAACCAGATCAAGGATTTCAGCGGCGTCTACGCCATCGAATTTACCAGCCCGGAAACTGCCGCGGATTATGCGGAGAGCCCGGTGCACGACGCCTGGTCCAAGCAGTGGCAAGCGGAACGCGAAAACAGCCTGTCGTTCCAGATTTCCAATCCCTAGCGCGCATTAGAGAGGGCGCTCCATGTCGCGCGTGATTCCCGTGCTCCTGCGGATCATCGCGTCGAGCAGGCTGTCGGGCAGCAGCCGGCGCGCCCATTTCACCAGGGTGGCCAGCCGCGTCACGGTATACCGCGCCTTGGGATTTTTCGCTTCGACGGCGCGCAAAATAATCCGCGCACAGTCCTCCGGAGTGGTTCCCGACGAAGCCCGCGCGGCGTTGCGGGCGTTTCGCGATTTCCCGTGCAGGCGCGCATAAGGCCCGGAGTCCCGGTTCTCCAGATACGGTTTGGAGAGTTCCGCGGAAGCTTGTTGGATTCCCGTCACGATGTATCCCGGCTCGATCAGCACCGTGGCGATGCCGAAGGGATACAACTCGTGGCGCAGCGCATTGCTGACCGCTTCGATGGCGTGCTTGGTCGCGCTGTAAGGCCCGTAGGTCGGCGGGGTCAGCAGCCCCGCCACCGAACTCATCATCACAATGCGTCCCTTGCGCCGTTCCCGCATGCCGGGCAAGACCGCTTGCGTCACGCGGATCACGCCAAACAGATTGGTCTCGAATTGGCTCCGCCAATGCGCCATGCTCATCTCTTCGACCGTCGCGACATACACCACCCCGGCATTGTTGATCAGCACGTCGATTGCGCCGGCTTTGCCGAGGACCTGCGCAACTGCGGCATTCGCCGATTCCGGGTCGCATACGTCGAGGTACAGAGTTTCGAGGGGCAATTTTTTCTCGCGCGCCAGGGCCTCGAGCTGGGCACGCTTTTCCGCCGAGCGCCCCGCGGCAAAGACGCGGTAGCCGCGCGCGGCGAGGAGAAGCGCTGTGGCGCGCCCCAGCCCGTCGGTTGCGCCGGTGATGAGCACGACTGGCGCGCCTGTGGCTTCTCCGCTCCGTTCCATCGCTCCGGATCCGCTCTCTCGCGCCATCACTCGGGCTTTGGCAATTGCAGGATCATGCCGCCCTGGCCGGATTGCACGCTGGGCAGGCGGCCGTCCCATTTATCGATCAGCGCCCGGGCATTTTCAAGTCGCCGCAATTCAAGCAGCTGCGGTGTGAGCGAAGCCTGGCGGATGCGGTTGGAGTCGGCTTCGCCCTGCGCGCGGGTGACTTGCGATTTGGCATCGCCTTCGGCTTCGGCAATTTTCTTAGCGGCTTCGGCTTGCGTGGTGGCCAGTTCGTTGCGGGCCCGTTCCGCCTGCTGAATGGCCTGCGCTTTTGCCGTGATGGCCGTGGCGATCACCGAGGGAACGCGAGGCGCTCCGATAAAACCGAATTGCTGCACGCCGACTCCGACGGGCGTCAGCTTGGCCTGTATCATGGCCTCCACTTGATTGAGGAAAGCGGCTTTCTTCTCACCATAAATATCTTCAACAACGAACGTCGAGGCCACCTCGTTGAGCGAATTGCGTACAATGTCGCGCAAGATACCGTGGGTGAAGCGGTCCAGATCGTCGACGCGATACTTTACATAAAAGTCCGGCACCTTGGACGGCTCTATGGCATAGGAGAGCGAAACATCCACGAAAATCTCCATGCCCTCTTTGGAATTGAAGCCCATCTCTTCGTTGATGGGATGGCCCTCGTTGACGTCCTTGGTCCACTTGACGGTTTGCACGTAGGTGGGAAACTCGATGATCTGGGTGGTCAGCGGTGAATACACCACCCAACCGGTGCGAATGGGAATTTCCGACGCTCCGCGCTGCTGCCCGGCCAGATTGATTTCTACGCCAACGTGCCCGGCTTCGATGCGCGTTACGCGCAGCAGCAGGGAGAACAAAATCAGCACGCCAATCAGCACGGCGATGGCGATGACGATGGCCTTCAGGCCGGGAATGGCTGGCCGCATGGTGAAGGCGGGTTCCTCGTCGTTGCGACCTTTTCTGAATACGTCCATAGCTCTCTCCTCGGCAGGCTCGCCTGCGCCCTGGTGAGTAGAATAGTAACGCACATAACCGAACCCCGGGCGTTTTTGGCAAAGAGCAGCAGTTTTAAGAAAATAAAAGGGATACGCGAAATTCCGAGTGAAGAAGCGGGGTGCAAGCTCGGGGACAAGAATGGGTCAGATTCGGCGCGCCAGGAGGTTTTGCGCGTCAAGACGGCGCGGCGCCACGCGGGGGAGGGAAAATGTGCCGAGAAAAACGCCCGGAGGGCGGGCGAGAGGCGCAGTCTCGGGGCTCGCCTGCCCCGGGCCGGGCTGACGCTCTTTCCGTGCGCGCCTTGGCTCCGCATGCCCAGAGAACGGCTGACCGGGCGTATCCCCGCGGTAACGGCCTGGTTCTGCCCGGCGGAAGGAGTATTTGTGTCCTTCGCGGGAATGTCGATTGCGAGCGCTCGCGTTCGACCACCCGGTAGGCAGCTCATTTTGGCTGCGAATCTTAAACTTGGGAGACTTTATGAAATTTCTTTGCGCTGTGTATCTCGAGCCGAACGTTCTGCAGGGATTGTCCGGCGAGGAGCGGGCGGATTTGGATCGGGATTCGCTGGCCTACGACCAGGAACTTGCAAGGAAAGGGCACTTTCTCGCTGCTGCGGCGCTGCAGTCGACCAAGGCGGCGAAGACGGTGCGCAGCCGGGCCGGGAGGATTGCCATGACGGATGGGCCGTTTGCCGAGACAAAGGAGGTCCTCGGCGGATTCATATTTATCGAGGCGCGGGACATGGACGAAGCCCTGCAGATTGCCGGGAAAATTCCCATGGCCAGGTACGGGAGCATTGAGGTGCGACCGGAGCTGAAGATTGCCTAGAGGAGAACTACGCCGGCGCCGCGAGGGCAGAACGGCAAGGACAGAAACAAAAAAGGCCCCAATCCGAAGATTGCGGCCTTTTGTAGTTTAATCCCGGCGGCGACCTACGTTCCCACACAGTTGCCCGTGCAGTATCATCGGCTCAGCGAGGCTTAACTTCCGTGTTCGGGATGGGAACGGGTGTGACCCTCGCGATATGACCACCAGGAAGATTGGACTCTCGCGGACGACGCGGACCGGGTTAAAGGGTCCGCGATCGCGAGAGCGACAACAGAATCTGCGGCCGCGATGCGGCGGGCAGAGTTTTAAAGCGCTGGCATTACAAGCTTGGCACGAGCCGAGCTTCCTGTGATGAACAAAGGCGTGCAATCCACGTTTAGATGGTTGCAGTCGTTTGTTAGCAGCTTTCTCAAAGACGGTTTGAGAAAGTTTTATGATTAAGCCGAACGGGCGATTAGTACTGGTCAGCTTCGCGCATTACTGCGCTTCTACCCCCAGCCTATCAAAGTCGTAGTCTTCGACTGCCCTTCTTAGACTTTATTGTCTTGGGAGAACTTATCTTAGGGCGAGCTTC
>JBEKSZ010000103.1:0-19828 GCA_049516615.1 Candidatus Acidiferrum sp. | reverse complement strand
AGATAGACATTCTTGACCGCCGTGAGCAGCGCGGCCTCCTTGTAGTACGGCCAGCCGCCATGCAGGAGGACGAACTTCACGTTTTTGTAGCGCGGGTCGCGCAATACATTTTCGAGATTGAGGACGTTGCCTTGGCGCAGGCTGAAATAGTCGCCGATGCCCACGGCGCTGTGAAAATGCACGGGCAGATCCAGTTTTTCCGCCTGATCGATGAGCACCCGGAAAATATAGTCCTGGAAAACGCGATATTCCTCGGCGCTCGGCACGCCTCCGGCATGATACTTGGCGTAAATGGCTTCCGCGGTCGCGCGCGGCGGATCGGTGAAATACAGGGTGCGGAAATACGCCGCCTCGAATTTGATGGCCACCCCCCCGCGCAGCTTTTGATTGTCGGTCATGGTGCGGCGGACAAACTGCTCGTAACCGGCGAGATCCCCAGGCAGGCCCGCGAGGCCTTCGAGCTTTTTGTAGCGGCCCAGCATTTTTTCCTGCAAGGGGACGTACACAGCCATGTCCGGGGTGCTGGCCGCTTGCGCCGTGTTGGCGAAGGGATAGAAAAAAGAATCCACGAAAAAGACCCAGTGAAAGCGCTTCGGATCAAGATAGGGCGGCATCATGGCGCGATTGGCCAGAACCGTCTCGATATTCAGTTTATCGAGGATGCCGTTGAAGTACCGTTGGTCCCCGGATTCCTCCGCGGCTTTGCTTTTCTCGGCCAGCCATTTGGCGTGCTCGGGCTTGAAATCGTCGTAGGGATACTCGAACAGGGCTTTGGCGGCGATGACAAATTCGGGATTATCGTCGCGCACGCGCAGGGTGCTGCTCTCACCAGGCGGAGCGGCCATGGCGTCGACGTCGCTATCGTCGCCGAAGCCCGGATGGGCGTGATTGTCGTAGGCAGGGATTTTGTCGATTTTGCCCAGCAGGCGCTCGTAGACGTTTTCTAGGTCGGGACCCGGGAAAGGGCGCGACTGCGCGGAAGAATTTGCCGCGCCAGTGAAGGACAGGGTCACGGCCATGGCGACGATAAAAGTCCACTTTGCCAGATGTTTCATGCTGGGTGCCCCCGCATATTGACTTCGACTCCGCCTGAGAAACTCGCGCGCGTTTCCGACTACCCCGGCATCAGACTGGTTTCCGCGCCCCGGCCGAAGCCGCAGAGCCGGCGGAACGCCCTGGCCCCTGCGCTACCTTACCTAGGAGACGGCGGCGGTCCAGCCGGCGGCGACTTTGGCGATGCGCTCGAGGGCTTCGGCGAGCAAATGCGGAGCGCTGACGAGCGAAAAGCGCAGATAATCCTTCCCTTCGGCGCCAAAGGCGCCGCCCGCGATGCCGGCTACCCCGCCCTCCTCGAGCAGCAGCCGCGCCACTTCTTCCGCCGGCAGCCCGGTGTCGGCAACATTGACCCACGCGTAGAAAGCGCCTTCCGGAGACTGGCAGCGGAAGCCGGGAATGCGATTGAGGCCGTCAACGAAAAGATCGCGACGCTGGCGATATTCCTCGACCATGGCAGCGACGGCGTGCCCGGAATCGCGCAGGGCTTCAACGGCCGCGAGCTGGGTGAACTCCGCGGCGCAGGTGAAGGTGTTCAGCACCAGCATGTCCATGGCGTCGATAACCCGTTTGGCGGCGACCGCATAGCCGAGGCGCCAGCCCGTCATGGCAAAGCTCTTTGAAAAGCCGTCGATGATCACGGTGCGCTCGGCCATTCCGGGCAGCGCCCGGATGGACTGATATTCGCCGGCGAAGAGGATGCGGGCGTAGATTTCGTCGGTCAAAACCCAGAGATCGTGCTCGACGGCGAGGGCCGCGATTTTTGCGAGCGCTGCTTTGTGGAATACCGTGCCGGTTGGATTGTTCGGCGAATTGAAAATCAGCAGGCGGGTTTTGCTGGTGATTTTCGCCGCGATTTCCGCGAGGTCCGGCTGGAACTGGTTTTTTTCGCGTAACCCGAAGGGCACGGCTCGGGCACCCAAGCCGCGCGTGAACGAGGGGTAGATCGGAAAACCGGGGTCGGGGTACAAGACTTCGTCGCCCGGCTCGATCAGCGCCATCATGGCCAGCGACAGGGCCATTTTGCATCCCGGCGCGACGAGAACCTCTTCGGGGGTGACGCTGAGCCGCCGCGTGCGCCCGAGGTACTCGGCGATGCCCTCGCGCAAAGCGGGAACGCCGCGCGTCGGGCAGTAGCGATCATGACCCCCGGATACAGCTTGTTTGAGGGCCTCGATGACCGGGGCGGCGGGGTGAAAATCCGGCTCGCCGAGTTCAAGATGGATGATCGATTTGCCGGCGCGCTCGAGTTCTTTGGCGCGGGTGTAAACCGCCAGCGCGCCTTCGCCGGTCAATTGTGAAACGCGGGAGGCGATTTTCGGAGTCGGAGTAGAGAGGGTCATGGAATTTGGCCTGGAAGGAATATTAGCACTGCGGGGGAGTTGGCGGGATGGCTTACGATTTTTTTCCAACTGGCCGACGCGCGCGGAACCCGGGCGCGGGGCGGGACCGTTTGGTGTCGGATATGGCCAATGCCCGGGTGGGGGTGCGCAGTGGCCGCGCTGCTTTTAGCGCGTGTTCGCGGCGGCAGGGAGCGGGGTGACGGGAATGTGTAAGCCGTCGATAAAGCGCGGGAACATTTCAAAAGCGGCGGCGGTCAGGAACAGCTCGATCACTTCGTTCTCACTGAAGACCTTGCGCAGTTCGCCGTAGAAAGGCTCGTCGACTTCGCGCGCACCGCGGTGCAGGCGGTCGGCCAGACGGAAACCCATTTTCTCTTTTTCCGTGTAGGGGCCGTTTTCAAAGTCCTTTACCGCAGCGATCTGCTGGTCGCTGGCGCCTTTTTTTCTGGCGGAGGCGGCGTGCGCGCGAATGGCGTATTCAGAAGCGTGCAGGATGGAGATGCGCACAGCCACCAGCTCTTTATAGCAGCCGGCGAGGGCGCCATCGCTGAGCAATGGTTTTAAAAAGCCTGCGACGCCCTTGGCGATCTCCGGGGCGTGCGCCAGCACCTTGAACATGTTGGGAACCACGCCGCGCTGGGCGAGGAGGGCGTCGTAAAGCGCGGCGGCGTCGGCAGGGACGGCGTCGCGTTCAAGCAAGGTGACTCGCGATTCGGTTTGATCGGACACGGGAAAGGGAATCCTCCGCGACTTCAGTTTAGCAAAGCAAAGAGCCAACGGGAAAAGAGCGCGGCGCCTGCCTTGAATGCAAGCGGGAGGCTGCCGCGCTCGGGTCCTGCCGGATTCTGCCCCGGCGGGTTAAAAGGAATACCGCAGCGAGAATTGAATCAGGCGCGGCTGGCCGTTGGTGCTGACAATTTTCCCGAATGGCGAGTTGGGCAGAGAAGCGGTTTCAACGTCGGTCACCGCGGGATTTGCGAAATTCGGATGGTTCCAGATGTTGAAAAAGTCGGCCGTGAAACGCAGATTCTGCCGCTCGGTCAGATGGAAGTTCTTGATGAGGGAGAAATCCCAGTTCTGCTCAAAAGGCCCGCGGTAGGCGTTCCTTTCTAAGTCGCCAAAGCCCGTGGTGCAGAAGTTATTGTCGCTGAGGCACTGCGTGGGATAGAGGAGCGGCGCGGGCGTGAAGGCCGCAGGGTTCAGGTAACCCGTGCCCAGTGCGCCCACGCGGCTGTTGAGGCTTCCCGTGTTGTAGCCGCCCGCGATGGTGGCGCCGCTTGCGAGACTGGCTCCGAGCAGTGGTGTGCTGCCGGCGCCGAGGAAGGCCGTCCCGGCTTCAGAATCGTAGATGGAGAAGGGCAAGCCGGACTGCAGGGTGGTGATGCCGCCGACCTGCCAACCGGCCAGGGCGCGGTGCACAAAGCCGCTCGAATTGCGCAGGAACGGCAGATCATAAACGTAGCTGACGACCAGGCGATGCGTGCGGTCGAAGTCGGAAAGGCCTTTCGAGGCATTGACGTCGGTCTGGCTGTTGTAGGCGGTGTTGAAGGCGGTGTTGCCGGTCGAAGTGGCATCGATGGCTTTCGACCAGGTGTAAGCGGCCTGGAAGTAGCCCTCTGACCAGCGGCGCGAGATGGTCGACTGGAGGCTGTTGTAGCGCGACCAGGCGTCGTTGGCGAAAATCTGGTACCCCGAGTAGCCGTTCAGTCCTGGCGTCGGAGTGCGCGCCGGGCCGTTGTCAAAGGTGTCGGTGGTGATGTCGTAGGTGTTGCCGTTGACGTCTTTGACGACGACCGGATCGCTCGCGGTGGCGTCGAGGGATTGAATGGCGTCGCGCGTATCGCGCAGGTGCACACCGTGCGTGCCGACGTAACCAATTTCAAGAACCCACTGGTGGCCTAAAGAACGCTGCATGGTGAGGTTCCATTGCTGGGTGTTGGGAACCTTGAAGTGGCGCGGCAGTTCCAGGGTAAAGAGGTTGATGGTGCCTACGCCGTTGCAGCCCGCCTGGTTGGCGTAGTTGCCCGCCTGGGTCGTGTCGCCGCCGGGGAAACCCTGCAGCACAGAAAGGCAAGGCAGGTACACGGGACTCAGCACGCCGGCGGCAGGGAGGGCGTTGGGGTTGGTGGCCGGACTACCCGCGAAAAAGCTGCCCAGGCTGCCCACCCCGCCGCCGCCGAAGGCGATGGGCAGAAACGGTGCGTTGAAGCTCAGCTGATCGACGGCGCCCACATCTTCGCGGACATAGTAGATGCCGTAACCGGCGCGAATGGTGGTGGTGTGTTTCCCGAACAGGTCGTAGGCCAAGCCGATGCGCGGACCGAGCCCGGTTGAATAGTTGTTCAAGAAGGTGGTGCCCGAGCCCGCGCCGGTTAATCCGGGCACGCCCAGGGTATTGACGCAGCCCGGAAAGATGTAGGGGTTGCTGCCGCTGTAGGTAAGCGCGGATTCGACGTTGCCAATGTGGCAGTCGCCGTCGTTCCAGGCCCCGAGAATTTCGGTGCGCAGCCCGAGATTGAGGGTCAGATCCTTGGTGGCTTTCCAGTCGTCCTGGGCGAAGACCGCAAAATCGTTCTGCTTGTACTCATGGTTGTAGACCCCGCCGCCGCCGAAGCTGAATTGCGGAGCGCCGAGCAGGAAGTTCTGGAAGTCGGTGGTGGATGCGGCGATGGGCCCGTTGTCGGGGGTGTCGGTGAAAAAAAGCTGACCGTTGAAAACCTGCGGAAAGAGTTTGTCGAGATTGATGAAATCGACTTCACCGCCAATGCGCACGACGTGCGAACCGTGCACCCAGGAGACGGTGTCGAGGAAGGTGTAGTTGTTCTGGGTCTGCGTCTGGTTGGCCGGAGGAGTCGGGCCAAACTGGAAGCCGGAACTTTCCAGGGTGAATTTGTAGATGCTGTCGGTCAGGTTGTTGGTGGGGCGGTCGATGCCGACGTCCGAGGCAGTAATGGGATCCTCGTTGACGCCGCGGTTGTTGATGTGGTTAAAGCCGAAGCGGATTTCGTTGACCAGCGTCGGAGAAAACAGGTGGGTTTCCGTGATGCTGAAGAAGCGGCCCTTTAGCGGGAGCAGATACGGGAAGTTGAGGTCCGTGCTGGCGGCTGCGGCGCCGAGCGAAGCCTGCAGACCGCCCGCGCCGAAAGGAAGAAAGGACTGGGAGTTGGAGTAGAAAGCACGCGCAGAAAGCTTGTCGACCCCGCTGTTGAACTCCTTGTCCCAGTTGGCGGTGAACTGGTCGTCGTTGTAGACCCCGGGCTTACTGGTGACGAAGGACACCGTGCTGCAGGGCGTGGCTCCGATGGCGTTGGTGGGCGCGGGGTACAGATAGCCGCCCGCGGCCCCGCCGAACTGGTCGCTCTTGGCCTGCAGCAGGGCCAGAGCGACGGGGTCGATCGAGGGGATACTGCAGTCGGCCTCGATGGCCGCGGCAGAACTGCGGTCCGCGGCGGGAACGTAGGGGATGGAGGTCGCGATGAAGGTGCCCGGTGAATCGCCGCTCTTCTGGCGCGTGCCCTGGTAGTTGACAAAGAAGAATCCGAGTTTTTCCGTGCCCACGGGAGCGCCGAGGCTGCCGCCGAAGATGTTTTGCTGGATGATGGGGCGGCCTTCGCCGGCGGCGTTGAGGAAGAAGTCGTTGGCGTCGAGCTTGTCATTGCGGAAGAATTCGTAGACGTCGCCGTGTATGATGCGGCTGCCGCTCTTCAGCACGGCGTTTATGTTGCCGCCCCCGTTGCGGCCCTGGCTTGCGTCGTAGAGAGAAGTTTGCACTTTGAATTCCTGGATCACGTCGGCGTTGGGGAGCGGGGTGTTGGTGAGTTCGGCGACGTTGTAGTCGGTGACGGAAATTCCTTCGATGAGATAGTTGTTGTTGTCCTCGCGCTGGCCGTTGACCTCGATGCGGACGTTGCCGCGGCCGAGTTGCGTCGAGGAGTTCAGCTCGCTCTGCGCGCCACTGGAGAGTGCCAGCAGCTGCTGGAAGTTTTGCGTGGCCAGCGGCAGGGTGCGCACGGTGCTCGAGGTGATGGACTGTCCGGTGGTGGGGTTGGTGGTGTCGACTGTGGTGATCTGCGCGGTGATTTCCACGGTGTCAGAGACCGCGCCGGGTTTGAGGGGAATGGTAATGCGCGTGGTTTCCGTGACGCGCACTTCGATCTGTGCGGATTTGCCTTCCGCGAAGCCGGATTTATTCACCACCACGCTGTAGGTTCCGGGGGGCAGCAGCGTGACCACAAAGCTGCCGTCGCTGCCGGTGGGCAATTTGCGCGCGATTTGCTCCGTCCGGGCGTCGATGATTTGCACTTCGGCGTCGGCGATGGTAGCCCCGCTTGAGTCCACCACCACGCCGCTGATCGCGCCCGTCGCGCCGCCCTGCGCGAAGGCTCGTCCGCCAAGCGTTATGAAAAGCAACACCATTCCTGCCAAGAATAGATAAGTCCTATGCATTTGGTCCCCTCAGGTCGTGATTATTAGATATGAAGACGACAGAAGATCGTTTTCTCGCCACTCGAGAGTCCGCGTCGACAGGCCACCCTTTTTGCACCCATCGTAGACCGCCCCCCGGCCACCAGCAAATCGCCGCAAAAATCAGGCACACCACTCGGCCACGCTTGCGTTGTGGCCCAAAAAACGTATTCATGAAGCTAGCCGCATGCTTTCGGCGTGTCAAGAAGCTTTACTGCCAAACTTTCGATGCGAGAAATGGAGATAACCGCTCGCACGCGAGACGCCCGACAGGGATATCTGCCCCTCGGCCACTTGCCCAAAGCGGCGAAGCACCCAGGCACCGTCTTGGCTTGACGGCGACGTGTTCGAGGTACAGGATATGGCTGAAGTTCCGCGCGAAAGTTTTTTTGCTTGTCGGCGCTCGGCCGACTCGGGGGAGAACACCATGATCGCCCGCCTGCGTTTTCCGTGCTTCTTGTGCGTGCTGGTGGTTGTTTTCGGGACGACTTTGAGCCTCGCGGCGGCGCCTGTGTTTGCCGATGCGGGTCACGCGCGAATCATCCGTCTGAGTCTTGTCGAAGGCGATGTGCGCTTCACGCGCGACGCGCATGGCGACCCGCTCACGGAAAGCAAGAATTTGTGGGAGAACGCGGTGCTGAATCTCCCCGTTCGCGAAGGCTACGTGCTCTCAACCGACCACGGCCGCGCCGCGGTCGAATTTGAAAATGGCGCCATGACATTTCTCAGCGAAAATACCGTGCTCGAGTTTTACGATCTGTCTATCGATAACGGCGCGCGCATCACGCGCCTCATTTTGCGGCAGGGGAGCGCCTCGTTTTACGTGAACTCCGGCAATGGCGATTATTTCAGCGTCACCGGGGGAGACTTCACCGCCGAAGCTACGGCTCGTGCGACTTTCCGGCTCGACAATTTCGACGATGGCAGCGACCTCGCTGTGAGCGCCGGGCACGTTTCCGTGCTTCGCAAAAGCCACACGACCGCGGTTGGCAAAGGTGAATCGTTTTCCATCACGGCCGTTGACGGACACATCCTTCTCGGCAACCTGCCGCCGGGTGACGATTTCGACCGCTGGGTCAGCGCGCGCATCGCGAGCGCGGTCGCAGCCACCAGCGCCGGGTTGCAGTACGCCAACGGTTCTTCTTATTACACTTCGGGGTTCGGGGATCTCTACACCTACGGTTCGTGGTTTCCGACCGGCGCTTACGGATACGGTTGGCAGCCGTTTGGCGCGGGACTTGGCTGGTCGCCCTTTGATTCTGGCGGATGGTTCATGGACTCCGCATTCGGCTGGGGTTTTATCGGCAACCAGCCGTGGGGCTGGCTCCCGTATCACTTTGGCGGATGGATCGTCGAGCCGGGGATCGGCTGGGTCTGGGTTCCCGGCAATTTTGGATACGGCGGGTATACCACCTGGCGCCCGGCCACGGTGTCGTGGGTGCATTTAAAGACCGGACCGCTCGGTATCGTGCCCTCGCACCCGCTCGATATGCCGGGAAAAACTTCCGCAAATCTCGCGCACGGCGTGTTCGCCGTTTCCCGTGGCGCGGTAGCGAGCGCTGCCTTTACGGATTCCGGGGAATGGAAGGCTTTAAAAACTCCGCCACGGGACGCTCTGAGCAGCTCTCTTCGCGCCAGCGCGCGTCCCGCTCTTGTGTCGCGCACGATGGCTTCGATGGGGGGCGGCAATCGCATCGCGACGGGCGGCCATGACTTCAGAATGATTTATGATGCCGGGCAGCACCGCTTTGTGAATACGCGCACCGGCGTTTTGAGCCAATTGCAGCGCACCTCTGCTATAGACCGGGCCGGAAATTCCGCTGTCGCGGAGACCTCGGCCGCGCAGCGCAGCCAAGCCGCGGCAGCCCGTCGCGTGTTTACGCCCGCGCCTTCGGTGGCAGAACGCAACGCGTATGCGGGAGCCGGTGTAGCCACGCGCAGCGGCTCAGGCGCAAGCGGCGCGCTCAGCCCTTCAACGTCCTCGCCAGCGCGCTCCTCGTCCGGCTCTTCTGGCGGCCGTCCCCACTAGCCTGGCAATGAATGCGCTTATCCAGCCGCGCGGACGCAAGGCTTTTCCGAACACGATTTAGCGAGACGCGCGAAATACTCAACCGTGGCGCATTTTGCGGGCAAGGCCGAAAAACCACGCAAGTCCGTGATTCCTGGGATTTCCTAAACCAACGTTGCGGAGCAATTTCGATGTGGAGAGGGGAGAAACGAAGAAATCGGCCGACCGCTACGCGCTAGAGAGGCCTTGAGGGCTTGCCTTTGATTCTTACGGCCACCTGATTGGCGGCGTTATAGAACACCGTAACCTTGTCACCGTATTGATAGCCGCCTCTGTCCATGGTTTGTTGCATCTTGGCCGAAGCGTTTTTATCGAGCGCAAAGGTCTCAAGCGCCATGTCATTGCCCGTGGCGCGCACGGTAATTTGCGCGCTGTTTGCGTGCATCACGTAACCTTCAAATTTTACGATTCCGGCGGGCAAGGGTTTCGGCTTGGGTTTGACGGCGTTGACCACGATTGGCGCCGCGGTGTCCACGGCGATGGGGATCAGCGTGGTAGCGGGCGACTGCGCCGCCAGGGAGGGCACGGAGAAAGCCCACAGCGCAAGCAGGGCGACGCCCGCACAGCAAAAGCACAGTACGCGATGACGCAGCAAGTTCATGCTAGCTCATTCACTCCAGCTCGTCCGTGGCAATGCGCAGCGATTTCAGAAATCGCAAATCCTGCGGCGTCATGGTCAGCCGCTGGGGGGAAACTTTTCGTTCGTTATCTTGCTCGAAGGATTCCTGGTCGACCTGAATGCGCAGAGATTCAAGGAAGCGCCGGTCCTGCGTGGTGAGCTTGGAATCTTCAAGGGCCGCGGCGTCCCGCTTGGCAAGGCCGATGGTGGCGTCGAGCTTCAGGACGATGTCGTAGCCGTGCGCGCGCACTCCGGCAATGGCGCCGGTGATGCGATCAGAATCCGAGACCGTGTCGTTGATGGCATGTCCCAATTCACGCAGCAGGTTTTTCAGGTTATCGTCGAGTTGCAAGGGCGTTTCTCCCTAACCTCAAGCACATTCTAGGCCCAGGTTATGTTGGATACAAGAGTCCTTCGCGGTGTTGTCTCTAAAGAATCCACAGGCCTTTCGGACAGTGTTTCCTCCATCGGTCAGATCGTTTTCTTCTCTCCGCGCCCTGTGCCGGCTTCGATTGGCCAGCTCCCGGCAGCCTGCCGGGCCATGCGGCTTTTTCTTCTGGTGCTCCAACCGCTGCGACCGCCGCCGCGCTTTACGCTACACTTTGCCTATGCCTAGAGAGCTGGCTTCCGCTGCGGGCGCGACATCCGGCGTCGACGCTCGTCCTACCGGACCGCAAAACGGTTTCCGGCGCCTCTGGCGCGCGCTGCGGCAACTCTTTCACGAGGCAACCGGCGCGATCTTTGGCATCCTGGCCTTCCTGTGGCTGAACAATGCCTTCCGCGCCTGGACCCGTGACGTGGCGCACTGGCTGGTAGCCCTCGCCGCGGTGGTCGCCGCCATTTTCACGGTTTTCGCCGTCACTTCTTTCCGCCGCGCGCGCAAACTATGAGCGAAACGAATAAGAGCAAGCCGGACACCAAAGCGCAAACTGCGCCAGCGTCCCCCGGCGAGCGCAAGGCCAATTTCCGGACGCTCTCGGGTCTTCCCCTTGAACGTCTCTACACCGCTGGCGATCTGCCAGGCTGGCATCCCGAAAAGGAGCTCGGCTTTCCCGGCGAAGCTCCCTACACGCGCGGAATTTATCCCACCATGTATCGCGGCCGCTTCTGGACCATGCGGCAATACGCCGGTTTTGGCAGCGCCGCCGAGTCCAACCAGCGCTATCGTTATCTGCTCAGCAAAGGCCAAGCCGGTCTTTCCGTTGCGTTTGATCTGCCCACGCAGATCGGCATGGATTCCGACAGTCCCCTGGCGCTCGGCGAGGTTGGCAAAGTCGGCGTGGCGATCGACTCATTGGATGATATGGAGACGCTGTTTGAGGGCATTCCCCTTGAAAAGGTGTCCACCTCCATGACCATCAACTCGACGGCGGCCATCCTCCTCTGCCTGTACGTCGCGGTTGCGAGGAAACAGGGCGCGAACCTTCAAAAGCTGTCCGGCACGGTGCAAAACGACATCCTGAAGGAATACATTGCGCGTGGAACGTACATCTATCCGGTGCGCCCCGCGATGCGCATTGTGACCGACATCTTCGGTTGGTGCCGGGAACACATTCCCAAATGGAACACCATCTCCATTTCGGGCTATCACATACGGGAAGCCGGCTCGACCGCTATCCAGGAAGTGGCCTTCACCCTGGCCGATGGCATTGCCTACGTCCAGGCCGCACTCGATGCCGCCCTGAGCGTCGATGACTTCGCCCCGCAGCTCTCCTTTTTCTTCAACGCGCACAGCGACCTGCTCGAAGAGATCGCCAAGTACCGCGCCGCGCGGCGCTTGTGGGGCAAAATCATGCGCGAACGCTTTAAGGCGCGCGACCCGCGCTCGGGGCTGCTGCGTTTTCACGCGCAAACCGCGGGCTCGTCGCTGACCGCGCAGCAGCCGGAAAACAACATCGTGCGCGTAGCCATCCAGGCGCTGGCTGCGGTGCTTGGCGGCTGCCAATCGCTGCACACCAATTCCATGGATGAAGCGCTGGCGCTGCCCACCGAGGATGCCGCGCTGATCGCCCTGCGCACGCAGCAGATTATCGCCAACGAAACAGGCGTAACCAATACCATCGACCCCGTGGCGGGCTCTTACGCCATCGAAAAACTCACCAACGAAATCGAATCGGGCGCCCTGGCCTATATCGAAAAGATCGACGCGCAGGGCGGCGTTTTGCGCGCCATCGAGTCGGGTTACATTCAAGGCGAGATTCAAAAGGCGGCCTACGAGTATCAGCGAGCTGTCGAAAGCAAGGAACAGATCGTGGTCGGGGTAAACGATTTTCTTGCCGAGGAGCGCACGATTCCCACCCTGCGCATGGATCCGGAAACCGAGCGGGCCCAGGTCGCGCGCGTCGAATCCCTGCGCGCCAGACGCGACCAGGCCAAAACCAGCGCCGCGCTCTCTGAGCTTGAGCGCCGCGCTGCGACGCAGGAAAACCTGCTCCCCGCCATCCTGGTTGCGGTCGAAGCCTACGCGACGGTCGGCGAAATCTCTGACACCCTCCGCCGCGTCTTCGGCGAGTACCGGGAATCGGTGGTCATCTAGGTCCCGGGCGCCTCCTGCCCGCGTGTGCTGATCAGCCGCTGCAAGAATTGCAAATCCCTTAACCAGCCGCGCCGACTAAGCCGCCAAGCCTCGCCCGGGTCATACGCCTCGAAAGCGCTGCCCTCCTCGTAGTATTCTGGCATTCCCTTGTCATGCTGAAACTGATCCTCGCTTCCGCGTCGCCACGCCGCGCAGAGATCCTGCACAACGCCGGATTTCCGTTTACGGTGATTTCTTCCGCCGTCGATGAGACGCCCTTCCCCGACGAATCGCCGCGCGCCTACGTTGCCCGCGTGGCCGCAGCCAAAGCCGAACTGGTCGCCGCGCGCGCCCTCGGCCCGGCCATCGTGCTCGCCGCAGATACGATTGTGGTGCTCGATGAGCGCATCCTCGGCAAACCGCGTTCCGAACTCGACGCTCGCCATATGCTCAAGGCGCTCGGCGGGCGCACCCACGCGGTGCTCACCGCCGTCACGCTGATCCGCCTGCCGGACGCCGAGCGCCAGGAATTCATCGAATCGACGCTGGTCGATTTCGCCGAGCTTACCGAAGAAGAAATCTCCCGCTATCTCGCGACGGACGAGCCCCACGACAAAGCCGGCGCCTACGCCATTCAAGGCCGCGCGGGGCGCTATATTCCGCGCATCGAGGGCTGTTACTTCAACGTCGTAGGCCTGCCTATCGCGCGCGTGCAGCAGGCACTCGTTGAACTGGGCTGGACCGAAGACTAAACTCGAGCCGCAAAGGCTCGGACGGTCAGCCCTGCCTTCCGCGCCGGGGCAGGTACCCCGCAGGGAAACTCTAGGACGAGAAACAGACGAGGGTTATTTCCTTGTTTCGCTCGCGGCGCATAAAAAAAAGGGCCGGCCAACTGGCCGACCCTTCGGGATGCGCGAGTCTTGCAGCAGAACTTACTTTTTTTCTTCCGTGGGCGCAACCGGCGGCGGCGTGACGGGCGGGGCTGCCACGGGCGGCGGCGCGACGGGAGGAGGTTGCGCATGCGAGGCGCCCGACATGCCCTCTTTGAAATTACGAATACCTTCGCCGAGACCCTTGGCCAGCTCGGGAATCTTCCGCCCCCCGAAAAGCAGCAGGATGACCGCTAAAACGATCAGCCAATGAATTGGACTAAGCTCACCCATGATAACCTCCGCGCGAGCTACCTTTCCGCGCGCTATCCCTAACTCTAGCGCAGCACGCTCTGAGCGGCAAGCCTCCGCAAGGCGTGGAGTGCGCCGCTCTAGGCGCGAGGCGCTTTTTTCCGCGACAGGGGCTACACCAGAATAACACGCTCATCGCCAGCCCGACGGGTAATCCGCTCGCGGTCAAGGTATTCAAGCAGCGGGATGGCATACTTCCGGCTGATGCCTGCGAGTTCTTTGAACTGGGGCACGGAGATTCGCTCGCCCTTGCCCTTTTTGTAGGTTGCCAGCAGGGTCTTCAGTTCCAGGAGCGCTTCGCGGTGGAAAATCAGTTCGGACGAGACCCGCACCAGCTTTTTCTCCTGCAGCAGGATGCGCAGGAGCTTTTCCGCGCGGCGGGCTTCGACTGCCAAGGCGCCAAGCACCTCTTTTAGGCCCGGAACGGCCAGCCCCGCGCCTCTAAAGGCCTTCTCCATCTGTTCCTGGGCCTCGGCTTCCTCGGGCAGAAGCGTCACCGCGGAGCCGGCTGGTTTTACCATGTCGCCCTGGACATCCAACTTTTTTTGCGCGACCAGGTCTTCAAGCGCCGCACGAAAGGTCTCCGGCCGCACGCGCCGTCCGAGGCTCGCGCGCAAAGCCTCGCGGGCGATGCCTGCCTCCAAGGGATTCTCCTTGCGAAAGCTTTGCACCTTGGCGGCGATTTTCTCGCGCACGTCGCTGAAGGCGGCTGTCGCTACCAGTACCAGGGGCTCCCCGGAAACGATCTTCACGCCGCCATTTGCCGAAGCCTTTCCGGCCGCTGCATGAATCTCGTCCTCGGTCCAGCCCGTGCGCGCGAGCATTTCGATGAACGGCAAACCCGCGAAGGACCTTGCTGCCATTGCCGTGAGGATGTTTTCCCTGGTTCCGAGCTCCAGGGTTTCAAGAAACGCCGTTCGAGTCGTGTCACGCCGGAGCGGGCGCCGCGCCAGGGCATCGAGCACCCGGCCGCCGCCCATGGTCACGACCGGGGAAAACTGCCGCAGAATGAAGCGGTCGCCTGGCAGCACCAGCAGATCATTCTCTAGGCGCAGCTCGGCCAGCGCCGATCCTCCGGGTGCCAGCTCTCGTTGACCGTAAAGCGCGATCTGCGCCACGGTCTCCGCGGTCCCGGAGTGAAAATGTACTCGTGCGCGATTCTTCAGCGGCGGCGCGCCGAGAAGCAGCTCTACGCGCACATCGATGCGGCGCGTGGTGCGGAATTTACCCGGAGCGGCCAGCACCATTCCGCGGCGAATGGCCCCGTGTTCGATTCCCGCAAGGTTGACCGCTGTGCGTTGCCCGGCCGTGGCCGCTCCTACCGGCTGGCCGCCAGACTGCACGCCGCGCACGCGCAGTTTTTCGCCGCCAGGAAACAGCTCGAGCTCGTCCTCCGCCTTGATACTTCCCGAAACGAGCGTGCCGGTCACTACCGTGCCGAAGCCTTTCATGGCGAATGACCGGTCGATGGGCAGCCGCAGATGACGCTTGGCGTCGCGCGGCGGCACGAGCAATGCCGCCTGATGCAAAGCCTCTTTCAGTTCCCCCAGTCCCGCTCCGGTTTTGGCGCTGACCGGAAGAATCGCGGCATTCTCGAGAAAGGTTCCGCGCAGATAATCTTCAACCTCCATGCGCACGAGGCCCGCACCATATTCATCCACGAGGTCGCTCTTCGTGAGGGCCACGACCCCCTTGGTTACGCCGAGCAGCCGGCAAATGTCGAAGTGCTCGCGGGTCTGCGGCTTGATGGCCTCATCCGCGGCAATCACGAGCAGCAAGAGATCAATCCCCGCGGCACCCGCAAGCATGTTGCTTACGAAGCGCTCGTGTCCCGGCACGTCCACAAAGCCGAAGCGCACGCCACGGTCTTTTAGAAATGCGAAACCCAGATCGATGGTGATCCCGCGCCGCTTCTCTTCGGCCAGCCGGTCGGGATGCGTACCGGTCAGCGCCAATACGAGCGCCGACTTTCCGTGGTCAATATGCCCGGCGGTTCCGACAATTACGCTTTTGAGGGAGTCGTTCAGAGAGGGATTGCCCATGTAGGGTGGACGCCATCATGACAGATGCGCAGAGCCTCGAGCTGCGCGACAACTTACTTGGCCGCAGCAATTTCTTCAACGATGGCTTGCGCCGCCGCCCGCGGATCTGCGGCAGCCAGTATGGGCCGTCCGACGACCAGGAAATCCGCGCCGGCCTCGATGGCTTCGCGAGGGGTCGCAGTGCGCGCCTGGTCGTCGCCCGGGCCGCGGGACTTTTTCCCGGCGCCGGGCTCGGCGGGACGAACCCCCGGCGTCACGATGAGGAAATCCGGCCCGCAGGCTTTGCGAATGGCGCGCGCTTCCTCAACCGAAGCCACCACACCGTCAACCCCGGCCTTTTTTGCCAGCTTGGCGAGCTTCAGCACGCGCTCTTTCGGGAGTCCGCCGATTCCCGCTTCGCGCATCGATTTCTGGTCCATGCTGGTCAGGATGGTTACTGCGAGGAGCCGGGGTCGATCCTCGCCCATGGCCGAAACCGCGCTGATGGCTTGCGCTGCCGCCGCCATCATGGCTGCTCCGCCTAAGGCATGGATATTCATGAGTTGCACGCCGCTAATGGCGGCGGCTGAGAGCACTGCGCCCGCGACGGTGTTCGGAATATCGTGGAATTTAAGGTCCAGAAACACGCCGGGGCCGAGCGCAGCCACTTCCTTTACCGCGGCCGGCCCCGCTGCGGTAAATAACTGGCTTCCAATCTTGAACATACCGACGAGGTCGGCGATCTTGGTGGCAAATCGTACGGCCGAGGAAAGAGAATCAAAATCGAGGGCCACGATCAGGCTGCTGCGGGGATGAGCGTCAAAACTCAAGGATGCGGCCCCCTGTCCGGTGCTGGTCTTGTCGTCAGCGCTTGGCGGGAATCTCCAGCAACTCGAGGCGTACCTGGTTCACCCCGGCGTGAATCAACCCGAGCTTTCGCGCTACGCGATAGGATACATCAATTTCGCGCCCTTCTTGATAAGGACCGCGGTCATTGATGCGTACCAGCTCGAATTTTCCGTTTCGCGGGTTGACCACTCGCAGGATGGACCCAAAAGGAAGATTCGGGTGCGCCGCCGTCAGTGATTCGCAGTCAAAGAGCTCGCCGTCGGCGGTTTTTTTTCCGTTGAATTCGGGTCCGTACCAGCTGGCATTGCCTACCCAGCTCTTGATCGGCTTGACCGGCTCGCTGAGGTGCGCGACAAGTGGGGCTTCCATGACAGGAGCGATGAGGAACATCAGCGGAACCCAGCGAAGAGCAGCCCAAATGATAAACAATGGTTTTCGCATAGTGTGTTCTTTGTGCTACATCAATCCCAAAAATTGTAGCAGCGCGGAGTCATTATGTCAACCACTTTGTGACAAAAAATTAGCTCGTATCTCATTAAAAGTAAACATCTTAACATCAAAAAGGGCCTTCGCAAGACCCTCTACAAGTGCCTCACTGGCCCGAGGGTCAGCAAAGCTGGCCGTGCCGACCTGCACTGCCGAAGCGCCTACCGTCATGTACTCGAGCACATCATTCACCGTTTCGATGCCCCCGAGCGCGACGATGGGGGTGGACACCGCCTTCGCCGCCTCCCAAACCAGGCGCATGGTAATCGGCTTGATCGCGGGACCCGAGAGACCCCCGGTCTGGTTCCCGAGGCGAGATTTACCCGTACGATAGTCGACGGACATGGCTGGGTAGGTGTTTGCCACGGTCAAGGCGTCGGCCCCGGCCTCTGCCGCCGCCCTCGCGATGGTGGCAATGTCCGTGACCAGGGGTGAAAGCTTGACCCAGAGCGGCCGCCGGCCGGCCGCCTTGCGCGCGGCGCCCACCACCTCGGCGACGAGGAGCGGGTCGCTGCCAAACTGCGCTCCCCCGCGTTTGACGTTCGGGCAGGAGATGTTCAGTTCGTACCCGGCGAGACCCTCGGCATCCTCAAGAACCCGCAGAGCTTCGCCGTACTCGGCGATGCTGTAACCGAACACATTGGCGATGACCGCAGTGTCGTAGCGTTTTAGAAGCGGGAGCTTCTCCCGCACAAAAGCTTTCACTCCAACATTTTGCAGGCCGACAGCGTTCAGCATTCCCCCCGCTGTGACGCTAAGGCGCGGCCCAGGTGCCCCTTCCATGGGTTCCCGCGACAAGCCCTTGGTGACAAAACCGCCGATTTTTTCAAGATTTACAAGGTGGGCAAATTCGAGGCCATAACCAAAAGTGCCGCTCGCGGCAAGGATAGGATTCCGCAGGCGCAGGGCGCCAATCGCTACGCTCAAATCGACTGCTCGCGTCACTTCGCGCTAAGAATACCACGAAGTCCCGCGGCTCTGGCGAAGTTTGGGCGGCGCCGCTCGAGTTCGGCTTCTAGCGAGGTCCCGCTTTCCCGAGCGCCTCGCCCAAGACCTGCCCGTCGCGCGAGGCCAGGGTGATGCCGCAAAGCGCAGCAAATGTCGGGGCAATGTCGGCAGGGGTCACCCGGCGATAGTAGTCGCCGCCGCGAACGCCAGAGCCCATAAGCAGCAGCGGCACGTGCTGATCGTAGTAGTAAGGCGTTCCATGGCCCGTACCGTAGTGCCGCGCCTTCCCGATCGCCGTTCCGTCGATCAACCAATAGGGCTTTGGAACAAAAAACATGTCCCCGCTTCGCCCCGCAAAATAGCCGGCCGCCAGCGCCGCCCGGATGGGGTCCTCGGTGGCGGGACGCCCGGCAATCTCTTCGGCGGTAAAGATCGAAGCCACACCAGGGACCGCGCGGGCCGCTTCGCCGACCGCCCGCAGGGCCGGACCGTCCGCCCGCAGGCGCTCGTAAACGCCGGGAGAAAAATACACTTCGCCGTACGTCATACGGGCAATCGCGGGTTTCGGGTAACCTAAATCATCGAGCGCTTTCTCGATACGCGCTTGGAACTCGGGCACGTGCAGCACTCCGGCGTCGACCCCGCTGGCCTCGAGGTCCTCGGGCACCGGCACTGCTCCGTGGTCCGCGCTGAGGGCCACCACATAATTTCCGCGCCCTACGGTCTCGTCCAGATGCGCGAAAAGCTGACCGAGGTCGCGGTCGAGCCGCAACAAAATGTCCTGCATCTCCCAGCTGCGGGGACCAAATGCATGTCCCACATAATCGACCGACGAGTAACTGACGCCGAGGAAATCCGTTCCCTTGCCGCGGCCAAGCTCGAGCGCATCGACGGCCTGCTCCGCGAGCCTGGTTAAATACGTCTCCGCAAAAGGACTGCTCGACCACTCTTCGTAATACTGCTCATCGGCCTCGGCGCTTCCGCCCTTTCCGCGCAAGACGTGCGGAAAGGTGAGCTCCCAGCCATCCGGGGCCACCGCCCCGGTGGTTTTTTCATCGTAGAGATATTTCGCGCGCGGCAGAGAGAGCGTCCAGCTCTTGCCCATGTCCTCTTTGACGGGATGGGCCCTCGCGTAGTCCTCGACAAAGGGCGCCTGCGGGTAAGCGCTCGAGGTCGTCCAGGCTCCGCTGCGCCCGTCAAGCCAGGTCACCGCATCGGCCTTATGTCCGGCCATCGCAATCGCCGCGCGGGCCTTCAAAGAAAACGTCACCACGCGCGTCGGGCGACCGCTCTGAAATTTGAGTTCCTCGGCAAAGGCCGGCACGGCCATCCGGGCCGCCGAGTCGCCCCCGCTAGCCACCAGCCCCGCGTATCCAATATTCTTGACCGCGGCATCCTCTGTGCACGTCACCAGTTTCCCTGTTTGGCGATCCCACCAGGCGTTGGCCACCATTCCGTGCGTGGCAGGCAAGGCTCCGCTTGCGATCGTCGAATGCCCGACGCACGTTTCCGTGGCGGCGTAAGGGTAAGCCGCCTCGTGAAACCAGGCGCCCTCTTCGACCAGGCGCTTCAGCCCCCCGCTCCACTCCCCCAGGAATTTGTCGACGTAGTCCGCACGCATCTGGTCGACAACCAGCAGCACTACAAGCTTCGGTTTCGCCCGAGAGACGGTTTCTTTCCTCCCCCGGGGCTTCTCCCGTTCGGGCCGAGCGTGCCCGGCGGGACTCGGAGCAGCCTCTTGCGCAGGGGTCGCGCCTGCGGCCAGACCGAGGGTCACCATCACGGCAACAGTCAGCGCCCGCCCGAGGGCCTTCTCGAACTGCCCCTTGCGCGCCTGGTCTCTATGCATGTTTCACTCCTCGCCTGCGGATCTTCGCAGGATAACACGCCAGAATTGGCTTTCCCGTCCGTGCCCGCGGTGTTCCGTTTCTCCCTCCCGGCTGTTAAAGTACCGTTCCCCATCTTCAAGAAGGAGGAAGAGTTTTGTGATCGCACGAGTCTGGCACGGATACACCAAGCCTGAGAATGCCGACGCTTACGAGTCCATGCTTAAGCCCGAACTGCTCCCCGGCCTCAGTCAAGCCGAGGGCTACAAGAACAGCTACCTGCTGCGCCAGGATCTTGGCGACGAGGTCGAATTCATCACCATTATTTTCTGGGATTCGCTCGACGCCATCCGCGCCGTCGCCGGGCCTGACTACGAAACCGCGGTCATACCCGAGGAGCGGCGCAAGTATCTGGCCCGCCATGACCCGAAAGCCGCGCACTACGAGGTCAGAGT
>JBEKSZ010000102.1:0-19859 GCA_049516615.1 Candidatus Acidiferrum sp. | reverse complement strand
CTGCGCAGCGGAAAAGCCCGCCGCCGCAATTGCGCCAGCCGCACAAAGATCCCCACGAGATAACCGAGATGCCCGAGCGCTTTGAACCGGCGGTTGGTGATGGCCGCGACATCCGCCGCAAATCCCACGCTGACCAGGTTAAAGGAATAGATCTGCCCCTTCGTGTGCGTCAGCCGCAACAGATCAATGGGACGCGAACGCCCCTCAAGCAGCGCCGCCACCGCCGCCGACGCGCCATTTTTTGAAAAATCGCGAAGAAAGGAGTTTCCCGTGCCAAAGGGAAGAAATCCCAGCGACACGCGGCGCGGCGGCGGACCTGCGGCGAAAATGCCGTTTAGGATTTCGTGTGCCGTGCCATCGCCGCCCACGGCGAGAAAGCGGCGATACCCTTGCGCGTAGGCTTCGCGCGCGAGCTGCGTGGTGTGGCCCGGAGCGCCCGAGGCGATCACATCAATGGCCAGGCCCCGCGCCCGCAGCTCCGCCAGCCTGGGACCGGCGAGCGTGGCTGCGCGTCCGCCGCCTGCCGCCGGATTGACGATGGCGATGAAACGTTCCATGCGTTGTGCGTGCTCTCTGCTTTCCCGTGCCAAACGTAACGCGCAGCTTACAACGGCTGGAGCGCAGCTGCACGATCAAGCATCGCCAGGCGCTCCTTCAAAGCATCCCGCAGGATCTTTTGCGAAGCGTTGCGCGGAAAGTCGTCCGCGAAGACCACCAAACCGTGCACGCGCTTAAAGTTCAGCAGGCGGTTGTTGCGTTCCACAATTTCCCGCCGCAACTCCTCCGTGAATTCCTGTCCGGATTCAAGATGAATGACCAGGACCAGCTGTTCGCCGACCATCGACCGGCGCGGCCAGACATAATCCGCGGCGAACACACAAACTTCCTTAACCGCCAGGCTGTCGAATGCGCCCTCGATATCTTCGGGATAGATATTTTTCCCCTCTTCCGTGACGATCATGTTCCGCTTGCGCCCGACAAGGTGTAGATGTCCCTGCGCGTCGAAATGACCCAGATCGCCGGTAAGGAGCCAGCCGTCCACGATCGCGCGCTTGGTCAGCTCCGGCTCGTTCAAATAGCCGGACATCACCGTCTTGCTGCGCACCGTGACCTCGCCGATGCCCGCAACATCGGGATGGGAGATGCGTACTTCCATGCCGGGAAGCGGTTTGCCGACGGTATCAGCGCGAAACGGCTTTAGATCGTTCACGGTGATGGCCGTGCCCGCTTCCGTCAACCCGTAGCCGTTGGCCACCGGGATGCCCAAATCGTAAAAAAACTGCAGCGTCTGCGCTTCGCTGAACGCTCCGCCGACGATGATCGCCCGCAGTTCCCCGCCGAACGCGCGGTGCACCTCGGGCAGCAGGCGGCGGCTCAACCACAGCCGCGGATGACTCTTGGTGAGCGCCTGGTTGACGCCCGTCAACAGGTCCAGCACCTTGCGCTTGCCCGGCGGCAGCTCCGCGAAACGCGCCAGCAAACCCTTCTGCAGATTCTTCAGCACCAGCGGCACCAGGCTGACATAGGTGATTTTGTATTTCGCAAATGCCTCGCGAACAAACTCCGGCCGCAGCGTACGCAGATGAACTACCGCCGCGCCACAAGTGAAGGGACCGAAGAAGCCGACCATGAAATCGATGGCGTGATTGGTCGGCAGAATGCTCAGGTAACGCACCCCCGGCCAAAACGGGTAGAGGGAGGTGAGCGCGACGCACTGCTCGAGATAATTGTCGTGCGTCATCATGCAGCCCTTGGGCTGCCCGCCGGTGCCCGAGGAGTACACGATGCTGGCGATGTCTTTGCGCTCGCGCGGCACCCCGGCGGGTTCCCCGGCGGCGCGAAACTCCTCCCAACGTTGCGCGCCGGCGAGGTCGGCGTTGCCGGGCGCTTCCGTGACCAAAACCAAACGCAAATTCGTGCACAACGCGCGCCGGTCCCGGACCGTGCCGAGTTGCCGCCAGATCGGGTACTCGGTGATCAGCACCGCGGCCCCGGAATGCCGCAGCAGATCCCATTGCTGCGCGGCGGTCAGCTTGTAGTCGAGGGGAACCAGCACTCCGCCGCAATAAAAGATGGCATACGCGGAGATCAGCCACTTGGACTGATTGGTCATGATGATCGAGGCGCGATCGCCCGCCGCAAAGGCGCAGTCCTCGAGCGCCTTGGCCAGCGCCTTGGCGCGTTCCTCGAACTCGCGGTAGGTCAGCCGGTGATTTTCCCGCTCGCGGTCTGCTTCGATCAGGCAGACCTCGCCGGAAAATTTCCGCATGGCATCGTCGAGTGCGCCGCCGATGGAAGAATATTTGGAAAGATCCAGCATTACAGGCGGGACTGGATCCGCTCGGCGAGAGTCTGGAAGTCGCTCACGCCCTGCATTTCGTAGTCGGGCAGTTCGATGGAGAAGTGATTCTCAAGGCGCGAGAGCAGCTCGAGGGCCTGCAGGCTGTTGATGCCCAGCTTGCGGAAAAAATCGTCGGAAGGGCCAAGCGTACCGGGCGCCACCTGAAAATGACGCGCGGCCAACTCAAGAACTTCCTGCGTGGTTTGGTCTAATGTACGCGCCATGCGGCCCGTCCCGATCAAATGTGAATCGGCAATCTTCCTAATTACGCCGTCCCCGGATGTCAAAGGTCCATTCTAGCAAGAGGACGGCAATTCGTCGAAAGGCGCAAGAGCATCAGGGGTGCGGCCTCTTGGGGGGGTACGGGCAGGGTTGCGCTTACTGTGGTTTGCCGGGAAGCGATTGAGGGAATGGCGAGGCCAGCTTATGGATTTCACCTGTCGTGGCAGTCTCCCGTCAGAAACTGACCTGCCGCCGCGCTACGGAAGATAGGGCATGGCGTCGGTGGCCTCGAGAAATTTCTTGAGGGCCGCCATGACGGCGGGGCGGGCAAAAAGTTCGCAGAACAGTTCGATTTCTTTTTTCAGTTCGTCGCGGGGAACCGGCTTTATAAATGTCTTGGCGGCGGCACGCGTGCCGGCGTCGAACTTGGTTATTTGCAGAGCCATCAGCCGCGCCACCTTCAGCGCCTGGCCCTCGGCCGAGAGCTGCGCGACCAAACCCGCGGCGTGCGCGCGTGCGGCGTTCACCGTGCGCCCCGTCAGCAGCAGTTCGCGGATAAAGGCGTTACCCACGTCGCGCTTGAGGCGCGGGATGCCGCCGAAGCCGGGAATCAAACCGAGGCGCAATTCGGGAAAAGCAAACCGTGCCATTTTATCGGCGATGATGATGTCGCAGAGCAGCGCCAGTTCGAGACCGCCCCCGAAGCAGACTCCGTGCACCGCGCCAATCGTAACGAAAGGCGCGGCGTCGATGGCGTTGGCCACGGCATGAATGCGCTCGAGAAAATTTCGCACGCCCGCCATGCGCTCCTGCTCCCCCAGTGCTTGGGCGCCGCGATACAGCTCGCGCAAATCGGCGCCCGCACAGAATCCCTCCCGGCGCACGCTGTACAGGATGCACGCGGAAGTTTCCGGCGCGAGCGCGGGGATGGCCGCGGCGAACCGCTCGAGGTCGGCGAGCATGACGGTGCCGATTTCGTTGATCGGCGGGTGATCGAGCGCCAGCTCCACGACGCCGTCGCGCCAGTCCCAGCGCAGCGCTTTACCGTGAAACGCTTTCATCGCTGCCCTGCCGCGGAAACCACCGGAGTTTGCGCCTGTTCGTACATGGCGGCGATTTCCTTCTGGTAGCGCGTATTGATGGCCTCGCGTCGCACCTTGCCCATGGCCGTCAGCGAACCGTTCTCGGCGGTAAAGGCGTCGGTCAAGACCGTGAAGTGGCGAATCTGGCGGTAATGCGGCAGCCCGGGATTGACACCGTCGAGCGCCTCTTGTACCTCAGCGCGTTCTAGCGCGCCGGTAATCAGCGCGCAAAGATAGCCGCGCGAATTGCCGACCAGCACGACCTGCTGGGCCTGCGGCAAGCGCGCGGCGATCTTTTCCTCAATGGGTTCCGGCGCGACATTGTGTCCGGAATTCAGAATGATGAGATTTTTCAGCCGCCCGGTGATGCGCCAGTTGCCGCGCTCACTCACCGCGCCCTGATCGCCGGTGTGAAACCAGCCGCCTTGCATGGTGCGCGCGGTTTCCTCCGGGCGGTTCCAGTAGCCGGCGAACACATTCGGGCCGCGTACCAGCACTTCTTCATTCTCGCCGACCCGCATCTGCAATCCAGAAACCGCAGGACCCACGAATCCGGCCTCGGGCGCGGCGCGAGGATCGTCCATAGTGCAGATGCCGGTGGTCTCCGTCAATCCGTAGACCTGCAGCACCGGTATTTGCAGCATGGCAAAAAAATCCTGCGTATCCGGAGTGAGGGGCGCGGAGCCGCAGATCAGCGCGCGCAGGTGCCCGCCAAAGCGCTGCTTGATCTTGCTGAAGATCAGCCGCTGGCCGAGCGCCAGCCACACGCCGTCGAGGACGCCGGCGTTTTTGCTGCCGCGGCAGCGCCAGGCAAGACACGCGCGCGCGAAAAGCCATTGAATCACCGCCGGGCGCTGCGCAAACGCCGCGTCCACGCCGCGTTTTACGCGCTCGAGCAGCGTCGGCACATTCAGAAAATAGTGCGGCGAAGCCAGCGCAATCTCATCCACCAGCCGGTTCAGGTCCGTCGATAGCGTCACGGTGCTGTCGCGCAACAAAAAGGACAGCAGCGCAATCCACGACGCGCAAAAATTAAACGGCAAATAGTGGAAGATGCGGTCCGGCTCGCGCGTTTCGCCCATCAATTGGTTCAGACGCTCGCTGGTGCGCGATAGCATGAAGCTGACGTTGCCGACGCTGAGGCACACGCCCTTGGGCTCTCCGGAAGTTCCCGAAGTATAAATGATGGTGACGATGTCCGCGTCGGTGCGCGGAAGGGGGGCAAGATCCGCATCCCGGGCAGGGGCAGCCCCGGGCGCTTTCAGAAGTTCGTCGAGCAAGATGCACCGCGGCGGTTCCGCGCCGCCTCCCTGGCCGCGCAGCTCGGCGGATACTGCTTCGCCGAACGCCGCATCGCTGGCCAGCAGCAGCCGCGGCTGGGCGTCGCGCAGCATGGCCGCCAGTTCCGCGGGCGCCTGCCGCGTATACAGCGGCACGACGACCACCCCTTCGGCCATCAGCGCCAGATCGCACGCCGCCCAGCGAATGGAATTGCCCGCGAGCAGCGCGCAGCGGTCTGCCGGACCGAGACCGAGGCCTCGCAACTGGGCGCGAATGTGCTGCACCTGCTCGAGCAGTTCCCTGCCCGTGACGCTGACAAATTCCTGGCCATGCACTTCGCGCAGAACCACGCGGCTGTCGGCCCGCGCCAGCTGAAGGAAAACATTTTCGAGGAAGTTGCCCATCGCTAGTATGTGATGCGGCAGAAACGTTGCGGTGCACGCGCCGTCATCGCGCCGCGATTCCCGCCGCCGAATGTTGCAGCACGGGCGTACTGGAATCGTAGCGTTCGATCAGCTGCACCAGGCTGGGACTGAGCGGCGGCAGATAGTCCTCCCAGGAAAGCACGCCTTGCCGCAGCGGAAACTCAGGATAGGTGTTGCGCACGGCGTCCTCTAGATAGGTTCCCATGCGCGCCATCATTTTCAGGTTGCGCACCACCGTCTGGCCGATGCCGTCGCGCACCGCTTCCGCCTCGACTACCAGCGTCTCCATGATGTGCAGCAATTTGGCCGCCAGGTCGGGGTCTTCGACGGTCAGGAACAAATGCTCGTGACCGCGTTCGCGCATGAGGTTGCGGATGCGCTCGTCCATCGTGACGCCCGCGGAAGCCACCAGGCTGGGCATGCAGGTGACGATGCCGTGGTAGCGCGAGGAAACCATGTACGTGGCAGCGCGCAGGATGGAGACCAGCTCGAACATGTTGTACTCGTCCGAGGTGAAAATCGGCGTGCCCGTCAGGGTAGCGGCGATGTCGCGGCAGGCCACGGCGTCGAGGCGCTCCATGGCCACCAGAATGGGGAACACCTCGTGGCGCTGGCAAAAGGCTCTGGTAGCGCTGGTGTACGCCGAAATATAGTGGCGATACTTGCGGTCCACTTGCGCACCGGATTCGTGAAAATAAACGGTGCGGTACTGACTGTCCTTGTACGCGCCGGTGGTCACGCGCGCCAGATATTTCGCGATGGAAGCTTTCACCGGCCAGACGAAGGGATGGATCGGGCAGAGCACCAGGATGGGCGTCTTGCCGTCCCAGCCGGCCTGGCGCAAGGCATCCTGCGCGAATTGCGGAGAGCGCGGCTCAAAGGTCCACGCCGTGTCGGTTCCGAGCTCGGTTGGAATTCCCAGCCTGCTCAACAACTGCTGCGATTCAACGTTGCGCGTGATCACCAGCGAATCGCGCACGTAGCGCGCGCACATATCCTGGATCAGGCGGTCCATGTGCCCGGCTTCGCCGCCGTAGCCCAGCGACAATTTATTTTCCCCGGAGGCCAGTCCCAGCGAGCCGATCATCATGGTGGTCAGCGCGTTGGCGAATTTGCTCTTGAACATCGAGCCTTCGCAGGCGATAACCCCGTGATTCGCGCGCACCTCGCGATAGAGAAACGGTGGAAACACGTCGGGAAGATGCACTTGCCGCGTGCCCGCGAAATATCCCCGCGTGAACTCGAAATTCTGCGACATCACGCTGAAATCGACGCGCTCCGCGCCCAGCACGTGGCGCACCTGGCGAATCATTTCCTGCACGCGCACATCGCTGCCGGTGTTGCGCGTGCCGTTGTAGCCCGCAAAGAGCAGGCGCAATTTCTCCCCGGGCGTCCAGCGCTTGCCCAGCCCGAAGGTCCAGCCGATGCGCGTGATCTCAATCAGCGCGCTGACCCACGCCACGAGCAGGAAATCGGTCATGCCCGCACGCTTCCCGCCGCGGCCAGGCGCTGTTCGCCGGCGTGCGCGGGCCAGGGCTTGGCGGGATATTTAAAATGATTTTCGCGGCTGAATTTCAACAACGCAGATCCGTAGGTCGTAAATTTCGCGGGAGCTTCGTTCATTTCGGCCGCCACGCGGGAATTATCGAACACCGTGTTCCAGTTCAAATAGGGCCAGAATACTTTCAGCAGTGACGCCGCGTAGCCTAGCTTGCCGCGCCGCCGCGCCAACCAGTCTACGGTACCTGAAAAGATTCCGCCGAGCGCCGGAAAATAGAGCGGGCTGCGCGAGGCCCCGGCCGCGGCGAGCGCATCGGTCAGCTCGCGATAGGTCTGCGAAGCGGTGCCGGAGGAAAGATGGTAGATGCCGTGCAACGGCGCGGCCTTCTGATGAATCGCCACAATCGCGCTGCCCACATAGTTCGCCGGGACAATATCAATTTTATCGTGCGGGCGCAGGGGAAGCACGGGAAAGCGGCTGAGAATATCGAAGGCTTGCACCATGTCGAACTGCGTGGTCGCCGCGCGGCGGCTGTCGCCGAGAACAATGGCGGGGCGGAAAATTGTGCGCGGCACGTCGGGGAGCAGCTGCGCGGCCATGTATTCGCAGAATTTTTTGGTGCGCGCGTAGGGATCGTAGTCCGAGCGCGCCCAATCGATGGCCGCATCTTCCCTGACCACCTCATCCTGGCGATGGCCGGCGACGGCCACGGTGGAGACGTGCGAGTAGCGGCGCAGGCCGTGCTGATTCTGCGCGCGGCGGGCCAGCTGCAGGACTTCCAGAGTGCCGCGCAGATTCACGTTGAGACACTGCTTTTCCGATTTGCGGTTCAGCGAAGCCGCGCAGTGAATCACGGAATCGGTGGAATCCACAAGCGCGCGGTAGTCCTCGTCGGGCAGGCCGAAACGCAGCGCGGTCAAGTCTCCGAGAAAAATGCGCACCCGAGTATTCAGAAACTCGAAAAATTCGGGAAACTCAAAATGCAATTGCAGCGAAGTCCACAGACGCTCGCGCGCTTCCTGCTGCGACTCGGCGCGCACCAGCAGGTTCAACGGCTCGCGGTGGCCGGTACAAAGGCCCGCAACGAGGTAGCTGCCGAGATAGCCGGTCGAGCCGGTTAAAAAGATGGCCATAGGGAACTGACTGTGCAACCCGAGTCGGGCGCTGCTACTGCGCAACCCGCTCCGCTACCCCCGCACCAGGCGGTTCCGCGGACCAATCGAGCGCGCGCGGGGCGCGGGCCTCGAGCGGGCGCCCTTCCATGAGCGGGTAGCACCAGCGGCGCAACGCTGGAATGTGGATATTAATCCAATATTCCCACCAGTCAATGGCTTCGGGGGCGAACTCAAAGGCCGCCCGCTCGTCTTCGGGCAGCGCGGCCGAGAGCAAACGGGCATTTTCCGATTCGAAAACGTGCTCGTTGTGCAGGATAAACGGCTCGTAGAGTTCGATTAATTTTTCCGCGCGGGAAAGTTCGCGCTCGGCTTTGGCCAGCGGGGCTTTTTTCATGTGCAGGGAAATGGCCGCGCGGTTGATGCCGCTTACCACAGCCTTTTGCATGGGAATGGAAAGCCGCTCGTAGCGCTGCTTGGATACCGGAATGGTTTCAAATTTCACCTTGAGCCAGTTATCCACGCTGGATTGCTGGCGATAATGTTTGCGGTGCGCAAGACCCGTCAGCTCGATGCTCCGCCCCATGTTTACCGGATTGATTGCGGAAGTTGCCAGCTGGTACATGCGCGCGTTCTTGCGTTCCGTTACCGCGGCAGCGATCAGCGACATGCCCCGGCAGACCATGTCCACGGGAATCACGTCCAGGCATTTTCTCTCGTTGGTCGGCAGCTGGCGAAAATTGGTGCCCAGCAGATAGGACAGCGGACCCGAGGTGTTGATCCCTTCGTTCCATCCGGTAAAGGGCGAGCGCTCGGAACTTTCGACAATCGAGGGCCGCACGATGGCAATGGGCAGATCACGCCCATGGCGGGCCAGGATGGATTCGCCGAGACTCTTCGTAAAGGTATAAATATTCGGCCAGCCGAGGTGTTGCGCGCGGCGCAAACCTACGCGCACGAGGCGATTGCGCGCCCAGCGCGCGCGATTGCGCTTCAACACCCCCTGCAGTTCATCGGCAGGAGCATCGGCCGCGTCCACGCCGCGACCGAGCGCCTGGCGGCGCAGCGCTTTGGACAGTTCCGGGCTTTCCGAGCGCGCTTCGATGCGTCCGATCGTTTCGCGCAGAGAAGCGATCTCCCGTTCGGCGTCGAACTGGGCGTCGCCGGCCGGATTGTAGTTGTCCTGCAACTCCTCCGTGACGCGGCCATCGCGCATGCCCACGACGTAGCAGGTGGAAAGGTGCATGAGCCCGGCGCGCGTGCAGCGGCGCAGAAAATCCAGCAGATACAACGCGGAATCCACGTTCGAGGAAAGCGCATCGCGTAAGTCCGGATTAAAGTCCGTGAGGCCCGCGCTGTTGACAATCAGGTCGAGGGAACGCGCAAGACGCTCCTGCACCGCGGGTTCCAGCCCGAGGCCCGGCTGGCTGACGTCGCCTTCGACCACTTCCACTTTCTCCCGTAAAAACGCGCCGAGATTGCGCCCGTAACGCTCCTGCAGAGTATCGAAGGTGGGCGACTCCTCGACGATTTTCTCAAAACGCCGCTGCGCCGAAGTGGTGCGATTGCGGCGGATCAGCAGGGTAATCTTGGCTATGTCGGGAATATTTTCAAGCAGATCGACCAGCCAAACCTTGCCGATAAATCCCGTTACCCCGATGAGCAGAAGATGGCGATTGGCGAGCGTTTCCCGCACGCTCAAGCGCGGCACGCGCGGCTCGTCGCCAAACACGGCCACCGCCTTGCCCGCCGGCATTTTGGGCCGCGCGGTGGTGCACAGCGCGCTCTGCAGTTTTTCGGGCTCGTGCATCCAGCCCAAACGGCGCAGCAGCTGTTCGCGGGCGATGCGGCCGTTGGTGGCGCCCCCGGAGAGCCAGGCCAGCGGTCCGCGCGGGCGAACGATGGGATCCACCAGCCGGCCGGTGGCCCGCCCATCGCGAAACTCCAGGCGGTTGGCGATGAAGTGCCTTACGCCGAAATGGGCGGCCAGAGGACGCAGCACGCTCTCAAGCAGCTGCCCGACGAGGACAATGCGTTCCCCGCCGCGCACCGCGGCCACCAGCTGCTCGGCGGCTTCGCGGCGGAGCTGCGGTTTCAAGACGTAGTGAAAATATTCTTCGCCGAGCAGATCCAAACGGTCGCGCGTAACGCCGCGCAACAGGGTGTGCAAAAAACGCGTGGCAAAGGTGCGGCTGGTGGCATAGGCCAGTGGCCGGAGCAGCGCCATGCCGGCCATACCCGCGCGGCGCGCCCAGCGTTCCGAGAAGCTGCGGCCGTTCCAGGTAAAGAATCCCACGGGACGCAGCGCGCCAAGTTCGAGGAGCGAACCTTCGACGCGCCAGTAGGTCACGTTCTCGCTCGGCGCGCGAACCGGGGAATTTTCCGAATTGGAATGAGCTCTGAGCATGTCTGCTGGGCAATTGCTATCGTGCTTTACGGCTGTGCATGACGGACCCGCGCCACACACGAATCTGCCATCCGCGAACTTGGAAATGGCCTGAAGGAAATTGCGATTAGCGCCAGGAACACTGCGGCCGGTGAACCCTCAGCTCACGCGGGCGCGCGCTCCAGAAAGAAGCATCAAAATATCATTCCTCTTGGGTTCCCGCAATACGGGCAGGGCCCTGGCGGCGCGAAGTGACGCGCGACTTGTTGCGGGTTTTGCGGAGTCTCAGCAGCTCTGATCAGGCAGTGCCTGCGCCCCTTTTTTGTTAAGTGCTCATTTGAATCGGCTTAGGCTGTGCGAAACCTGCGCGTGCTCACCCGCGATCGGGGGTAAGCCTCGCAAACGGAACGCTCCCGAAAAGCGTGGCCCGGAGGGCCGCATTTAACGGAATGCAGCTCGGACCTATCTAAGTTCCAGGGAGCTTAAAAAAACTTCTATGCCTCAGACAGTTCTGGTTACCGGCGGTTCGGGATTTATCGGCGCGCATTGCATCCTCGAGCTGCTCGCTGCGGGCTATGCGGTGCGCACCACGGTGCGGAACCTGAAGCGCGAGGGCGAGGTGCGCAGCATGCTGAAGGTTGGCGGCGCCGAGCCCGGGCAGCGCCTGGCGTTCGCCGGCGCCGATCTCGAGAAGGACGCGGGTTGGGCGGAAGCTGTTGCCGGCTGCGACTATGTTCTACACGTGGCATCGCCCTTGCCGCCGAGCGTTCCAAAGAGCGAGAACGAGCTGATCGTACCGGCGCGCGAAGGGACCCTGCGGGTTTTGCGGGCCGCGCGGGATGGCGGCGTCAAGCGCGTGGTCGTGACTTCCTCGTTCGCGGCGATTGGCTACGGCCACAAGCAGCAAGAGGAGAGACGCTTTGACGAAAGCGACTGGAGCAACGCCAACGGCAGCGAGGTCATGGCGTATCCGAAGTCCAAGACTTTGGCGGAACGCGCGGCCTGGGATTTCATCGCCAAGGAAGGCGGCAGCCTGGAGCTATCGGTGGTCAACCCCGTAGGCGTGTTTGGCCCGGTCCTCGGGCCGGACTATTCGGCCTCCATCCTGATTGTGCAACGCATGATG
Organism: Candidatus Acidiferrum sp.; assembly: GCA_049516615.1. Lineage (GTDB taxonomy): Bacteria > Acidobacteriota > Terriglobia > Acidiferrales > UBA7541 > Acidiferrum. The sequence goes on along the minus strand of JBEKSZ010000102.1, from coordinate 8,383 downwards.
GACGGGGCTCTGCCGGGATGTCCGAAGCTTTACTTTGGAGCGGTGGATGTCCGCGACGTAGCCGAACTGCACATCCGCGCCATGACCGATCCCGCCGCAAGGGGCGAGCGCTTTCTGGCCGTGGCCGGTGATTTTATGTCCATGCTGGACATTGCCAAGGTGCTGCGGGACCGCATGGGCGCAGCGGCCCGCAAGGTGCCGACCCGGGAATTGCCGAATTGGATCGTGCGGCTCGCGGCGCTGCGCGATCCGGCGATCAAGGTGATTCTTCCCGAGCTCGGCAAACGGAAGAACGCCAGCAACGAAAAGGCTCGGCGGCTGCTCGGCTGGGCGCCGCGCTCGAACGAGGACGCCATCGTGGCCACGGCGGAGAGCTTGGTGCGGCTGGGGCTTTTAAAGGACAGTCCGAAAAAAGCCGCCTAGAAAGTCTTTTACGCCCCGGCCTGCCGATGAGCCCGCCCCCTCTAATTTGCGTGGCAACGGCCCGTCTGCAAGGGCAGCACAAGCACACAAAGACCATCGTTGCCATGATTGGCGCCACGGCGGCAAACCGGCCGTAGTTCATCGAACCGCGGGCAACTCCTTCCCGCGCGCCAACGCTTTGCCGCGTCCCCGGCATCTCAGAAGAACGGCCGGCAGGAGGCAGCAGCGTGACGGTTTGAGGGTGCCCGTACGAATGGGTTTTGACCGCATTTCGGGCGCATGGGATACTTTGCTTTTGGGGCAGATATGACCTTTCAAGCGATCACAGCCGCAACTTTGCTGGCTGGACTTGTAGCGGCCGGCGCGCATGCCGGGCAAACAGCACCGGTGCGGGCCGTCGACCCGCAGACGGCACCCGGCGGCAAAGACTCCGCGAAACCCGACGCCAGCGCGGCCAGCGACAGCAAGCCGGAAACTGCCAAGCCCGAGTACAGCAAAGCCGAAGACGCCGGGCGCGCGGAGGCCTATTACTACTTCACGATCGGTCACATTTACGAGCAGCAGTATGAGGCCACGAGCCGGGCCGAGTATGCCACGCAAGCGATCGACGCCTACAAGAAGGCTTATGCGCTCGACAGCAAGTCGCCGGTGATCAGCGAGCGCCTGGCGGAAATGTACTGGAAAGCGCAACGCATCCGCGACGCCGTCGACGAAGCCAACGAAATTTTGAAGCGCGACCCGAATAATCTGGCGCCGCGACGTTTGCTGGGGCGGATTTATCTGCGGAGCCTGGGCGATTTCAGCGTGGGCAGCGGGAAATCGGACACCGTGACGAAGGCCATAGAGCAGTATCGCGAGATTTACCGTGTGGATCCGGAGGACACGGAGTCGGCCTTATGGCTGGCGCGGCTTTATCGTTTGCGGAATGAGCCGGACAAAGCCGAAGAGGTGTTGCGCGGGATTTTGAAGGCCGATGCGGAGAATGAGCCGGCGGTCGAGCAGTTGACGCAACTGCTGCTCGATGAAGGCAAGAACGGGGAAGCGATCGCACTGCTCGAGGGAATTACGGCGCATGCGAATTCGCCGACGCTGCTCGATTTGCTGGGCGATGCATACACGCAGGGACATGATTTGGCGAAGGCGGAGACGGCCTATCGCCAGGCCATGGATCTTGATCCGGCGGAACTCAGCCACCAGCGCGGCTTGGGACAAACCCTGCTTGCGGAAGAAAAATACGAAGAAGCACTGGGTGTATATCAAAAGCTGGCCGACGTGATGCCGGATGATTCCGATGTGTATCTGCGCCTGGCGCAGATTTATCGCGAGCTGCACCAGATGGACAAAGCCGAAGACAATCTGGTGAAGGCTCGGCAACTCGCTCCGGGCAGCCTGGAAGTGATGTACAACGAAGCCATGCTGTACCAGGCGCAGGGGCGCTTTGAGGACGCCATTCGCGTGCTGTCCGATGCCGTGACGGGGATTAAGGGCGAGCGCACGGTGCTGCCGACGCGGCGGCGTTCCCTGGCGATTTTGTACCAGCAATTGGGGCAGCTGTATCGCGATACGCAGAATTATCAGGCCGCGATTTTTACCTATGACGAGCTCGGGCACCTCGGCGAGGACGAGGACAAACGGGCGCGCCTGCTGGTCATGGATACCTATCGCGCGGCGAAGGATTTGCCGAAAGCGCTGGCCAACGGTCAGGACGCGGTGGCGAAATATCCGGCCGATGCGGCGATCCGCGCGAGCGACGCCCTGCTGCTCGGCGAAAACGGGCAGACCGAGGAAGCAGTCAAGATTCTGCGCGCGCAACTTTCTGGAAACGGCAGCGTGGCCACCGGAGCGGCGGACCGCGATACGTATTTGAATATTGCCCAGGTGTATGAACGGGGGCGGCGTTATAAGGAAGCGGAAGCCACGGCGCGCACGGCAGAGGCCTTGCCCGGGCCGCAGCGCGACAATGAAATGGTGTGGTTTTTGCTCGGTGCGATCTACGAGCGGCAGAAAATGTTCGACAAGGCCGAAGAAGAGTTCAAGAAAGTGCTGGCCGTAAATCCGAGTAACGGGCAGGTGCTCAACTATTACGGCTATATGCTCGGCGATCTGGGAACGCGGCTCGATGAAGCGGAAGATTTGGTCCGGCGGGCGCTGAAAGACGAGCCCTACAATGGCGCTTACCTCGACAGCCTGGGCTGGATCTATTTCAAGCAGAACAAGCTGGCGGATGCCGAAGCGACGTTGCGCATGGCCGAAGAGCGCGAAAGCCACGACGCCACCATTCATTCGCACTTGGGCGATTTGTATGCAAAGACCGGGCGGGGCGACAAGGCCGCAGCGGAGTGGGAAAAGTCGCTGGTCGAGTGGAAGCGGGCGCTTCCCGCGGATGTGGAGAACGACAAGATTGCGGAAGTGGAGAGAAAGCTGTCACAGTCCAAACACCGCGTGGCGCAGACGGGCGCCCCGAACGATAAACCGTAACCATTGCTCGCAAACTTACAACCGAATCGCCTCCCCCATGAATGAAGTACGTATCCCGGCCTTTGCGAAAATCAACGTGCGCCTGGATGTTTTGGGCCGGCGGCCGGACGGTTTTCATGAACTGCGCACCATTTTTCAGGCCGTATCGCTGCACGATGACTTGATTCTGCGGCGGACGCGCGGGCCTGGGGTTACCCTGCAGGTAGAAGGCGATGCGGCGCTCTCGCGCGAGCCGGTTGAGAAGAATCTCGTGTATCGCGCGGTGCGCCTGCTGCGGCGGGCCTTGCGCGTGCCGGGCGGCGTGGCAGTCACACTGCGCAAGAAAATTCCCGCAGGACGCGGTCTCGGCGGGGGCTCGAGCGACGCAGCGGCCGCGCTCCTCGGGTATTTGCGGCTGAGCGGCAAGACCCTGGGCGCCGGGCCTCTGATGGAATTGGCTGCCTCGCTCGGTGCCGACGTGCCCTTTTTCCTCTTCGGCGGGCGGGCGCTCGGTATCGGCAAAGGCGACGAAATTTACCCGCTGCCGGACGTGGCCACCCGCCATCTGCTGGTGGTCTCGCCGCGCGAGATTCACGTGCCCACACCCGAAGCCTATACATGGCTGGCCGCCCGGCCGCTCTATCGATCGGCCGGCCCGGCAAATGGCGGGCTGGCGTTGACAAAAGCCCCTAAAGCCTCTAAGATTTGGGAGTTCTGTGCTCTCACTTGGAGCGCGCAGGTCGCGGGGTCCTCGGGCGATTTTGCCAATGATTTTGAGGGGCCGGTGTTCCTGCGTCACCCGCGACTCAGGCAAATCAAGCGGGTATTGCTCGAAAACGGAGCACTAGAAGCCTCGCTGGCGGGTAGCGGTTCGGCGGTGTTTGGAGTTTTCCCGAGCCCAGCGACGGCGCGCCGAGCCGCTGTTCGGTTTCCGCACGATCAGACCTTCGTTTGCGAAACGATTTCGCGCCGCAGGTATCTCCGCGCTGTTTCTGGCGCGCGTGTAAGGTAAGCCGCAGCGTCTTTTACGAAGTGGAAGTGTGGTTGCCGCAAGGCAGTCCGTCTTCTCGCGTGTCGTGGTAAGCCAACGTCAACGGCAGTGGGCCCGACTTAGATTGCGCGGTCGTTTTTTAATGCGACTGCCTGGAGCGATCGCGTCTTGAACGACGACCGGTTCAAAATTTTTACCGGCACGGCCAACCCGACGTTGGCGGCGAGCATTTGCAAGCATTTGGATGTGGAGATCGGCAAAGCCAAGCTCGGCCGTTTCAGCGACGGCGAGATTCATTTTCAGATTTTGGAGAATGTGCGGGGCGCGGACGTGTTTGTGGTGCAGCCCTGTCATTATCCGGTGGACAACCACCTGCTCGAATTGCTGCTGATGATCGACGCGTTCAAGCGCGCGTCGGCGTGGCGAATCACCGCGGTGCTGCCGTATTACTGCTATGCGCGGCAGGATCGCAAAGACAAGCCGCGCGTTCCGATCTCCGCAAAGCTGGTGGCGGATTTGCTGGAAACCGCGGGAGCGAGCCGGGCGCTGACGCTCGATTTGCACGCGCCGCAGATTCAGGGATATTTCGACGTGCCCGTCGATCACCTGTTTGCTTCGCCGGTGCTGGTCGAATATTTCAAGCACAAGGATCTGCCGAACCTGACGGTAGTATCTCCCGATGCGGGCGGTGTGGAGCGGGCGAGATTTTTTGCGAAAAAGCTGGGCGTGCCGCTGGCCATCGTGGACAAGCGGCGTGTGGATATCGACGTCAGCGAAGTGATGAATTTGATCGGCGACATTAAAGGCCGCAGCGCGCTGATTGTGGACGACATTATCGATACCGCGGGCACGCTGGTGAAGACCGCCGAAGCCCTGCTCAATGAAGGCGCCACCCAGGTGTTTGCGGCTTGTACCCACGCCGTCCTGTCGGGTCCGGCAGTTGAGCGCATCGCGAAGTCGCAGATCAAGGAAGTGGTGGCAACCGATTCGGTACCGCTCAGCGAAGCGGGAAAGAAGATGGGCAAGATCACCGTGCTCAGCGTGGCGGAATTGCTGGCGCGGGGCATTCGTTCGATTCACGAGGAGACTTCGATCAGCGAGCTGTTTATTTAAGGACCGGGCGGGGCTCGCGAGAGAGAGCACATCCCTCGCCGCGCTCGAAAGATTCTTTTTGGTTGGCAAATTCTGGCTTTACAGTTTCAGGACGGGAAGGAAACAGGACATGGCTCAGGCAGAAAAAATTGTAGTGGAAGGCGCGGCGCGCGAACTGCGCGGCAAGAATGAAGCGCGGCGGTTGCGGGCAACCGGGAAATTGCCGGCGACACTCTACGGCGGCAAAGGCCAGGCGATTTCGCTGGCGGTGAACGCCAAGCAAGTGGGGGCGATTCTGCGCTCAGAGAGTGGACACAACACCTTGTTTCAGGTGGATCTCGGCGGCAAACACGAACCGGCGATTTTGAAGGACTGGCAGGTGGATCCGGTCAGTGGAAAACTGCTCCACGTGGACCTGCTGCGCATCGCCATGGACGTGCGCATGCGCGTCAAGGTTCCCGTGCACACGTTCGGCGAACCGAAGGGCGTGAAGGTCGAAGGCGGCGTGTTCGAAGTGGTCACCCGGGAAGTGGAAATTGAGTGCTTGCCGGCGGAAATTCCCACGGAGTTCCGCATGGATGTGAGCAACCTGGCGCTGAACGGCGCGTTGCGCGCGAGCGAACTGCCTATTGACACGGCCAAGATGAAATTGATTACCGAGCCCGAGCGCGTCCTCGCGCACGTGGTGGCTCTGCGCGTTGAAGAAGAGAAGCCCGCGGATGTGGCCGCAGCGGCAACCACCCCGGCCGAACCCGAAGTCATCAAAAAGGGCAAGAAGGACGAGGAAGGCGAAGCCACTGCGGAAGCCGGCGGCAAGGCGGAAAAAGGCGCCGAGAAGGACGACAAGAAAAAGAAGTAGCCTTATTCATGGAAGCAGGCCGGCGCGCGAACTACGCCGGCGCCAGCGGAAAAGATTATGCGGCTCATCGTCGGACTTGGGAATCCGGACCCGGAATATCAGTGGACGCCGCACAATCTGGGTTTCATGGCCGTCGACGAGCTGGCCAGGCGCAGCGGGATTCGCGTAACGCGTCCGGAAGGCAAAGCCCTCGTAGGGCGCGGCAAGCTCGGCGGCGAGGAAATACTGCTGGCCAAGCCGCAGACGTACATGAATCTGAGCGGCATCTCGGTAAAGGAGCTGCTCGGCAGGTACGAGTTGCAGCCCGCGGATTTACTGGTGATGTTTGACGAGCGGGATCTGCCCTGGAGCATCATTCGCATCGGCGAACACGGCCGGCCGGGGACCCACAACGGGGCCAAGTCCGTGGCCAGCAGCATAGCAACGCACGGCTTTCCGCGATTGCGGCTCGGTTGTGGGCCGGATCACCCGGTCGAGGATTTGAAGGCTTACGTGCTGCGAGCGATGAAGAAGGCGGAGCTCGAAGTGGCGTCCGAGATGGTGGCCGAAGCCGGCGATGCGGTGGAAATGATTTTACGGCTGGGTTTTGCGGCGGCCATGAACAAGTACAACCGCAAGAAGCCGTCGGAACCGGCCGAGGCGGACGAGGGCAAGTAACAGGGTTTCCGGGTTTCGCACCCGGCGAAAGACAGAGAAGAGGTCACATGGAACAGGAACGATTGTACGATTTGATTTTTATCGCTCGTCCGGCGACTCCGGAAGAGGACATCAAGAAAGTGATCAGCGGCATCGAGCACACCTGCGCGGAAAAAGGCGCGAAGATCGAGAAGACCGAGCATTGGGGCACGCGCAAGCTGGCCTACAAGGTCGCCAAGCACCGCGAAGGAATTTACGTGTACCAGCAGATTCGCACCTCGCACGGCGAGCTGATGGCCGAACTCGAGCGCCGGCTGCGCGTGCAGGACGTGGTGATCAAATATCTGACCATTCGTCTTGACGAAGATTTGAAGCTGCAGAAGAAGTTGGGAGACCGTCGCGAGAAGCGCGCCGCCCGTCGCCCGCGGCGTGCGACGACGGCGCCGGCATCCGGCGGTGCGCAGGATCACGCCCCGCGGCATTCCGAGCGTGCCCCAGAGCGGCATGTGGAGACGGTGGGCTGAAGCGCAGTTTGAGCCGGCTAGAGCCCGCCTGGACTTACGAAGGTCTTGAGTGAAAGCACCGCCATGATTGGCGGTGCCAGGGAAATCGAAAGGGTGGAAGGTATGGCAGAGGAAACGAAACAAGCAGCAGCGCCGAGCGCCCCGCCGCAAACAGGCGGGCATTCGGGCGGTGGCGGTCACAGCGGTCCGCGACGCGAAGGCGGGCCGGGAGGCGGACACGGTGGTCCGCGCCGAGACGGGGGACCGGGCGGTCCCGGCGGCCCTGGCGGCGGTCCGGGAGGACCACGCCGCGGCAAGCGGCAGTATTTCCGCAAGAAAAAGGTCTGCAAGTTCTGCGTGGAAAAAATGGACCTGATCGATTACAAGCGTGCGGATATTCTGTCGCAGTTCGTGCAGGAGCGCGGCAAAATTCTCCCGCGCCGCATGACCGGCGTATGTTCGCGCCACCAGCGCTGGCTGGGTGTGGCCATCAAACGCGCGCGCAACATCGCTTTGCTGCCCTTTGCCGGCAGCGCCAGCGGAACACAGCAGCCCCGCGCGGTCGTGGCGGGCGCTGACGCGCACAAAGCCGCGGAAGCCGCGAAACCTGTTGAGGCCGCCAAGGCGGTTGATGCGGCCAAGCCCGGCGAAAGCGCAAAACCGGCGGAAGCAGCGAAAGCCGTTGAAACCGTGAAGGCGGAAGGATAAGGAGCCAGAGAATAATCATGGAAATCATTCTTCAGGAAGACATCGAAAAACTCGGGCACCGCGGGGACATCGTCACCGTCAAACCCGGTTACGCCCGCAATTTTTTGCTGCCTCGCAAAATGGCTATCGAAGCCACCAGTGGCAATATGAAAGCGCTGGAGCGCATCCGGACCTCTCTGGCAAAGAAAACCGCCACGGAACTGGAGACCGCGCAAAAGCAAGTGGCTTTGCTGAATGACGTGGCCCTGAACTTTAAGCGCAAGACCGGGGAAAACGAGCAGATGTTCGGCTCGGTCACGAGCGGCGACATCTCCGAAGCGCTCGCAGCCCAGAACTTCAAAGTGGACAAGCGGCAGATTCATATCGCCGAGCCCATCAAGGCGCTGGGCGACTACACCGTGACCATCAAGGTCTTCCGCGACATCAACGCCACCGTCAGGGTACACGTCGAAAAAGAAAACGTGGAATAGCTCGCGGAGATTTGGTTTTCAGTCGCAAGGGACGCAGCGTGCTGCGTCCCTTTTTTCTTGCCGGCGAACGCTTCCCGGGGGATGGACACCTGGGCCGGCCATGACAAATAATTTTTGCAAGCACAAAAATACTTTTGCAACGTTTTCCGCTGCGATGCACAGCCAGTCTCATTGACGGGCCAAAAACTTCCGCGCACAATGCACCAAGCGTTTGAAAATTTATCCGGCCCGCATTCGAACAGGG